>CAXSCV010000043.1:4896-26159 GCA_964235895.1 uncultured Chthoniobacterales bacterium
CCGCTGACGGAAGCTGGGCTAATTGCTGAGACGCATCGCGTCGGGCATGTGCTCGAAGTGCAATACGACGGCGAGTTCGCGATCATCACCGCCCACGTGCCGCCGCAGCTCGAACAAAAGCTAACGCCATACGCGCAAAAATAGACTCCGGCGACGGATGTCGACGAAACAAAAGCTGTTGCTGGACATAGCCGGTCCGCTGGCGAACAATCCTGATCATGGAAACTGAGTCTTTCCACAAAAGCCTTCGCGCATTTGTCCGCCGTGCGCCGTTTCAGCCATTTGTGGTCGAGCTCTCGAGTGGCTCGCGATTTTCGGTTCAATATCCAGAGGCCCTGGCTTTCGATGGCGGCGTCGCCGTCTATCTCGATCCAGACGACAGCCCAACTCTGTTTGATCACACGAGCGTCACGCAATTAATCCGGACCTCGGAATCTCATTCGAGCGAAGCAGCCTAACGAGCGGTTGCTTTTCCTCCCGTGACGATTCTCGAGCGAGTCGAGGAGTTGGTCGGAGCGTTTTCGAAGGTTTATCCCGAGGCGCATTGCGAGCTGGATTTCAAGACGCCGTTGCAGTTGCTCGTCGCGACCATTCTCTCCGCGCAGTGCACCGATAAACGGGTCAACCTGGTTACCCCGAAGTTGTTTAAGCGTTACCGCAGCGCGGCGGAATATGCGCAGTCTTCGCCGGATGAACTGGAGTCGATGATTCGCTCGACCGGATTTTTTCGCGCGAAAACAAAAAGCATCCGCGCGGCCGCGGCCGCGATCGAAGAAAAACACGGCGGCAAAGTTCCCGATACGATGGAGGAACTGCACGCGTTGCCGGGCGTTGGTCGCAAGACAGCCAACGTCGTTCTCGGAAATGCTTTCGGAAAAGACGAGGGGATCGTGGTCGATACGCATGTCGCGCGGCTCTCACACCGACTTCGCCTAACGAAACAAACCGACGCGGTAAAAATCGAAACCGACCTGATGAAAGTGGTCCCGCGCGAACATTGGACGATCTGGAGTCACTGGCTCATCTGGCACGGACGGCGACGCTGTTACGCGCGCAAACCGGATTGCCGACGATGCGAAATTTTTGCTCTTTGCCCGAGCGGAAAAATTTTCATCCGCAACGGCGAAGCGCGCTCGCTCGAAAACGAGGGCGCGACCTCAGCGTGACTCTAGCTCGCGGGCAATTTGCTCTTCGACTTCGTCGACTTCATCGCTGGTTTCGTCCGCCTTCTTGCTGATCTGCGCGAACTGGGCCTGCAGCTTTCCGAGGTCAGTATCCGACATGCGTTCGAGATCGACCATTTTATTGCGCGCTCCGCTGGCCGCACGGATTAATTCATCGAGCTTCAGGTGGACCGCTTTCGAGTCGCGGTTCTGCGTGTTCTGAATCAGAAAAACCATCAGGAAAGTGACGATGGTCGTGCCGGTATTGATGATCAGTTGCCAAGTGTCGGAGTAATGAAAAATGTGCCCGCTCGCCGCCCAGATGACGATGATGACGATGGCGAAGACGAAGGCCCAGGCGGTGCCGAGAACAGCCGAGGCCGAACGGGCAAAAGCGCGAAACGCGTCCTGCACTTTGCAGATGAGATCGCGGTCATCCGCTTTGGCTTTCGCCTTTTCGGGCGTCTGGTGTTTTGCGGTAATGTTTGGATATCGACGCTGGGGCGAAGCTTGCGCGTATGGGGTGGTTGTTCCGCGCCGCAATCGTAGCAAAGTTATCGCGCTTTGGCCGCCGCGCTGCATTTGAATCTCGACGATGCCTGGGGCGATCACTCGCTCGGGTTGGAAACGGTGGACGCGAGAAGCTGGGGACCGCGGCTTCGCTTCTCCGCTCCGCCGAGGGGGGTGGAGGACTTTTTTCGAGAATACGAAACGCGCCTCGCGCCTTTCATGCTTTACGGTTCGGGAGATTTTCATCACTTGTCCGCGCTCTGGATTCGCCAGATGCGGGAACCGTTCACTCTCGTCTCTTTCGATAATCATCCTGACTGGGATATTCGCCCGCCGAAGTGGTGCTGCGGTGGCTGGGTCAATCGCGCGCTGGAGTGGCCGCAGACAAAAAAAATCAGCGTCTGGGGTTGCGGAAATTTCGAATGTTGGTGGCCGGGACGACTTTTTGGAAATCGCCGCGCCGAACGCACCGGGCGACTCGAGTTGCATGCTTGGGCCGACAACCGTTCGCAAAAGGAACAAGAGAGAGCGGCCGCGATTTTCCGCGCAAGCTGGCGCGAACAATTCGAAACTTTCGTGGCCGGCATCGACGCGGAAAATGTTTATGTGACGATCGATCTCGATTGCCTGCAGGGATCCGATGCGATCACGAATTGGGAGAATGGAAGATTCGCGATCGACGATGTCGCCTGGGCGCTGGGCTGTTTGCGCAAGCAAACGCGCGTGATCGCCGGCGACATTTGTGGCGCGTTTTCGGAACCGAAATATGCGCGCGCGAAACAGCGTTTCGTCGCGACGATCGATCATCCGAAGTTGCCGCCGCGCGATCTGGCGAGCGCGCGCAAGATCAATCACGCCGCGCTGGCGAAGTTGTGGCCGATCTTAACTGAATGAAACAAGGATCTAACCGGCCGCGATAAAAAGCGAACCGAGAAGCAGGCGAAGGTTGAGTTTCTCGCGCAGAAAAATAATCGCCGCCGCGCTCACGAAAATCACACTCAGTCCCTGGAAGGGATCGAGATAACTCAGATCGAATCGTTGCAAAAGTCCGAGGGTGAGGAAGAAGGAAACGGCCATCGCGACCGTGCCGGCGAAGACGAAAATAATAAAAGTGCGATCCGCGAATCCGCCGGCGACGGTCGCTTCCATGCCGTGTTTCAGGAGGAGCTGTCCGCCGACGAAAGCCGCGAGCGAAATGACGATGAGCAAAAACGCGAACGGCGTCACAGGCGTTCCTCCAATTTTGCGGCCGGTTTAGCGACGATCGCCAGTCCGAGAAGGACGAGCGCGATTCCGCACCAGCGCCGTTGGCTGATGAGTTCGCCGAGCACGATCCAACTCCCGAGGGGAACCATGATGTGAACCACCTGCGAGACCGGAAACGCGAGCGAGAGCGGGAGGTGTTTCAAAACGTAGAGCCAGGTGATGAAGCTCAAAATCAGAAAGACGATCCCGAGCCAGACGAAGGGCGAAGCGAGACCGGTAAGGCCGGTCCAGGCCCAGCCGGGCGAAAGATGCACGATATCCATCGCGCCGCGTTTTAAACAAAGATCGCCGATCATTGTGCAGGTCTGGCTGAGTGCGAGCTGCAGCCAGGGATTAAAAAAGAAGGATGCGCGCGGGGTCACGTTTGCAGTTCGTTAGCGTTTGGAAATCGCTGGAGGACGCGATCGTGACGCGTCGGTTCAAGCAGGGTGACCGCGCGGCGAAAAATCGGATTCAACCAACGCGAGGTGTGCAGGACGTAAAGATCGAGCGGCATGAGATTGCAGCCGAGATGCAACTTTGGTTCATAATTTAGCGGACTGCTGCAGTACGTTTCCAGACCTTCGGCAATGGCCCAACTTATGATGTCTCGGAAGGTGTAGAAGTAGAGATGAAGATCGAGCGCGACGCGATAATCGAGCCCGAGATAGTCGTCGTAAAATTTGCCCGCATGCACCAGGCCGAGACTGAAGGCGATGATTTTTCCTTCCTGCCGCCAGAGAAAAAAGCGCGCCCGTTCCGGCATTCGCCGGCCGAGCTCGCGGAAATAAGCTTTCGTTAGGCGCTCGAACTTCATCGCCGAGCGTTCGTGCACCTGAAGATAGAGCGGATAAATTTCGTCGACGAACTGCGAGATGTCGGCGACCACTTCGAGCGCGATCTGCGGTTGTTGCGCGACCTTGCGAAATTTCCGCCGCAAATCCTTCCGCGTCGCCTTGCTCAGGGTTTGCAGATAACTCTCGAAATCAGGGAACGACAACGCCAGTTGGGTCATCGGCATACTCGGGACATGCGCAAAACCGGATTCGGCGAGGACGCGCAAGGGCGTGCGATAACGCGCGGCGAAGTCTTTGAAGACAATGAGCGACGCCCGGTTGTGGCGCGCGTAGATCGGCAGGGTTTCGCGCAAGGCCGCGGCGAGCCAGGGTTCGTCTTCCGGTCGATCGACGCCTAACGAGCCTTCGCCCGCGGCGCAACCGATCATGAGCAAACGCATGGTTAGGAAGCGCGGAAAAATCCGGCGCACGCGCTCGACCGCGGCGCGGAGCGCGGGCACACCTTCGACCAGATTTTGCCTAACGAAGAATAATGGCTGAACCGCGCGGACCGTTCCCGATTCGTCCTCGATGATCATATATTGATGCTCGAAACCGCCTTCGAGCGTCTCTTCCACGATCTCGTAAAAGCGATGGTCCTTCGCTTTGCCTTGCAAGGCCTGCTGCCACGGCAGGTAATTTTGCAAGGCCGCCAGCTCGACGACGCGCGCCACTCCGCCGCGGAAGGGAATGATCTCGCCTGCTTCCATGACCGCGCGGGCGACCACTCGTTAGGCTGACGCGTCGGGCGCTTTTTTTTGCTCGTCGTCCGGCGCGGCGGAAGTCACGCGCAACTCGCCGCTCTTGATGTAAACGTCGCGCTGCGGAAACGGAATTGTGATCCCGGCTTCGCGCAATTTTTTCTCGATCAGGAAATTCAGATCGCTCTTGAAACGCGCCGGGCGATAACTCATTTCCTCGCTCCAAACCACCAGCTCGAAGTCGATCGAGTTGTCGCCGAATTTTTTCAGGAAGACGCTCGGCGCCGGATCTTTCAGCGCCTTCGGATGTTCGCTGCCGGCAGCGATCAAGGCTTCGCTGACTTGTTTCATGTCGCTGCCGTAGGCCACACCGACGGGCACACGGAAGCGCACCCGCGGATCGCCGTAGGTCCAATTGGTCACGGGCGAGTCGATGAATTTCGTATTCGGCACGATCATGGTGATATTGTCGTTCGTGACGATGATCGTGCTGCGCGCGCGAATGTGTTTCACCTGTCCGGCGACGCCCGCGACTTCCACGCGATCGCCGATGCTGATCGGCCGCTCCGCGAGAATGACCAGGCCGCTGATGAAATTGCTCGTGATGTTTTGCAATCCGAAGCCAACGCCGACGCCGACCGCACCCGCAAAAACCGTGAGCGCCGCGAGATGAATCCCGGTGTTTTCCAGGACCATGATGACGCCGACGACGAGGACGACTTTGCTCGCGATCTGCGCGATGGCGTATTGCAGGGAGCGGGCGAGACCGGAGTTGGCGAGGATGCGGTTAAAGAGGAAACGCTTGGTGTGCGAGGAAATCCAGAAGACCGCGATGAGGAGGACGACGAGCAGAAAAATCTGCACCAGGCTGAGATTAATCGCCGGAAGCGGCGCGCTCCAGGCGAGCGGAATGCCGGCGGCGTTAATCGCGCTGACCGTGCAGAAAACGAGCGCGGCCAAACTGAGAATGGTCGTGACGATGCCGATGAGGTTCGCCTCGAGTTTGAAGCGGCTGAGCAGGCGCTTGATCCAGTCACTTTGGATGATCTTCGAAAGAATCAGCCCGAGGCTGAAGATCGCCGCGAAGGCGATCGCTCCCAAGGTCGAGACGTAGTGGTCGCCCGCGTGAAAGAGCGGTTTTTCCAGGAGGGCGAAATCCATCGATCAGTTTCTACGGCTGGCGAGTGATCGCAATGAAAACAAAAAAACACGACCGAAGTCGTGTTTTTCTGAAATTGAAAACGTCGCCCGAAGCGACGCGCGCAGAGGCTTTACTGCTTCGATTGCTTCTCCTCGATGTACTTCACGACATCGCCGACGGTCTGAAGTTTTTCCGCATCTTCATCCGGCACTTCCACGGAAAATTCTTCTTCGAATGCCATGACCAACTCGACGATATCGAGCGAATCCGCGCCCAAATCCTCGATGAAGGAAGCGGTCGGCGTGACCTGCTCGGGATTAACGCCGAGCTGCTCGACGATGATGTCTTTGACCTTCTCTTCAATTGGTTTGTCGCTCATAAAATCTCCTGAATGTCGTTAGCTCGCCGAGGAGGGTTAAGCAGTCCCGGCAAGGATGGCAAGTAAATGAATTAGAGTTCTTGTCAATTATTTTCCCGGTGACAATCGCGTGAAGAAACGCCCGAGCGCGCGCGAGATTTCCGGTTCCTTTTCTCTGCCGGAAAACTGCGGGAGCGCGGGAATTTTTCGCGCTTCTCGTGGCGCTTCGGTTTACTTCGCTTACCCTTGGCGTAAGAGAGAAACCGATGCCCGCGCCGAATACTTCCGCTGATTTGCTCGATCTAAAATTGATGCCGTCCTGGGTCAACGAACCGGCGCGCACCAACGATTACGCCAACTATCAGGGCGAAGAGGAACGGCCTTTCGATCGCGAAGGGCGCGGCCCGCGTCGCGGCGGAGAACAGCGCGCCCGCAGCCCGAAACCGCGCGGTCAAAGAGACGATCGTAAACGACCGGATCGCGGACGGGATAATCGCCGCGACGAACGAAGCGCGGAGCGCCCACCGCGTGAAGCGCCGCCACCGTTGCCCTCGGTCGCGGTTCGTTTTTTGCCGCATCCGGCCGCTTTCGAAAGTGTGGTCGCGCAGATAAAATCCGGCACAGTTACCTATTCGGTCTTTGCGCTGGCGCGTCTCTTTCTGGAAAAACCGGAACGCTACGATGTGCGCTTGACCGCGGCGGAAGGCGCGGAGTTGCACCAGTTAGGCGAGAACGGGCCGGTCGCGACCGAGCGGCGGGTGCTGGAAGGCGGCGCGTTCGGAAATGCGCGGGACGAATTTTACAACGTCGAAGTCACGCAGTCGGAACCAATCAAGGGAAATTTCAGCAACGTCGCGCGCGATCGGGTGAGTGGAATGTTGCTCGGGCCGAGCAATCATCACAGTTACCAATCGCAACTGCGCAATCTTTACGAGCAGCGTTACAGCCGGCGCATGAGCTTCCAGGATTTTCAGCGCCAGATCGAAATGGTCAGCGACCCGACCGTGGTCGAGCAATGGAAAGAACAGGCGCGGAGCGTAACCACCTACGCGACCAAAGAAGAGACGCCGGTAATTTTTAAGTCGTTAGGCGAAGCGGAGCATCATTTTCGGCAAACACATTTGCCGACGCTTTGGAAAAGCGAGCGGGAATTTGTCGTCAACGGCGTGATGAGCCGGCGCATGGCGGAGCGCGGACTCGGATGGTTAATCGAGAATGCGTGGACCGCGGAAACGCGTTCGCCTTCGCAAATGATGGCCGAGCTGGTCAATGGTTTGCGCGGCGCTGGCCTGAATATTTTCCGGCATCGGCGCGGGATGCTTTTCGTTTCGCCGGTGCGCATTCGGAATTTCGGCCACGAGCGGACGAGCGTTTCTGTTTCGATCAATCGCATCCTGGAGAAGCTGACCGCGGCGCAGGGGATGAATCGCAAACAGCTCGCGGAAGAGTTGGTTGCGGGTGTGACCGAGCCGACGGAGATCGATCGGATAAAGCTTTCGCTCGCGTCCGATCTCCGGTGGCTGATCAGCGAAGGTTACGTCATCGAATTCAACGACGGCTTGCTCGATTTGCCGCGGACAAAACCGACGCCAGCCGTCGCGCCTGCCGCTAAGACCAAGACTACGGTGGAGACCGATGCGCCGGTTGAAACTTTAACTGTGGCGGAAGCGCCGATCGAGAATTCGGCGGAGCAAACAAGCGAACCAACGCCATTGCCTAACGAGACTTCGATTGTATCGGAAACGGCCGGTGAACCGACGCCGGTAACCGATTTGGCGGAGGGCGGCGACGAGGCCGCCGTTCGTTAGGCCGCGATCAGGCCGGCTTTTTTCAGGGTCGCGTAGGCGCCGTTTTTATTCAGCGTCTTCAAGGCGCGCGCGGTCACTTTGACCCGCACATGCTTGCGCAATTCCGGCACCCAGACGCGATGCTCATGCAAGTTCGGACTGAAAGTGCGCGGCACATTTTTCGTGACGTGACGGCCGACGCCGCCTTTTTTCTTCGCCATACCGCGCCGATGAATCACGCTTCCGCGCGTGACTTTTGAACCTGTGATGCTGCAAACTTTTGACATAACGACTCCGAAAGGGTGCGTAAGCTGGCGCGCCGCGCATGGCCGGTCAAGCGATTCTTGAACGCCGTCTGCACCGCAGGGTCAAAGCTACTTCTTCGCCAAAACCGCATCGCCAATCCCCGGCTTTTCAGAAAAAATTCATGTCCCGCTCAAATAATCAAAAGCTTCGAATCGGCATCGTCGGTGCCGGAGAAATTGTTCGCCAACGTCATTTACCCGCGCTGCTCAAGCATCCGGAAGTAGAAATCCTCGCGGTCTCCAATTCCACTTACGAAAGCGCGGAGAAATTCTGCGCCGAGAATGCGCCGGCTGCCACGCCGCTGCAAAATTGGGCCGATCTCCTCTCGATGCCGGAGATCGACATCGTCTGGATCGGCACGCCGCCTTACATGCACTCGGCCGTGACTGTCTCCGCGCTCGAGGCGGGCAAGCATGTTTTTTGTCAGGCGCGCATGGCGATGGATCTCGCGGAAGCGGAGGAAATGCTGGCCGCGTCCCGGCGTTTTCCGGAATTGGTCACGATGCTTTGTCCGCCGCCGTTCGGTTTGAAGGGCGATTTGCTGGTGAAAAAATTGCTCGCGGAAAATTATCTGGGCCGGCCGCACCACATTCGATTGCAGAGTTTCAGCGGCGCTTATTTGAATCCGGAAACCGCGGCGCATTGGCGGCAGCGCGTCGAGATCAGTGGATTGAATGTGCTCGCCCTCGGAATTTACGTCGAGGTCCTGCAGCGTTGGTTGGGCGACATCACCGGCGTTTATGCGCGCGGTTTGGTTTTGAATCCGGTCCGCCAGGGTTACGAAGTTGTCGTGCCCGATTTGGCCACGGTCCTTTGCACTTTTGCGAATGGCGCGGAAGGCGTTTTGGAATTCAGCGGCATCGATGCCTTGTCCATGGGCGATCGGCTGGAGGTTTACGGTGATGCCGGAACGATGACTTACGACTTCGGTTCCGAGACCATTCATGCGGGCAAAGCGGGCGACCGTGCGCTGCACGAAATCGAAATCGCGCCGGAGTTGGAAGGCGAGTGGGAGGTGGAAAACGATTTCATCGCGGCGGTGAAATCGAAAGGACGCATTCATCCGCGGCCCGACTTTGAGGAAGGCATGCGTTACATGCGCGTCGTGCAAGCGGTCGCCGATTCGCGCGAGCGCAACGAGTGGGTTGCGATCCAGCGTTGAGCGGTTTCGCGACAGAATTAACGACATTTACAGAATCTAATTTCGGCACGCCTTCACCGGATTTTTCATTCTGTAAATTTTGTTAATTCTGTCTGAAATCCTCAAATCCGCGTCCGCTCACAACATCGTCCCGCGCATAATCAGCAGCGCGATCGTGAAGTAAATCATCAGCCCCGTCACATCGACTAATGTGGCAACGAACGGCGCCGATGACGTCGCCGGATCCGCTCCGCAGCGGCGCAGCAGGAACGGCAGCATCGAACCCGAAAGCGAACCCCAAAGGACCACACCAACCAGCGCCACGCCCACAGTCATCGAGACAAGCGGCCAATGCGGACCGTAAAGCGACCGGTGAAAATAGTTCTCACCCACGTACGACCAAACCGCCACCCGTGCCGCTCCGATTCCGCCAAGAATCACGCCTAACGACAGACCGGCCTGCAGCTCGCGGCTCATCACTCGCCACCAATCGCGCAGCGTCACTTCGCCGAGCGCCATCGCGCGGATGATCAAAGTCGATGCTTGCGAGCCGGAATTGCCGCCGCTGGAAATGATCAGCGGAAGGAATAATGCCAGCACCACCGCCTTCGCGATTTCATCCTGATAACTCGACATCGCGGTCGCGGTCAGCATTTCGCCGAGGAATAAAATGACCAGCCAGCCCGCGCGTTTCTTGACCATTTTCCAAAGCGGAATGCGCATATAAGGCTCTTCCAACGCCTCCAAACCGCCGAACTTTTGGATGTCTTCGGTCGCTTCTTCTTCCGCGACATCAAGCATGTCGTCGGTCGTCACGATGCCGACGAGCACGCCATTCGAATCGATTACCGGTAGCGCCGTCCGATCGTATTTTCGGAACGTGTTGAGCGCGCTTTCCTGCAACTCCGTCACGCTCAAAGCGACAAACGCCTGGTCGCGAATTTCCGCCACCGTCGCCTGCAAAGGTTTAACCAAAAACTCGCGGATGCGCAGGTCGTCGATCAATTTTCCCTGCTCATCGACCACGTAAATCACGTTCAGTGTTTCGCTGTCCTGGCCATTTTCGCGCACGTAATCCAGCACTTCTTTCACCGTCCAATCGTCGTGCACCGCGATGAAATCGGGCGTCATCAAACGACCGACGCTGCCTTCCGGATAACCGAGCAACGCCGTCGCCACGCGGCGTTCTTCCGGCGTGAGTAGCTTGATCAATTGCCGCGCCGCCGCGCTCGGCATCTCCTCGAGCAGCGCCGTGCGATCGTCCGGCGCCATCTCGTTTAGAATCCCGACGCATTGCTCGTGCGCCATCGCGCGAAGCAACTCTTGTTGCGCGTCGACATCGAGATATTCGAACACGTCCGCCGCCAGCGCCGCTGGCAGAATGCGGAAGATCACGACCTGCTCATTCTCCGGCATGTCGACGATTACCTCCGCGACATCCGGCGGCGGCCAATCGGAAAATGTCTCGCGCAACGCGGTGAAATTCCGCATCTCGACCATGCTCTTGATCTCAGGCAGAAGAAGTTTTCCGACCATGATGCGTCCCCGAGGCGAGTGCTTATCATTCCGCCAAAGCGCGCGCAACGGGCGATCTCGACGCCCATGCGCAACAACGCCGTCGCGCCCTGTCGATCGCGACGCGGAATAAGCCGCCGCACGCTTTCATCCTGAGTCGCGAAGACGGCGAAGGATCTCGCACAGAGTCGTCGGCCTAACGAGTCCTCGCGCTAACCAGGCACCCTTTGCGACATCCTTCAGCGAGCTTCGGTAGCGTCACGACGACGTAGTTCCGCGTCGCTCGCCAAGTTCTCGCGCTTGGCATCGTTCCGAATCTCGCGAGAGTGAACGCGATGACGATCAAGCGAGATGTAGCCGATGGAATTTGCACGCTGACATTCGATCGGCCGGAATCCGGCGCGAACATTTTCGATGCGCAAACGATGAACGATTTGCGCGCGCAGCTCGATGAAATCGAGGGCGATACCTCACTCAAAGGCGTCATCATCACCTCGGCGAAGAAGTCCATCTTCATCGCCGGCGCGGATTTGCAGACACTCTTGCGGCAGGCGCAAACCGGAGAATTGCGCGCGTTCATCGCGGAAGGTCAGAAGGTTTTCAATCGCCTCGCCGCGCTGAAAATTCCGACGGTCGCGGCGATTCACGGCGCGTGCGCTGGTGGTGGTTACGAGATCACGCTGGCGTGCGATCACCGCGTCGCCTCGAACGATCCGTCGACGAAAATTGGTTTGCCGGAGACGACGCTGGGCCTCGTCCCGGCCTGGGGCGGCGCGACGCGTTTGCCGCGTTTGATCGGCTTCGATGCAGCGGCTGATGTCATCACCAAAGGCAAACTGCATTCCTCCGACGAAGCGTTAAAACTCGGTCTGGTCGATGAGGTCGTTCCGCGCGAACAACTGCTTGAAGCAGCGCGCAAAAAAATCATGGAGCCGGCGCGCCCTCGCGCCGGAAATTCCGCCAGCGGCCCCGCGGACTCGACGGCCCGAGGGCGGGCCGCCTCCAATCGCGCTCCCGATCACAACACCGCGCCGCAACGCGCGCTCGAGATCATCACCTCCGGCAAGTCGATCGAGGACTCGTTAGGCATGGAAGTCGATGCGATCGTCGAGCTTGGCGAAACCGAAACGACGCAGAATTTGATTCGCAATTTTTTCCTGGGCGACAAATTTCGAAAAGGCGCCGCCAAATCGCCTAACGAGAAGATCATGCATGCCGCTGTCGTCGGCGCGGGCGTGATGGGTTCCGGCATCGCGCAATGGCTCAGCGCGCGCGGCGTTTCCGTTATCCTGCGCGACGTCAAACAGGAGCTGCTCGATCGCGGCCTAACGAACATCGAAAAAACTTACGGCGACGCGGTCAAACGCGGTTTGATGAGCGAGACGAAAGCGCAGGAAGGCCGCGCGCGCATTGTTGCTTCAACAGATCCTGGCCGGATGCGCGATGTGCAGATCGTCGTCGAGGCTGCGTCCGAAAAGATGGAAATCAAGAAGGAGATCTTTGCCGACCTCGCGGAGAAAACGCCCGAGACGACAGTCCTGGCAACGAACACTTCTGCGCTTTCCATTTCCGATCTCGGCGCGACCGCCGGGCAAGCCGCGCGCGTGATTGGTTTGCATTTTTTCAATCCGGTTAGCCGGATGAAACTGGTCGAAGTGGTGGTCGGCAAAGAGACCACGCCGGCGACGGTCGAGCGTGCGCTCGCCTTCACCCGACAGATAGGAAAGTTGCCGGTGGTGGTGCAGGACAGCCCCGGTTTTCTGGTCAATCGCGTTCTCTTTCCGTATCTGCTCGATGCCGCGGAGCTCTTTGAAAATGATGTGCCCGCGAAGGCGATCGACGATGCGTTACTGGAGTGGGGAATGCCGATGGGGCCGCTCCGTTTGATCGATGAAATCGGCCTCGATATCACGGTCGATATTGCCGACACCCTGGAGAAACCGTACGGCGATCGCGATCGTGCGCCGGAGATTTTGCGAAAGATGTTGAAGGCCGGGATGCTCGGCCGGAAATCGGGCCGCGGCTTTTACAAATACGAAGGCAAAACGCAAACCGACAACGAAGCGCTCGACGAGTGGCGGCAGAAATCCGGCGAGCATTACGCGGTGGAAAATCTGGCGCATCGCCTGGTCTTCTTGATGATTAATGAAGCTGCGCGTTGTCTGGAAGAGAAGGTCGTGGCCGCGCCGGAAGACGCGGATTTCGGCATGATGATGGGAACCGGTTTCGCGCCGTTCCGTGGCGGGCCCTTGCGTTACGCGGATTTCGTTGGCGCAAAAAAAATCGTGACCGACGCGGACGGCTTGCACGCGATCGCGGGCGATAAATTTGCCGCGTGTGATTTGCTGCGGAAACACGCGCAGGATGGAACGACCTTCTATGCCACCACGCGTTAGGAACACATGCATTTTGCCTGTGCGGCCACCGGGCATTCTGCCCGGTGATTCTCTGCCACCGCGTCGATTCGCCGGGGTGAAAGCCCGTCCGCCGCACAGGCAAAATGCCTGTGTTCCGAATATTTTATGAAATCGCCACTCGAAGCTCCCGAAAAACAAATCAAAGCTGAAACCCGCGCGAAGACTGAGAAGACGCAGGCGTCCGTGATCGACACTTCCAAGATGTCGGCGGGCAAAGCGGCGGCGCTGGAGCTGGCGGAAAGTTCGCGCGATCCGCTCGATGAGCGCGGCAGTTTTGCGAGCAATTTGTTCATCGGAAAATTCGGCTTCGATCGCATTTTTCCCTGGCCGGAACAGAGCGCGGAAGATCGTGCGGCGGGCGAACCGTTCCTCGCGCAGTTGAAAGAATATCTGCACGCGAATGTCGATGCGGATGAGATCGATCGCACGGGCGAGATTCCGCAGAAGAACATCGACGAACTTTTCGCGATGGGCGCGTTCGCGATCAAGGTGCCGACGAAATACGGCGGGCTTGGTTTGTCGCAGGTGAATTACGGACGCGCGGCGATGTTGCTCGGAAGTTGGGACGCGAATCTGACCGCGCTCGTTTCCGCGCATCAATCGATCGGCGTGCCGCAGCCGTTGCTCTTGTTCGGAACGGAAGAACAGAAAGCGAAATATTTGCCGCGCGTCGCGCGTAAGGAAATCTCCGCGTTCGCGTTAACCGAAATGAACGCGGGCTCCGATCCGGCGAACATGAGTTTGCGCGCGGATTTGAGCGAGGATGGCTCGCACTACATCATGAACGGCGAAAAGCTGTGGTGCACGAACGGGCTCAAAGCCGGAGTGCTCGTCGTGATGGCGAAGACCGCGCCGAAAATGGTGAACGGCAAGGAGCGCAAACAGATCACCGCGTTCATCGTCGATGTGAACACGCCGGGTCTCGACATGCCGCATCGCTGCCGCTTCATGGGATTGCGCGCATTATATAATGGAGTGGTCACGTTCAAGGACGTGCGCGTGCCGAAAGAGAACGTGATCGCGGGCGAAGGCAAAGGCCTCAAAGTTGCCCTAACGACTCTGAACACGGGTCGCCTAACGATACCTGCGGCGTGCGTCGGTTTGTGCAAACGGTTGCTCGAAGTCTCGCGCAAATGGGCTAGCGAACGCGTGCAATGGGGCGTGCCGATCGGCCAGCATTACGCGATCGCGGGCAAGATCGCGGAGATGGCGGGAAACACGTTCGCGATGGAAGCGATCACGTTTTTGACGTCGGCGCTGGTCGATAAAAAAGCCGGCGATCTCCGCATCGAGACCGCCATGTGCAAAATGTGGGCGACCGAGATGACCTGGAAAATCGCGGACGACGCCATGCAGGTGCGCGGCGGCCGCGGTTACGAAACGTATCAATCGCTGAAAGCGCGCGGCGACGAGCCGACGGCGATCGAGCGGTTCCTGCGCGACTGCCGCATCAACACCATTTTCGAAGGCTCGAGCGAAATCATGCGGCTCTTCATCGCTCGCGAAGCGCTCGATCCGCATCTCAAAGTCGGCGGCGCGATTTTCAACACCACGCTGCCGATGACGACGCGGATCAAATCGATGTTCGGGAGTGGTTCGTTTTATTCGCGCTGGTATCCGCGGCAATACACGAAGTCGAACGCGGGCGATTTGAGCAAATTGCACGAGAGCCTCCGTCCGCATGTGCAATACGGCGCGGCCACCAGCAAAAAACTCGCGCGCGGTTTGTTCCATTCCATGATGCGCTTCGGTCCGAAACTCGATCGCGAGCAGTTGTTGCTCTCGCGTTTCGTCGGCGTCGCCACGGAAATTTTCGCGATGAACGCGACCTGTTCTTACGCGCAGCATTTGATCAACAACGGCAAACCGGCCGAAGAAATTCTCGCGGTCGCGAATTACTTTTGCGCGTCGGCCAAATCACGCATCGATCAGCACTTCGCCGGCACCTCGAAGAACGCCGACGCCCGCGGCTACGCGCTGGTGCAGGAGTTGTTAGGCGGCAAACACGAGCTGCTGCGGAGCGGAATCGTTTAACGAGGTGAACTCGTTAGGCCGTTGGCTCTGTTTGGCGATTTTCGCAATTGTGTTGCCATCCGCTTTCGCGAGCTCGGATTCTAAATCAGCCGCCGCGGCGACGAATCAGCTCGGCGTCGATCTTTACAAAAAGCTGGCGACGGGCGCGGGAGATCTTTGCCTGTCACCGTACTCGATCGAGAGCGCGCTGGCCATGACGCTGGCCGGCGCGGAGGGCGAGACGCGGAGCGAAATGGCGCGCGTGCTGCATCTTTCCGCGAGTGACGAAAACGTGCCGGCATCGTTCGCTGCGTTGCGCGCTGCCCTTGAAAAATTGGCGGCGCATTCGTCGGAAAAAACAGATCAGTCTCCAACCGCGGCAAAACACGGCGGTGAAAGTGATCCGATCACTTTAGCGATCGCGAATCGTCTCTTCGCACAGAGGGACTATCAGTTTCGCGAGAGTTTTTTGGCGTTAGTGAAAACGAATTACGGCGCGCCAATGGAGCCGTTGGATTTCAAAAGTGATGCGGCCGTTGCAACCGAAAAAATCAACGCCTGGGTCGCCGATCAAACGCACCAGCGCATCGAAAATTTAATTCCGGTAAATGCGCTGAATGAGACGACGCGGATGGTTCTGGCAAACGCGCTTTATCTGAAGGCGCCATGGTCGCAGCCATTCGAAAAAGGAGAAACGCAGGCGGAGCCTTTTCATTTGCGCGAAGGCGAAGAAACGCCGGTGCCGATGATGCATAAGCAATCGCGCGTCTACCGTTATGCTGAGAAAAACGACTTCGTCGCGATCAGTTTGCCGTATCGCGATGACGATTTGCGGTTCGTCATTTTGCTTCCGAAAGAAGTCAACGGTCTAACGAAACTGGAAGCGAATCTTTCCGCCGAAATGATTCAGGAATGCGCATCGCTCAACACGGCCGAGATCAATCTCTCGTTCCCGAAATTCAAATTGGAACCGCCGACGATTGCGCTGGAGGACGAACTCAAATCGCTCGGGATGAAAACCGCTTTCGACGATCCGCAAGGCAGCGCGAATTTCGACCGGCTCGCGCCGCGACAGCCTAACGACTACTTATACATCTCGAACGTTTTTCATAAAACTTTCATCGCCGTGGACGAAGAAGGCACGGAGGCCGCGGCGGCGACCGCGGTCGCGATGGCGCGGATGACCAGCGCGCTCATTCAAGACGAACCGATCGAAGTGAAAGTGGATCGGCCCTTCCTCTATTTCATCCAGCAAGCGTCGACCGGCGTTTGTTTGTTTCTGGGTCGCGTGACCGATCCGCGCAAATAGCTCTCTTTTCAAACGCCTCCGCGATTCCTGAAACCGCCGCTGCTCAGCGGATGATTGCGGCGACCGCGGCTACGCGCTGGTGCAAGAGTTGTTAGGGGGCAAACACAAGCTGCTGCGGAGCGCATCGTAATTTATTCTTCATCGCCGATCGGCGAACCGTCGGGCATCCGCGGCGGGGCCGGAATTTCCAACGCTTTCGGATCGCGCCGGAAGCAGTCGATTTGAAAAAGGAGATACGCATTTTGCGCCATCTCTGCTGGATCATTGCCAGCGCGTGCCTTCCATTTTGTCTCGAGGTCGGCGATCCGCTGCAAGGCGAACGCGTTCACTTGCTGCTCGGTGTTCGCATTCGTCGCCAGGCGCAGGAGGTGGTTGAGGAATTGTTTTTCAAGCGCGCGCGCGATTTGATTTTTTGGGTCGTTCGGATCGGGCATGCGCTCGGCCGTTTGCATAATTCCATCGAAGACGTCGTTGACCGAGAGCGCTGGCGCGGGATCCGCACTCTGCGTGACGATGCGGGAAAGCCGCTCGGGATTGAGGAGGAGATCGAGCTCGGTGTTAATCCAACTTTCGGCCGCGGCCAGCGGATCGAAAATCATCCCGTCGTGCGAATCGAACGACTCGCGATCGCGTGCATAACCCGGCGGCGCTGGTGGGATGAGCGCAATTAACTTCGGCGGCATCGCCAGAAAATCGGGCCGCAGCGTTTGCAGGACGGCGGCGAGCGCGGCGCGTTGTTGCGCGGAGGGCAACGGCTCGTTAGGCGGCTGTCCGTCGTCGCGTGCTGCGTACGCGTAATTCACTCCGCCGATCAATTTTGTCGCGGCTTCCGCTTGGAACCGGTGCATCAGATAAACCGGCACAAGCACATGCTCCAGCTCGGCCAGCGGCGTCCCGGGCGGAATATTTTTTTCGCTCAAACGTTGGAGTGCGAGCGCGCGCACTTTGATCAGGCGATTGAGCTCGTCGGTGGCCGAGGCGCCGCCGTCCCAAAGATGCGCGAGCGGACTGGCGCTGCCCGGCGGTCGCGCGTCGGCATCGGTCAGGTAACGAAATCCGTGCGCAATGTTCTCATCCAGAATCGCGGTGAGCGCGGATGACTCGTTAGTCCCGTTCGGAAAATCCTGGTAGCCGTAGAGGATGGTGCGCTTATCCCACGGGCCGATCCCGACGGCATAAGCGTGGCTAAGATCGATTTGGTTTTGCGCATCGATCGTGGCCAACGGCGGCGGATAATCCATGACCGAAGCGCGGTCTTGCGTGCTCGCGGCGAAGTTGTGTTGGAGACCAAGAGTGTGCCCGACTTCGTGCGCGGCCAGTTGGCGGACGCGCGCGAGCGACATCTCGAGCAGGCGCGGATCGGGCGCGGAACCGTTCGCGTACGCGTCGATCAAACCCTGCGCGATCAGAAAATCCTGACGCACGCGCAATGAGCCTAACGAGACGTGGCCTTTGAGAATTTCGCCGGTACGCGGATCAGTCACCGACAGTCCGTAAGACCAGCCGCGAGTCGAACGATGAATCCATTCGATCACGTTGTAACGCAGATCCATCGGGTCGACGCCTTCGGGCAATTCTTTCACTTGGAACGCGTCTTTGTAACCGGCCGCGCTGAACGCCTGATTCCACCAGGAAGCGCCTTCAATCAGCGCGGACTTGATCGGCTCCGGCGCGTCGTGATCGACATAGTAAATGATTGGCTGGTCCGCTTTGCTGTTCGCGGCGCTCGGTTCTATTTTGTTCAGGCGGAGGCGTTGATCGCGGCGCTCGGATCTTTTTTGCGCAAGCGGTGGCGTTGAATGAAACGCTTCACCAGCGGTTGATCAATCGGCGTCGCGTAATCCGCAAACTGCATTGGATAATAACCGGAGCGCGGATCGAAAATGCGCGGCTGATATTGATCGTCGGGCAACTCGGCTAACGAGTGGTGTTCGCGCACCGTGACTGCTTTCGGACTCGGCGTGACCGAACGAATCCAATCACCTTCGGGTTGGCCGGTGAAGGTCAGCGTGGTTTCGAATTCCGTGTTTTTCGGAAAGTTTTTCGTGCGCTGGAGATAGATGGCGGAGCGCGTTTCGTCGACTTTGTAGGCGCCCTGTTTCGTCTGCTTTAATTTGTCAGCCACGCCGTGCGCGTCATTCAAAAGAAAGCTCGTGGCATCGACCAGGACGCGACCGTTTTCCTCCGCCTCGACGGCGAATCCCCACAGCACGGAGCGCGCGAACGCGTCCTCGACCGAGCGCTGTTCGTCGGCGTTCGGCGTGACCGCGCGATACGCGAGATTTTTTTCGATGAGCAAAACTTTGCGGCCGACACGCTCGAACTTTACCAAATGTTCCGGCGTGTTCGGGCTATCGAGATCGGCGAATTGCCCGCGATCGAGCCCGATGTCATTCGAGCCAATGCCGGCCGCGAGCGAGGCGACATAAAGGAAATCGGTGTCGAATTTTTCGATCTCCAACCAAGCTTTGCCGTTCGCGTCGTCCCAATAAACTTTAAAAAAACCGGGCATCGCCCGCATGCCCGCGGTCTTTTTGACGATCGTCGGCAACGGTTTGTCTTGATCGGGTTTCGCTCCAACGAAGCGATCGCATCCGGAAGAAATCAGCACTGCGGCCATCGTCGCCGCGCGGAAATAATAACGGCGCATCGCGCGATTGAATCAGCTCGACCGCTGGATAAAAAGAAAGGAAACGAGCAGCGCCGCGCCGCCCGAATTTTGTTGAAGCCAACTCACGGATTGTCGGCGTTCCGGACTCACCGCATCACCCCGCTGTGCTCGGTTCTCTGCGAGGCCCGGCATGCGCTATTCGCCCGGTCGCCCTCTGGTTGACCAACTCGGGCGCGAAAGCTACGATCAGCGGATGAGTACGCCGACCGCGTTCGCGGAGTCGGCCCGCACTTCCCAGCGGGGCCGAACTACGTCGAGCAAATCCCCCAATCCCGACGCGCAAAGCGTCGCCGCCGATGCGCTAAAGAAGCTCGAGCAACACATCTTGATGGATGGTTTCAAGATCGTCTTCGATCTCGAACACAGCCGCGGTTCTTACATTCACAACGCGGTCACCGGAAAACGCCTGATCGATTTCTACGGATTTTTTGGCTCGGTCCCGGTCGGCTATAATCATCCGCATTTCGACGATTCAGCGGTGCAGGAGGAGTTGCATCGAGCCGCGAAGGTGAAGATCGCGAACTCGGATGTTTATTCGCAAGCCTACGCGGAGTTTGTCGAAACTTTCACCCGCGTCGCGCCGCTTCCGCCGCTCACGCGTTACCTCTTCATCGAAGGCGGCGCGCTTGCGATCGAGAATTGTTTGAAGGCGGCGATGGATTGGAAGGTGCGCAAAAACATGGCTGCTGGAAAAGGCGAACGCGGCACGCAGATCCTGCACTTTCGCCATGCCTTCCATGGTCGCAGCGGCTACACCATGAGCCTGACCAATACCGATCCGCGCAAGACGGATTTGTTCGCGAAGTTCGATTGGCCGCGCGTTTCCGCGCCGTTCATCGATTACTCGTTAGGCGAAACGGAGCGCGAAGCGGGTGTGATCGGGCGCGAGAAGAAATCCGAAGCAGAGATCATGAAGTTCGTCGCCGAACGCGGAGACGAGATCGCGGCCATCATTATCGAGCCGATCCAGGGCGAAGGCGGCGACAATCATTTCCGCAAGGAATGGCTGCAGACGCTGCGCCGGATTTGCGACGAGAACGAGATGCTCCTGATTTTCGATGAAGTGCAATGCGGCGGCGGGACTACCGGGAAGAATTGGTGCTGCGAACATTTCGACGTGAAACCGGATCTCGCGGGCTTCGGAAAAAAAATCCAGGTCTGCGGCGTGATCGCCGGTCCGCGCCTCGACGAAGTGAAAGACAATGCGTTCCGTATGCCGAGCCGATTGAATTCAACGTGGGGCGGCAACTTCACCGACATGGTGCGCTCGAAGCATTTCCTGCAAATCGTCGAGCAGGAAAATCTGGTCGAGAACGCGGCAAAAGTCGGCGCGCGCATCGTTGAGCGTCTGCGCGAGATCTCAAGCGAATGCCCGATGATGAGCGCGGTGCGCGGTCGCGGATTATTCATCGCCTTCGATCTCTCCGACGCGGCGAAACGCGATCAGGTTTGGAAGGAACTTTACGATCGCGGTCTCCTTGCCCTGAAATCCGGCGAGCGTGCGATTCGTTTCCGGCCGGCGCTCGATCTCACCGCGGAAGTCGCAGACGAAGCGATGGAAATTGTGCGCGACGAATGCCAGAGGATGTGCAAATGACAAAATGCGCTGCAGGTTGTCCGGGGAGCGCACGCCTGCGGCGTGCTGGTCTCCGCATTCTGCGGAGACGAACTTTCCCGAGAGACGTGAATCACTCGTTAGGCGCGGTCATAAGAAAAGTTCGCTCGGCAAAATGCCTTCGCCAGCACGCTGCAAGCGTGCAGCTCCCCAGAGTCTGATGCGCGGCATTCTTGAGAAGCTCGGGATTGCCGAGGAAAATCCGGGCGCGTTCGATGGCGAATGGCGTGGCGGCGGCGCGGTCATCGAGAAGTTTTCGCCGATTGATGGCAAGCTGCTCGCGCGCGTCCGCACCTCTTCGGAGGAAGATTACGAACGCGCGATCACGCGCGCGCAGGAAGCATTTCAGAAATGGCGCGTAACGCCGGCGCCGGTCCGCGGCGAAACCGTTCGCCAACTCGGGAACGCGTTGCGCGAAGCGAAGACCGAGCTCGGCCAACTCGTCACGATGGAGATGGGCAAGATCGTGGCCGAGGGCGAGGGCGAAGTGCAGGAGATGATCGACATCTGCGATTTCGCAGTCGGCCAATCGCGC
>CAXSCV010000044.1:0-24910 GCA_964235895.1 uncultured Chthoniobacterales bacterium
TCCAGGCGGCGTCGAGATCGGTCGCGGCCTCGCGCGGATAATGGAGAACGATGGTGGCATTTTCGGCGGCTCGGACCGCGCCGCGGAGGAGATGCAGCAGCGGCCAATGAGCTCCATGAAATCCGGTGATGAGAAGATCACTGATTGAAGGCGCGGAGGGCGCGAGAGTTTTGCGATCGGCCTCGGGGAAAAGACGGAACTGCGCGGCGTCGAGTTGCGCGCGAAAAGTTTCCATCACCGGCCGAAACGCGGGCAATTCGATTTGATGGAAATCAATCCCGGCGGCGCTGAGTTGCTCGAGCAAGCGCAGGAGATGATCGGGAGTGCGGCGAACGGAAATGGCAGCGAGCCGTTCGGCTTCGGAGAGCGACGGATCGGCGAGTTGTTCTTCGGCCGCGAGCGCGAGGAGCAAACGCAAATTCTCGCGCGGCGGCGGAAGGATTTCCGTGGTCTGGGCGAGAAGCGCGCGGAGATGCGACGGGGTGAGAAATTGCACACCGAGCGCCGAAAGATTTGCTTCGAGCAAATGCGCCTTGAGCGCTTGCGCCTGACCGCGCGTCGGAACGACTACGACGGCCGGCCGTTCGACCTGCCAGGCTCGATCGGCCACGCGCGAAAACCAGCCGGCGATCCCGCCTTGCCAAGCCGCCTCCGGAGAAGCGGCGATAAGCAGGGACGGGCTCCGGGTTGGCCGAAGCTCGAGTTCCAATTGCACCCGACCATTCTAGCAGACCGGACGGACAAACGCTGTCCTACCGAAAAAACAGCGTGGTCGCGGCGATTAAGATGCAACCGTGCGCGCTGGTGGCGCCGCGATGAGGAGGCCGGCGAGAAGAAAAATAAGTGCGGCGGAGGCGAGGCAATAAGCGCAGTAGGCGTGGAGGACGAAAGCTTGCAAGTAGAGGAGGCGAAGGGTGGAGAGGAACATCGCGCCGACCATGACGGCGAGACCGAAGCGCGCACTTTGATAACCGAAGGCGGCGAGGGTGGCGAAGCTGAAAACGACGAAGTAGGCGAGCGCGCCGATGCTGGCGAGCGGGATGCCATGCATGCTGGAATAAATACTGCCGAGAACCTGCGAGCAGTTTGAGGTGCCGCCACAGGCGGCTTCTGTGCCGGCAAGATGGTTTGCGGTGAGGTAGGTGGTGTCGGCGAGACCGAGGACGGCCAGAATGGCGGCGAGCGTGTAGATGATCGTTCGCATGCGATCGCTTCGGGTGTGCGTGGCTTGCATTATTTTGCGGCGGCCGGGGCAGGTTGGTTGAGTGCTTCATCGATCAATTTCCGAAGCGCTTGATCGTTCATGGAATTAACGGGAACACGGTGATGATTCACGAAGATGGTGGGCGTGCTGGTTACATCTAATGAGTTCGCGCGAGCCTGGTCGTCTTCGATGCGTTCCGCGGTTTCTTGGTCGGCCAAATCTTTCCCGAACCGCGCCTGGTCCAAGCCGAGCGCGCCGGCGTATTGCGCGAAGATGGCGGTAGGATCGGTCGCCGCGGCCCAGGTCGCTTGGTTGTGGTAAAGGGCATCGTGCATTTCCCAGAAGCGGCCCTGCATGCCGGCGGCTTCGGCGGCGAGCGCGGCTTGCTTGGCGTGCGCGTGCATGTCGAGCGGGAACTCGCGAAAGATCACGCGCAGTCGGGTGCCGTAATCATGTTCTAATTTCAGGAGCGCGGCGGAAAAAATTCCACAGGGCGGGCACTGGAAGTCTCCGAATTCTTCCAGGGTCACGGGCGCGGTGGGGTCGCCGCGAATGTGCGGCGGTTTCGCGCCGGGTTTGGCGGCGCCGGCATCGGCCGTTTCGACCGCAGCGAGTATCGCTTTCTGTTTTCGAAAAATCGCATTGCCGGAGGCAAACGCGGCCAGGCCCACCAGCAGAATGATGATAAACGGAAGGTAGCGCTTCATGAATGGAGACAGCGGCCGCGACAAATAGGCGGCGGAAAATTATGCTGCGCGCAACGTAACCGATTTCAGGCGTTGCGCGCAGCAATCAAATCTTCCGAGAGCCAAGTCTAGCGCGCCGCGTCGCTTCGTTGCACGGGAGCGGAGCCCACGGCGTTGCCGGCATGCGCTTTGACGAAGTTGGTATCGCCGACGTTGATGCGGCCATCCAGGTTAACGTCGGAACGGAAATTTGTGTTGTCGGTCAAATCACCGGCACGACCCTTTGTCTGGTTGGTGTCGCCGATATTAGTGCGGCCGTCCGCGTTGGTGTCGCCGGCGAGAATGGTCACCGGCACGGAGACATCGCCGGTTTTGGTGCCGTCGCTGACACTCGTCAAAGTCACGCCAAGTGTCTGCACGTCGGCGACGTTGTGGAGATCAATCGTGACGACCGAGTTGCTCACGCTTCGTGTCGCGGTGGCCGCGCCATTCGCGCTCGAAACGGTCACGCCGCCGACGGTCACGTTGGTTGGGAAAGTGACGACGACTTGGAAATCAGTTCCGCTAGGCGAACCAAAACGGCATTCGATGCCGGGCTCGCCGGTGAAGGGCAACGCGATATCGAACGGCTGGCTCGCATGCAATTTGCGCGAGACCGCATTCAGCGGAATCGGAATACTGCAAGCTGCGCTCCCGATCACAGTGTAAGTGGCGGCGGGATAGGCGTTATCGGTTTGGCCTTTCACGAAAGTGTGATCGATGAGCGTGGTGGAGCGCTCCAGATTTCCTGTCTCGGCCGTGTCGCCGGCGAAGGTGCGACCGTTCATTGCGCCTAACAAGTCGCCGGGTTGCGGATTTCCCACACCGGATTTCGGAACGAAAACGGTGATCGTGCCATCGGTTTGATAATTACTCGCGGGCAAAGCGGCGGCGGTCGGTGTCTCCGTCGGCACGCCCAGAACGAGACCGACTACGGCGGTGGCGATGGTGCCGTACTCGAAGGTGACGGCGCCGTTCGTATCACTGCGCATACCGGCGTAAAATTGCTGGCCCTCTGAGGCGAAGGAATCCCAGACAAAACGCCACCGGCTATTCGGCGGAACGGTCGTGAGATTGGTCACCTTCATTTTGAACATCAAATTATCGGTGCCGGCGGGTTCGCCGACCGCGACGTAATCGATCGCAAGCTGCGGCATGGAGTTCGCGGTTGTGCTCTCAGGATGGCTCGGATCGTTTTGATGAATGATCGTCGCGGTGCAGGGATCGCCCAGATAAGGCGCGGCGATTTCATTGTTCGCGCACGAGCTGCCGATGGCATTCACGGCGACGACTTTGTAATAATAGGTCTTGGCGGGATTGATCGCGGTTGTGTCCGTGAATTTCGTTTGCGTGCCGGAGACAGTCGCGAGCAGCGTCTCGGCGTCGGCCGTGCTGCCGCGCAAAATTTGATACGCGGTGATGGCGGAGTTGCCCGTGTCCGCTTCCGACCAGGCGAGACGCACGATCGCTCCGGCGCGGCGTGCGGTTACTGAAGGCATGCCGGGGACGGAGGTGGCGGAAAGCGGATTTGGTGGATCGAATGCGGCCAGCAATCTGCGTCCGCTGGATTGGCGCGCGATAGTCGCGGTCGCGGCGTAACCGTTACCGATGGCGGTCGGAGCGGATTGGGCGCAATCGCCGCCGGGACAACCATTCGGATAACCAACCTGAACGCGACCATTCTTGTCGTAGGAGATGTCGAAGAAGTCGGCCAGGTTGCGACAAATGTTGGCGCCGCCGCCTGTCCATATGCAACCGCGCTGCATCGGTGCATTCGGAGTGGCGTCAGAGGTGTTCCAATGCGCGCCGCCATCGAAAGTGTGCGCGATGTAAAGATGCCAGACGCCATTGAAGGTGCCGGCATTCGCGCTGCCGGGCGTAGTCGTTCCGAGATAAGCAATGGCTGCGCGACCGGTGTCTCCGCCAATCGCGGTCGGATAACGAATGTTTTGTAAACCAAACGCCCCGCTCAAATCCACAATGCTGCTCCAGGTCACGCCGTGATCATCGGAGATGCCGACGACCGCGGACGCGTCCGCATTTGCCAACGCGAAGTAAACACGGCCGTTGCTATCGATGGCGACCGATGGATCGCTCTCGCTCGCGGAACTGGTCACGGTCGCGTTGGTAACGCGGCGGATATTCCAGGTGATGCCGTTATCTTCCGAAACGACAGCTGCTTCTTGTCCGCCGCAATCCTTATTCGGCAAATAAACCGTACCGTCTTTCGGCGAAACTTTTACGTGTCCATGAAGACCGCCGCATTCCGTCGTATAAGTTGGAACAGGCGCACCCCAGGTCAGTCCGCCATCGTCGCTCCGTAAACAAAAAGCGGTGACCAAATCCTGCGAGCAGTAATAGAAGGCGCGCGGAAAAGTGGGCGTGCCCGGCAGCGGAGTGTGAAACGGCCCGCCGCCGATTGTTTGGTGATCGATCCCGGAGCCGAGCGGACCCGGCGTCGGTATCCAGTTCACGCCATCATCATCGGTATAAGAAATTTTGCAGGTAGGCGAAGTGGCGCTGAGTTCGGCCGCGAAAACGCGACCGGTTTGCAGATCGGTAAAACCGATCGGATCGGAATCGATTACCTGGGAAGTGGGAGCGGCGCGATTGATCCAACTGGCAGCCGGAGTTCCGGGAACGCAGCCGTTTGAGAAAGTGATAAAGAGCGTTTCGAGATCCGATTGGAAATTCGTTACATTGGAGATCGGATTGATGCCGATGGAAGGCTCAAGCGCGCTGCGGCCCATGTATTCTACAGTGGATCCAGTCGAGGTGGTAACCGGCGTTAGCGCAGGAGGAACTTCGAAGTTTTCATAGCCGACGCTCGGGCCGGAATCCAAAGCCGCGGCGGGCGGCGGAACCGGGGTGAGGGGGACGACCGCAGCGCTGCCGAGATATTGATCGCCGGGAACAGTCGTGAAGTAGATGACGTGTACGGTGTAAATGCCGACACCGTCGCTCGCTGGATTAATATGTGCGACTTCAGTGATGCCAGCTCCATTCGCGGAGGTGTCGATAATCGGTCCGGTATTCGAAGTTTTGTGAATCACCAAGTCGTAATCGTCGTAGGAATTCGGAGGCGAGACCCGCACTTCGATGCGTTTATTCGTCCAATCGGTAGGCAAACCTCCCACGGTTAAGGTGAAGGTGTCGCAGTTCGCCGCGGCGCCGGTTTCGATGCAGGAACTTTCTCCATTGGCCGCGCCGGTGGCGGGAGCCGAACCGACCCAACTCAGCGGCGTCGTCGTGGTGGAGGTGATCGTTCCCGTCGGTGGCGTGGCCGCAAAACTCATGAAGGCCAGCGCCGCGCCCGCCGCACAGAGTGCGACGGACGCGAACGCGCGGAGACGAAAGGCGCTCGAACGGGAAACGTTATCGGATTGCATTGCTCTGGGCCTTTATTTCTTTGCCGGTTCTCGCTGGAGGAGGATTGACGTTTGAAGGCGGGAGCGCGTTGCCCGAGTTGTTTCGGACGATGATGGTGTCGCCACTGTTGACCGCGCCATCGAGCAGATTGACGTCCGAACGGAAGTTCGTCGCATCCGTTGGTTGCCCGGAGCGATTCTTGGTTTGGTTGGTGTCGCCGATGTTGACCCGGCCATCACCGTTAGTGTCGCCGACCAAGACGCTCAGATGACCTTCCACGTCGGTGAGATTCGCGCCCGCGGCGTTCCGCACGCCATCGAGCCGCACGATGACGCGCTGCGCGTTGGAGACGTTCGTCAGATTGACGGTGTACTGATTCGGATTCGGCCCGACGGTCGTGCTGCTTTTAGTGGCGGTGCCTTGCTGAACGGTCGCATTGTCGACGGTGGTGACGTTGGTCGCGAAGGTGAAGACAACGGTATAATCGCTGTTCGCTCCACCGGTGCGGCACTCAATGCCAGAGCCGTCCGCCGGCAGAATGATATCAAAGGGCCCAACAGCCGCGTGATTTTTACGCGAGACGACATTTTGCAACAACGTGTCAACCTGGATCACGACGGCCGCCGGATTCGTGCTGGGTTTGTTGCGCGAATCGGTCACCACCACGGTCGCATTGAAGGCGCCGCTGTCGGTATAAGTATGCGTGATTAGCGGACTCGTTTGCGTGACGGCCGGTGTCCCATCGCCGAAATCAAACGTATAGGAAACGATCGTGTCCGTAGTGTCGGGATCGCTCGACGCCGCGGCGCTGAAGTTTACGGTCAACGGCGCTTGTCCCGTCCGCGGCGAGCCGGTCAACGAGGCGATCGGCGCACGGTTCGGCGCACAGGCAGCGTTGCCCACGACCGTATACGAACCCGAGGGCGCGAGGCTGTCAGGCATGTTATCCGGCGTGAGGGTCGACACACCGACATAGACCGCGATGCGGGTCAGGAAAAGTCCCAATTGTTGGCCGACGGCCGGGTTACCGACGCCACTGCGCGGAACGACAATCGTGATCGTTCCATCTGCATTGTAATTGCTCGACGGATCTGCGGTTGTGAATGGTCCTGCGGTCGGTCCGTATTGGAATATCGGAGTCGTGCCATTGGAGCCGTCCGTTACCACGGTCGTCATGCGGACCGTGTAATTCACGGAATTCGGCGCGGTGAATGTGACGGGCCATTCCGTATTAGGCGGTACGGTCGCAAGGTTTTGCATTTTCAGAGTGAAAACAAGGCGATCGGGAGCAAACGAGAACGGCTCGGCGATGGAAAGACTCTGCACATCGTGCGCGGGTAACATGTCGAGCTCGTCGTTGCTCGGATCCGTCAGAATCGTGATGCCGGGCAAGGTGCAAGGCGATTGCGGAATGACGGCCGCGCTGACCGGGAATTCTCGGCAATTCGTGCCCTGGCCGATCAGATTGATCGCGGTCACTTTGTAATAATATTGCACGCCGGTGGCTGTGGCAGTCGCGTCATCGTAGGACGTTTTGCAAGCGGGACAGCCAATCGTCACGGTCGCGAGCGGTGCGCCATAGACGCCGGGCTCCGTGCGCCGGTACACGTTATAACCGGTTAGGGGCGAGCCGCCATTGTCCGGAGTGGACCAGGCGACATGCACGCTCTGGTTGGTATTACGCGTAACCGAGTCGACGCGCGGCGCGTCCGGAACTTTCGGCTCAACCGGATCGAACGCCGCCAGCAAACGCGGGCCGCCGGATTGCCGAATGATGGAACTGAAAGCGCTGCGCGAAGCACTGTAAGGCGGAGTGCCGTTGGCCGTGTCGGCATTGCAATCCGGGGCCAGACATCCATCGGCGTAGGCGCCGAGGACGCGGCCTTCGCGATCGATTTGCAAATCCATAAAGTCGAGCAGATTGCGATCGTCACCGCAGGTAGTCCCCGCCGTGCAAATGGACCCGACCTGGACCGGGTCGCCGTTCGTTGCGTCCACCAAAGTGTAGCTGCTCCCACGATCCAAAGTGGTGGCGATGTAAAAATACCAAACGCCGCGGAAGCTCGCGCCGTCAGAAGCGTTTCCAGAGGTCGTCGTGCCGAGGAAAGCAAAGGCTGCGCGGTTGCCATCGCCCGCGGTCACTTCCGGGAAGACGCAATTTTTGATGAAGCCTTGCCCGACATCGCGATCCGTCCAGGTCACGCCATGATCGGTCGAGGTGGCGATGTGCGGATGCCCGTCACCATTTTGGTAACCCAAATAAACCGTGTTATCGGAGCCGATGCCGACTGAAGGATCGGTATCGGCCGGAAGACTTCCGGGCACCGTGCGCACGGTCCACGTGAGCCCATTATCACTCGAAACCGCGACGCCTTGCGCACCGCTGCAGCTCTTGTTCGGAACGTAGACCGTTCCATCCGGGCCGACCTTGACGTGGCCGTGCAGACCGCCGCATTGACTCAAGTTGTAGATCGGAATACCAGGGCCAAAGGTCAGGCCGCCGTTATCGCTGCGAGCGGCCAGCGCTGTCGCGATATCTTGCGAAACGTAATAAACTTGGTTCGGATACGTAGGATGAATCGGCGGGGGCACAGCCGCTTCATTGTAGGGGCCGCCGCCGACGGTTTGGTGATCGACGCCCGCAGGCTGGCCCGATCCCTGCGACTGTGTGTAGGCTTCGCCGTCCGTATCTGAAAAGGCGATTAAGCTGCTCGCGCCCGCAAGTTGCGATTGGAAAACGCGGCCGGTTACGTGATCGACAAATCCGATCGGATCGAGGGTCTCGACGCTTTCCGTGGGCGAAGTCTTGTCTTCCCAAAGGGTGGTCGCCGGCGACGAGCAATCGTCGAAGTTAACTCGGAATTCGTTCAGATTGGCAGTGTAAAACGCGACGCCGCCGGTGTTCACCTGGTCGTGCCTGAGGCTTGCGACGTTCGGATTCCAATCAATGCCGATGGAAGGTTCGCCCGCGGAACCCGCGCCGGGTAAATCGGCGGGCGCGGCATAGCTAATGTAGCGGCCGGGAGTACCGCTGCCCGCGGGTGGAGCGGCCGGAATCGATTCCAAAGAGACGGTGCCCGTAATGCTTTGGCCGGCCGGAGCGAACGGAACCGTGCGCACGATGTAGCTTCCCGAAACGGCCGGAATGAACACGGACTCGGGGTCGGAGGACGAGGCGGAGGTCGCGATAATTGAGCCGCCCTGCAAAACGTAGAGATCGAAATCGGCGCTTGAGACCGGCCATTCGACTTTGATTTTCACCTGCTTTGTCGCATCGGTGCCGACTGGGACATTGACCGTCAGAGCGAAATCATCGCACGACATCGGCGCGGTACAATCGGGCGGGCCGGCCTGCGCAGTAACGTTAGGAACAACAAACGGCCCCGCAGTGTAAACGAGAGGCGCGCTCGTCGTGGTCAGCGTGCCGCTCGAAGGCGTGGCGGCGAAGCTGAGAAATCCTAAGGATGCGCCGATTCCGCACAGGAGAAGTGCAAGTAAAAGGCGGGGACGCGCGAAGGCAGATTGCAGGATGATTTTTGTTCTCATGGGGGTGTGGATAAGCCGGACGGCAGTGAATGTTTTAACGAAAGAGGCTTATTAACGAATGGGACTTGTGTCGAAGTATTTCTGACCGGATGACAAAAACGTAATTGTCTCTAGAGCAGGTTGGCAGTCTGGAAATTTGCTCGTTAGGCGACAGCGCATTGGGCGGTTGCGCGGGGAAGCGCAAAGTGAAAGACTGCCGCGCGTCTCTTAGAAAACCATACCAGTTTATGCGTGCGAATCTTCTCTTTCTTTTGCTGGCTCTTCCGCTCGTTAACTGCTCAAAGCCGCGCAGTCCTCAGCCCGCCGTCGAGCTCAAAGCCAACGGAACGAAGATTGCGGCGCCTTCCGCTCCCGCGCACAAAGTTGTCCCGTGCGAATTACTCACGAGCGCGGAAATCGAAGCTGTGCAAGGTGAACCGGTGGTCGACACGAAACCGAGCGTTACCGACGCGGGAGCTTTTACGATTTCGCAATGCTACTTCGCCCTGAAGACCAGTGCTAACTCAGTGGTCATCAGTGTGACACAGCGCGGACCGGGGCAAGGCGCACGCGAACCACGCGAGTTCTGGGAATCGACTTTCGGACGGGAAGAATCGAACGAAAAAGAGGGCGAACACGAAAAGGACCGGGAGCCCGGCGGCGGCAAGGATCGCGACCGCGAGGGAGAAGAGAAGGCCCCGCCGCAGAAAATTCCAGGTGTGGGAGACGAAGCTTTTTGGACGGGTAATTCCATCGGCGGCGCGCTCTACGTTCTTTCCGGTGATCTTTTCCTTCGGATTGGTATCGGTGGTCCACTCGATCAACAGGAGAAGATCGAGCGCTCCAAGAAATTGGCTGAAATTATACTTCGCCGCCTCTAAGCGGGAATTATTATCGACTCGTTAGGTTGTCACGCTCCGGTGGGCAATGAGGCAAAGAAAAAGGCTGGCCGAGATGGCCAGCCCTTCTGAGAAACAAAGGAATGCCTGTCTAAGCGATGCGCCTCTTTCGGATCGCGGCGAATCCGGCGGCGCCAGCACCTAAGAGAAGTAACGACCAGGTGGTCGGCTCGGGAATCACAGTAACCATGTACTGCGCTGACGGGATATCGACGCCCTGCGTTCCATCCTCATTAAATGCGACCGAGCCGTGGCCAGCATCGGGCTGACCGATCGGCGCGAAAACATTTCGCAAAGTATAGGTCGTCCCAGCGACAACCGACCCGCTGAGTTGAAAGCTAATCGCACCTAAAAAGTAAGTGCCAGCAGAAAGCGTTGTGCTACCGCTGGGCAGCGAGGCACCGAGGTCGAATTGGTTATCCGCGCCAGTGACGCTGGTGTTGAGCGGCTGTGGGAAAGTATTGCTTTGTAGATCGGTAAACGAGCTGCCGGTGCGATTAAAACCAGTGACGGAGAAAATATTACCGGCGTAGGAGCCGCCCTGCAGCGACTGAAACCAAATGCTGTATCCGTAGAGATCGGAGGGAGGCGCGCCGGTAAAAACGATGCTGATGTTAAAAGATATGGTCGAGCCAGGCGCGTAGCTGCCCGTGGTCGCTGTCCCGCCGCCCGCCCCGTTGTCGTTAAAGAGCAACGTGACATCGGCTAAAGCGGAGCTGGCCGCGGCCATTGTCGCTAATAGAATTAGAGCCAACGATTTCTTGATTCTCATTTTTATTGTTCCTTCAATTCCCGAACTCCGCAGACCGGTATCTCTGATCGAGTCGTGGTCCGTCAAGAGCCTTTTCCGCTTCTAAAGTTACATCTTTGTAATAAACCGCGCCTTCAATCAATATGGCGAGTCTGTATCGCGGCGAATTTCGGAAGCGCGTTGGCGCGTGAGCGCGCTATCCGTAGTGCGGGCCGAATCGCCCCCTCACGAAAGCCCTTTGTATTTAGCTCTACCCGGCTAGAGGTCGCGTGCGAGAACGGATTGCAAGCGTTGCCCCCACAGGAGCACGAGACCCGCAATTCCCAGCATGAGCAACGTCGAGCCGCCATCGGGCGCAGCCGCAGGGCTTGAGACCTGCATCGTTAGGTTATCAATCGCGAATTCGGGACCGGCCCCGTCACTCAAGGTAAATGAGCTGAAAGGTGTCGCGCTACTGAATGTTAAGCTGCCTCCAGGGAAGTTTGCCCCTCCACTTTGGGCAGTGCTTGCCACGACGGTTGAGCCCGAAGAACAGGCGAAGGTCAGAGAGCTGGCACCATTACTACCGAAGACAAGGGTTACTGCATTCACCGCCGTATTCAACGTCACCGTCAGAACGTTGCCCGTCGTGCCGACCGGATGAAACAGTGCGTTCCCGGAAAAGAGGCCGTTTGCCTGAAAGGCGGTCACCTGAAAAGCGGTGGTGTTCGGCGCGGAGGTAAAGCTGGCCCGGAGGGAGGCTGACCCCACGTCCGGTGCCGCGTTTAAGATCGGTGTCGAGGTTCCGGGCGCGAACTGTTCGAAAGTATAGGTATAACTTTGGCCGCGCAATCCGCCTACGGAAACTAAGAAACAGAAGAAAAAAACGACGACGAAAACAAAAGAGCGGAGCGTGACTTTCATGAGGAGATGCACCTTAGCAGTCGCGATGCCGTGCTTTCACTTGTCGTTTAGTTGTCTTGCTAAACAGAACAACGGCAGAACTTTATGGAGCGGAATTATAATCCGAAGAACGAGTTACGCGAACCGACTGTCTCTTGAAGTGTAAACTCTACCGACATCTGAGAGCGAATGATAACCGATTGATCGGCACCTGACCAGCGCCCGGGAATTCCGGTTCACCGCTACGAAATTTCGCGAGTGGAGCGATTTCGCCAGGCCCTTCGATGTAGCAGGAGCACGATGATCCAAATCAGCACGGCCAGCGCGCCGATCGGCAGAGTTAGCAGCATCAGCCATCCAAGCACCCCGAGCGTATAGAGAAGCTCCCCAAAATCCTTTCCTCCAATGAGGCAGGGATGGACCGACCCTTCGTCCACCGTGCAGCCAAAGGCATTTGCCGCCGTGCCAGCGATCGTCACCGACCCCACTGGCGCGAACATCACCATCAATAGGACCACAAGTGCAATCCAATAGATCGCCCACGGGAATCGCTTACTTGATGGCACCTGCATCGTGGCTGCCATGTTACATACCGTTAAACTCGCAGCAATTCCTCCCTGCTCATCCCCCTGCAGCGTCAAAACTCGACGGACGAAAGGAGATTCAGTAGAACACGCCAATGAAGACGCGATCTGCCTCCGATTCGACGAAAAGTGGCCATCACCATTTCCGGTTTCATTTACCACACCGGCACCTCACGTCCGTCTTCGGCAACGATTGGTTTGCGCTGAAAGCCGAGGCTTTCGCCCGCTTTTTTGGCACCCCATTTTTTCTTGTCGCCCAGACCTTCGTTGTCATGGCCTGGATTATTTTCAATATCGTTGGCCTCGTCCATTTCGACCTTTACCCCTTCATCCTCCTCAACCTCGCTTTCAGCCTGCAATCGGCCTATGCCGCTCCCCTTATCCTTCTTGCCCAAACTCGGCAGGCCGACCGCGACAAAGCGCATTCCGAAGCCGACGCGCAACATCGTGAAGACCTGGCCTTGGCCAGCCAGGAACGCGAGTTGGTCTCCGCTCAGGAAACTGCTAAGCTACTGGAATTAATGCGTCAAAATACAGAGCTGACCGAGCTAGTTAAGGAGCTAAGTCAACGGATCGCAACCTTAACTAACGACCTCCATTGCCAGCTGATTAAAGCCTCTAGCTAGCGCTGCCTGAGGCGAACCTGCTCGTCCGATAGCTTCGCCAGGTAAACGTTTATCTTTTATCGCGAAGCTTGTCCCTTGCCCGGCTTGGTAACAACTGCGTTACCTTTGCCGTCTCGCCAGCGCCCTCGGCCCCGATTAGCAGTCGGGTCATGAAACCCGAGAAACCATTGTCTAATTTGTTCGCAACGGCGCTTGCCTTTGCCTTCGTGACGAGCCTGGCCGTCGCGAAAACGGTCACACCCACGCCGGCGCCTGCCGGTCCATCTGCGCCCGTCCTCGTTTCACCAGCCGCAGGAGCTTCTTTGGCTCAGCCAATTGCCCTGAGCTGGAACGCCACCGCAAGCGCAAACGGCCCGATCGGCAGCTACACCTGGCAGGTTAGCGCAACCTCTTCTTTCGCGGCAATTATTGCCACCGGCTTCACGAACATGGACAGCGATCCCAGCGTCCCGACGCCGACGACAGACAAAGTAAGCGGTCTTCCGAATGGAACGTACTTTTGGAGAGTTAGCTCTATTCAGCTAACCGCTAACGGAGGCGCGAACTCGCCCTGGTCGGCCGCGCGCAGTTTTACGGTGACCGGTCCTGGTCCCGCGCCAGCGGCTCCGACGTTCCTAACTCCTGTCAACAATTCTCAATTCCACTTGGTGGAGCGCTTCAAGATTTCGTGGTCGGCCGTGCCCGGGGCGCAATATTATATCTTGGAAGCAGACGACGAGTCGACCTTCTCTTACCCTCTCACGCTTAGCCAATCGCCGATCACTTTCGGCACCCAGTTCGGCGGCCTTTGGGGCAATGCCCTCACAGCCTTCTACCGCGTCCGCGCCGTTTCGGCGGATGGCGTACGCAGCCTTCCTTCCGCCACCCTCGCGGTTCGCATTACCGACGTCGCGCCCGTTCCTCCCGGAGTTACCCAAGTTTCACCGGCCGCTGGAGCTACGGTGACGACCCCGTTCTTCGTTGATTTCACCGACACCCCTAATCCGCAGGTCCCTGGCTACGAAGTCGAGTTTAATGCCAGCTCGACTTTTGCAAATGCTACGAGCGCGCTTCTTGTTAGACCTAGCCGTTCGGATTACATGATAACGGGAGATCTGCTCGCGTCGGGAAGCTACTTCTGGAGAGTGCGCGCCTTGCACGGCGACGTTGCAGGCCCCTGGTCAGCCGGACGGGCGATAACTGTCCAGGCCGGCCCGACGCCGTCGAATGTCGGTTTGTTCGCGATCATTCCCCCGACCAACGCGTTTGGTGGTAATCCCACGCAAGCTCGAGTGATGCTGGATAACCCCGCCCCAGCGGGTGGCGCCGTGGTTAGTCTCTCCACTGACATGCGGCAGGTGCAGATGCCGACGGTTACGATCACCATCCCAGCGGGAAAAACCGATGCTATAGTTACTCCAATCGCGACCGGCCCGGTCCCGAACAATGGGCTCTCGATTGGAATCATCGGAGACCTATTCGCTGGCTACGCGAACGGGAGCCAACAGAGCGGGTTTGGCGTCCTTCCGATTCTCGCTGGGCTGGGATTGAGTAACGAAAGCGTGGCCGGCGGCACTTCCGTTAACGGCACGTTGACGCTGAATAGCGCAGCGCCTCCCGGAGGCGTAACGGTTCGCTTGGTTAGCAGTGACGCTGGCCTCGTTAGTGTGCCAGCTACGGTTTTCATTCCGGCAGGCTCAACCGATGCGGATTTCCCGATCGCGACCACTGCGATCTCAGCTTCCAAGCGCGTCTATATCGATTGTGGAACTGATGTGGATGGTTACCGCGCGCCACAAAGTTCGATCGTAGTAACTCCTGTAGGCACTGTTACGCCGGCCCCTAGCCTTTCTTCGCTGAAGCTGGCTTCGCCCTCCGTCTTGGTCGGCGACACGACGACAGGAACTGTTACCCTGACTTCAGCTGCGCCGGCCGGTGGCGCCATAGTTACCTTGAACGGCAGTCTGGACGGCCAGGTGATTATCCCGCAGAGCATCACCGTGCCAGGCGGGGCTCTTAGCGCAACATTCAAGACAACTCCGGCGCCTGAAACTGTGTTTCCGCGTTACGTCGTGATGCAGGCGCATTACGGAACCTCCGGCGGATCCCAAGAGCGCATCCTGGAAATCGATCCCATACCGGGAGTCTCTGGCACGCCGACGTTGCTCGCAGTTGGCCCAGCCGGGCAGGATGTCATGGGAGGTAATCAGGGCCGCGCCAGCGTTGGCTTACATCAAACGGCGCCGGTCGGCGGGGCAGTAGTAACCCTAACGACCGATAATCCGACTTACATTCACGTGCCGGCCAGCGTCAGCATCGCGGAGGGAAACAGCACAGCTAGCTTCGTGATCGGAACCAGCCCAGTGGCTACTTCGCCGACAGGCGGCAGGATCTTTGCCAGCGCTGGAGGCGTGACAAAGTCTATCTTCGTTAACGTTACCCCGGATCCGAACGCGCCGCCGATCCTCCGGTCGGTCGCGATCACTCCCACCACCATAGCAGGTGGGATCAGCGCGACCGGGACCGTATTGCTTAGCAGTCCTGCGCCGACGGGTGGATTGACGGCAACACTTGCTTCTCGCGCCGGCGTGGCCACGGCACCGGGGATTGTCGTCATACCGGCCGGACAGACTTCGGCTAATTTCACGATCGCCACAACGGTGGTGAATACTACGACGGTCGATACTATTACCGCCTTGGTGGGCGCGACCAGCCAGTCGGCTGACATCACTGTAACTAAAGGTGCGGCACCGACGCCGACTCCCACGCCTGTTCCTACGGCAACTCCGTCCGCGCTGTTGGCCGCTCCTTCGCAACTAAGCCCGGCGGCCGACGCCCGTTTTACCCCTGGTGCTAATGTCACCTTCGACTGGAGCGACGTTAGCGGTGCAGCTAGCTATACCATACAGGTCTCCAATCAGAGCAGCTTCTCCGGCAGTTTGGTCGTGATTGAAAATGTTAGTGCCTCTCAGTTTAGCTCCAGCACTCTTCCGACTCAAACGATGTGGTGGCGGGTTCGGGCGAACGACGCAGCTGGAACCGCCGGAAACTGGTCCGCTGGCCGCCGTTTTGAAGTGAAGAAGTAAAGTAACTCGAGGCAGGGACTAGCCTTTGCAAGGTTAGTTTACCAGAGAGCCTCTCTCATCCAGAGCGCGTCGCAGGGAATCAAATTAGCTTGAGCCTTGCGACGCTCTCCCATCGCGGTGCGCAGCGATCCGAGCACAGCCTTTTTTACTAGTGGCGGGCCTTTTCGCGAGACGCGACCTTGCTCACAGGAATTGATTGCGCAAAAGAATCCGCATTGGCATCCTCGGAAGACGTGCACGGTGGTCCCCCCTTCTAAGAAATCACGACCGGAAGGAGTCTCCCCAATCGCCGTTCACCAGGATATTATTATTTGCGTTACATTTACGTGAACGAAGCTTACTACCTGATTTGGTAGCTCTCCGTTGAAGCCATGCTAGTTTTGCTTGTAGAAGATCACACCGATACCCGGGGCGTTCTCGGACTTCTCCTAAATCGCTGTGGCTGCCAGACCGTTACGGCCAAGAACGCCCGCGACGCCCGGGCGCGCCTGGAGGAAATGCGCTTCGACGTTCTAATCAGCGATTTAAATCTGCCAGACGGCGACGGAATCGAGCTCGTGTGCGTAGCCAAAAAAAAGCAGGCGTTGAAGGCCATCGCCCTAACTGGCCGAGCGAGCCCTGAGGAACGCGAAGCCGGCCTGGCCGCCGGTTTCGATTTTTACCTAACGAAACCGATCGATTTCCTGGAGCTGAAGCAGGTCCTGAAGTGTTGACTAAATTCGGCCCCCCCGGCGGTTGATTCTTCCACGTTGGCAGCCCAACGACGCCTGAATGCCTTCGGCGAGCGAGCGATCTCCTAAAAAACTTGGATTTCTTCGTTGCCGTTGCGCGTTCATCTTGATAAGCCACCGTCATCACATCGTAGACAGACCCTTCTCAACGGCCTCATTCGAACCACCTATCTCTTATGATTTCATCCTTACCATCCTTCACTTACGTTCATCAACGCCGCTTCCTTTCGGCTGCAAGCAGCGCCTTGATCACGGCGACATTTTTCGGATTAGCCGGTGCTTCTTCGGCTGTGCCGATCCCGAAAAATTTAGGCAACGGCCTGGGTAAGCTGGTTGAGAGCAACCTGGCGGTGAAAAACGTCAAAGCAAAAGGGTATAACCAATCAAGCTTTGTGACTGTAAACGGTCATCTTTACTCGGATGCGCAGGCAGCGAGTTACGCCGCCCTTACCATCTCCGATTCTGACGAGCGCATTCTCGTGCGCGTAAATCCTTCGGGTAAGGCGGATCTGAAGAGCTTGCAGACAGACCTCGCGACCACCATTGGCTCTTTGGAAGTGACGGCAGTGGATGAGAAATACCAAGGCGTAGGTGTTTTCGACGCTTTCATTTCTCTAGACGACGTTCCGGCGCTTGCTACCTCGCCCAGTGTGCGCTCGGTCATCATGGAAATTCGTCCACGCCTGCGTAGTGTTCGCGGCGACACCGGGACGGCTAAGGTTGATCCCAAAGCCGCGGTGAACGACGTGTTCAACAAGTTAGGGACCGCCTTCGACCAAGGGGTGACGCAACATCGCGTCGACCAGATTAACAAGTTCTACAATCCGAACGCGACGATGGACTTCGAAGGCACGGGCCTGAGCGTAGCTTGTATTTCCGATAGTTATGCCAAGTTCACCACAGCGGGCCGAACCGCCGCGGTAGGTGTAGCTAACTTTGATCTGCCGGGCGACCCGAACAACCCGATAAACACTCAGCCGGTAGTGGTCCTGGAAGATTACACTTCGGCCGGCACGGATGAAGGGCGCGCCATGTGCGAGATCGTTTACAAGATGGCTCCGAAAGCACGCGTCGGCTTCGCCACCGCCTTCCTCGGCACAGTGGATTTCGGAAATAACATCCGCGCGCTTGCCGGGCTTCCTGGTTACACGAAGGATCCTTCCGTGCAACAGGGCTTCGCCGCCGACGTCATCTGCGACGACGTGAGCTATGAAGATGAACCTTTCTTTCAGGACGGCATCATCGCCCGTGCTGTCGATGACGTGGCCGCCGCCGGAGTTAGCTACTTCTCATCCGCAGGCAATGAGCTGCCGATCAATAGTTACGCTTCCGATTATCGGAACGTTCCCAACGGCACCGGCCTGACCGCGGCCGATAACACGGCGCTGGCTAATACGAACATCAATTTGGCTAACGTCCCGACCAATCTTTATGCCGGCGGCTTCAACAACTTTAACCCTAACGGAACGCTGGACGTCGCTCAGACGGTTAACATTCCCAATGGCAACACCACGCCCCTCGCTTTCGAATGGGACGACCCGTACGATCAACCCCTGCCTTCTTCTCTCGCGATCGATCCGACGCCAATTTATAGTAACACCGGCAACATCGCCACGACCTCGACCAGCGTCACGTTCAACGACCTCCCGGTCTTAACTGCCGGCCAGGAATATGTTTTCAAACAAGTGGCTACCAGCGGAAACCTGGACGGTCAGATTAGTCTTTACGATCCCAATGGCAACCTGGTCGCTTTCCAGGACACTAGCACGGATGAGACGCTGCAGTTTTTCTGTCCCGCGACCGCGCAATATTCGGTCAAGATAACTCAACTCGGTAACACCGGGACGTTTACCCTGGACGTGTACACGGCGCACGATGCGCCGGCTGGTGTCTCGACCGACTTTAACCTGCTCGTCTTCGACATGAACGGGAACTATTTGCCGAACAATACTCTGGCGACTAACAACATCGCTACTAACGAGGCTATCGAGTACGGCGTCATTACCCGCGTTACGGGGCAAACTCAGGTGCAATTCGTGATCGCGCGGGCGAATGTCCCTTCGGTGCCGAATCCGGCGAGTCACTTGCGCTATGTCTTTAACGGGAACGGCGCGGGCGGCCTCGGGCCGGCGGAATATTTTTCCTATACCTCGCCAACTACCGGCGGTCATAACGCTGCGGCTGGCGCGAACGGTGCGGCTGCTTATAGTGTCTTCCGCCCGAGCCAGCCTGAATCATTCACTTCGCCCGGCCCGGTCACGGTTTACTTCGATCCTTCCGGCAATCGGCTGGCGACCCCCGATGTGCGGCTCCAGCCGGCCATCGCCGCGGCGGACGCAGCTAACGAGTCATTCTTCAGCAGCGATTCCTCGAACGACCCGGACACTGTTAGTCGTAACTTCTCCGGCACCAGCGCCGCAGCGCCGCACGCAGCGGCGATTGCAATCTTAGCCTTGGAAGCTCATGGCGGATCACGCAGTGTCACGCCCAAGCAGATGACGAACTTGTTGCAACGCTCCACCTTCCTGCACGACCTTGATCCTTACTACGTGAGCGGATCGACTCGCGCGAGCACGGGCGGTAAAGTGACTGTTACTCTGAGCAGTGATTCCGACACGAACGTTGGGACCGGCGGTAGCAACAATAATGCCTTCACAATCGCTTATGTTGGCAGTGGATCGCTTGCCAGTCTGGTGTTTAATCCGGAAGGCACCGCGGCCACCGCGGGTAACGTAACGGGTGGAAACAATGGCGTTACTTATAGCAGTACCGGAGTGGGCGGTACCGTTACCTACTTCGAGAATCCCTTTCCTGGCATGGTGTTCACTGCGCAATTCACCGTTGGGAGCGCTTCGACGGTAGCGACCGGCAGCGTGACGGCTACCTTCAGCCATCCCGCGCCTGCTCCGTCCACCACCCAGCAATACACGCTGAACTTATCCTTCCCTGACGGGACCTTTACTGGTGGCAACATCCTTCGCTTCGCTGCAGCCCGCGCCATCCAGCATTCTGCCGCTACAACCGGAAGTCCTCCCTATACCGGGGCAACCTCCACGAACTATATTGCCGATCTGCTTGGCGGAGGGGTTTCGATTCCTTCCGGCACAGTTACAACCGACGGCATGAGTTTCAACGGCACGACGACTGACGGAGGCACCTTCTCGGGCTTCCTGCGCAACCGCATTGGCAGCGGGTACTCGCCGCTCGATGGTTTCGGATTCATCAATGCTCAGATGGCGGTAACTCAGCCCGTGCAATAGGCCCTGCTAAAGAAGTAAATTCTTAAGTAAAGTTACGAGCTGCCCACGGCGGGATTATGTCGGCGTGGGCAGTTTTGTTTGGAAGCTTTGCTTGCAACGCTCTAGCTCAAGCGAAAAACGGCGCTCCCCTTAGACTTTTTTCGGGGTTACTTTCGACGCGTGTCTTCTTCGCTTCGCACTACAACGCGAAGGCGAAACTGCGGAACCGTTTCGCGCGATGTTTTGAAGCTTTGCGAGTGGAGGGAGTGCTTTTTAGAAGAATACATGAAGGCGGAGACCGAACTTTCGAATGATATTCACGCCGAACGGCACGGACGCTAACTGCGGTGAGTTCCTTATTTCACTTAAAGGCGAACCGAGGGTGCCCTTCCAAGCTGCTTTGCCGTCGAGTTACATTTAGTTAGCGAACGACAGATTGCTGATTGTCTCTTAGTTACCTGCTCACTTTTGCCTTAGTACTCTCCAGGGATACCGTCCTAACGCCGAGTTGCTCGATGGAAAGATGGCGCGAGTCGCGAAACCATTTCGGAGTTTTTCTTGAGCGATTATGCGTGACCGGCTTGCTGAACTCAGTAGGAGGGTTTACTCCTGCAGGAAGAAACGCCGCCACCGATGCCTTCCTCCGAGTCGAAAGATACCATCGCAGTCACCTTGCGGGTCAACGGCAAGGCGCACGAGCTGCAGATCGATCCGCGCACGACGTTGCTTGATTGTCTGCGCGAACATCTTCAGCTGACCGGCTCGAAGAAGGGCTGCGATCACGGCCAGTGCGGGGCTTGCACGGTGCTGGTCGATGGCCGGCGGATGAATTCCTGTCTTTGCCTCGCCGCTTTGCAGGATGGCCGCGAAATCACCACCATCGAGGGCCTCGGTCAGCCGGGAAATCTGCATCCGATGCAAGCGGCCTTCCTGGCCCGCGACGCCTACCAATGCGGCTATTGCACCTCCGGCCAGATCCTGTCGGCGGTGGCGTTACTTGAGGAACCGTGCGGGCCGGAAGACGCGGAGGTGAAGGAGTTGATGAGCGGTAACATTTGCCGCTGCGGCGCGTATCCGAACATCGTCGAAGCCATCCAAAGCGTGCGGCAAAACGGCTCCGCGGAGAAGGGAGCATGAAAGCTTTCGCCCTGACCCGCGCCGAGGACCGCGTCCAAGCGATCGCGACCGCGGCGCAAGCCAGCACCGCACAACAAGGCGCGGAAATTCGCTTCATCGGCGGCGGCACCACGCTGCTCGATCTGATGAAGTTGAACGTCGAACAGCCGGACCGCCTGGTCGACATCAGCCGGCTCCCGTTAGGCAAAATCGAGGAGCGGCCCGACGGCGGCCTGACCATCGGCGCGACCGTGCGCAACTCCGATCTCGCCTTTCATCCGCTGGTGAGGAAGAACTACGCGGTCCTCTCCGAGGCGCTCCTGAGCGGGGCCTCAGCGCAACTGCGCAACATGGCCACGACCGCCGGCAACTTGTTGCAACGAACGCGCTGCCTGTATTTCCGCGCGACGGAGATGCCGTGCAATAAACGCGAGCCCGGCTCGGGCTGCGCCGCGATCACCGGCCTGAATCGCAGTCTGGCCATTCTAGGGACGAGCGAGCATTGCATCGCGACCAATCCCTCGGATATGAACGTCGCCCTGGCCGCCCTGGAAGCGACCATTCACGTGCAGGGCCCGCAGGGCGAGCGCAGCATCCCGATCGCCGAGTTCCATCTTTTGCCAGGAAAAACCCCAGAGCGCGAGACCGTGCTCGAGCCGGGCGATTTGATCACGCATGTGACTCTGCCGCCGCCTGCGCTGGGCAGCCGCTCGCTTTATTTAAAACTGCGAGACCGCGCTTCTTATGAGTTTGCGCTCGCCTCGGCCGCCGTCGTGGTCGTGCTGGCGGACGGGAAGATCACACGGGTGCGCCTCGCTCTTGGCGGCGTCGGCACGAAACCGTGGCGCACGCCCGCAGCGGAAGCGGCCCTAACGAATCAAGAACCAACCGAGGCAGTTTTCCGCGCCGCGGCGGAGGCGGCCTTACGTGAGGCGCGGCCGCAAAGCGAAAATGGGTTCAAGGTCGAGCTGGCCAAGCGCTGCCTCGTCCATGCGCTGAAGCTGGTGACTACCTCGACCTAACGAGTAATGGACATGTCCAAGATCCAGGAATCACCTATCGGCCGCAAGACGCCGCGCATTGACGGACCACTCAAGGTGAGCGGGACCGCGCAGTATGCCTCCGATTTCCACTTCCCCGGCACGCTCTACGCCGTGCCCGTGGGCGCGACCATCGCGCGCGGCCAGTTGATCCAGCTCGAGACCGCGGCGGCCGAGAAAATGCCCGGGGTGCATGCGATCTTCCATCGCGGAAACATCGGGAAGATCACCCGCTCTACGCAAGGCGAGGGGATGGACGGCATTTGCGATGAACGCCGCCCGCCTTTCGAGGACGACGTGATTCGCTACTACGGCCAATACATTGCCCTGGCCGTGGCCGATACTTTTGAAGAGGCGAAAGCGGCCGCCGATGTCGTCCGCGCCACCTACGAGAAGGAGGAAGCTAACGTTTCCACCGATCTCCAGCCGGACGACGATCCCGAGGAGGTCATGACTACCTTCGGCCCGGTCCCGCGGGAGGAGAGTAAACGCGGCGATGCTGAAAAAGCCTTCGCCGGTGCGGCGGTGCAGCTCGACCAGACCTATGTCACGCCGGTGGAAACGCATAACCCGATCGAGCTGCAAGGCGCGACCGCGCTCTGGGAAGGCGACCACCTGACCATCTACGAAGAGTCACAGGCCATCTTCAATATGCAGGGGGTGATGGCGCAGATGTTCGGGTTGCCCCGGGAGAACGTCCGCATCATTACGAAGTTTGTCGGCTCGGGCTTCGGGAGCAAACTTTGGCCCTGGACGCATTGCGCGCTGGCGGTGGCGGCGGCGCGGGAGTTGCAAAAGCCGGTCAAGCTCGTCCTCAGCCGCCAGATGATGTTCCAGACCGTCGGCCATCGCCCGCGCACGCAACAGCGAGTGCGCCTCGGCGCGACCCAGGAGGGCAAGCTGGTCTCGCTCCAGCACGACTACGTCTACAGCAAGTCGCTCCTGGACGATTACCAGGAGGACTGCGGCGAGGCGACGGCCTTCCATTACAGCGTGCCGAGTTTGCTGGTAAAATTCGGCCGCGCTCAACGCAATTTCGGTTCGCCGACCGCGATGCGCGGCCCCGGTGCCGTGCCCGGCCTTTACGCGACCGAGTCGGCGCTGAACGAGCTGGCCGAGGAGTTGCAGATCGATCCGGTAGAACTGCGCCGGCGGAATGAGCCGAAGATCGACGAGTCGTTAGGCGTGCCGTTTTCCTCGCGGCATTTCCTCGAGTGCCTGGAAGTGGGCGGGAAGAAATTTGGCTGGTCGAAGCGCACGCCGGCGATCGGCTCGATGAAACGCGACGGTCTCGTGCTCGGGTGGGGGATGGCCGGATGCTCCTGGGTCGCGGCCCGCTTTCCGGCCGAGGCGACGGTGGAGTTGCGCTCGGACGGCGCTGCCCGTGTGGCCTGCGGCACCCAAGACATTGGCACTGGCACCTACACTGTTCTCGCTCAGCTCACCGCGGATAAAACGGGCGTTCCGCTCGACAAGGTGGAAGTCGCGCTTGGTGACACCATGCTTCCGAGCGGCCCTGTCTCCGGTGGTTCGATGGTCACGGGCTCGGTCATCCCGGCGGTCTTCCAAGCGGCGGACAAGGCGGCTGCTTCCTTATTCGGCGTTGCCATTACCACTGCCGGTTCGCCTTTCGAGAAAAAAGAACCTAACGACCTTGCTTTTGAGAACGGTCTCGTATTTGTCAAAGCCGACGTAGCTTCCAACGGCGTTCCCTTCGCCGATATCCTGCGCCGGGCGAACGTCGATCGCGTCACCGGCAGCGGCAAATCGGAGGGAACCTTCGGCGAGGAAAAGCCGAAGTTCTCGAAGCATTCCTACGGCTGCCATTTCGTCGAAGTCACCTGGCAGCCGGAGATCGCCCAGTTGCGAGTCAGCCGCGTCGTCACCGTGATCGATGCGGGCCGCATTCTCAACCCACTAGCCGGTCGTAACCAGATCGAAGGGGCCGTGGTCATGGGCATCGGCATGGCCTTGTTCGAAGAGACGCACTACGACCCGCAGAACGGCGCGCCGATCAACAGCAACCTGGCCGACTACCTCATGGCCGTAAACGCGGACATCCCTCCGCTCGAGGTGCATTTCCTCGATTATCCCGACAAAGAGATCAACGAGCTGGGCGCCCGCGGCATCGGCGAGATCGGGCTGGCCGGAATCGCTGCCGCCCTCACCGCCGCGACCTATCACGCCACCGGCGTGCGCGTGCGCGAGCTGCCGATCAAGATCGAGCAACTCCTGACCTCATCCGTCCTGGCCTAACGAATAAGATTTTCTTAAGCGGTGGTCCTATAGGGAGCAACGGGCCGCGTCGCCCTTGCGAGTTTTATCTTGTCCTCAGACACCGGCTTAACATCGCGTCGCAGATTGCTAGAAGCTTAGGCCCCAGGGAAGAGCTGGTGGGGAATCGCATGCCACGCTGCCTTATGGTTCGCTATTTGAGTCCCCTATGCGTTACCTGCATGGCATTCCAACGGAAATGAAACTTTTGCGCGCGGTGGGCATTGAGCAAATTCTTACATCCTCGCGACTACTGGCGGGCGTTTCTTTTAGGAGGATAAATTATGGATATAAAGACAGTTCGGAAAGCGGGAGGCACGCGGCCGTCGACGAAGGCGAGCGCGGATGTAGGACCGATCACGAGGGGTTCCAGCGGGATTCCCAAGGCCACCAAAAGCGGGAGCAGAGGAAACGTTGTGGCGAAGGGCGCGGGTCAGACTCACGAGAACCAGACGACAAGCACGAACTTCCCGAAGAAGCCCGTTCCCAAGAGCTTCATGGACAAGCTAGGGGAGATGCATACTGCCGAAAAAGAGCTGACGCTTGCTTTGCCTCTCTTGGTGAAGGCGGCGAAATCCAAGGATCTGAAGGCGCTCTTGGAAATTCACCTGAAGGAAACCAAGGGGCACTTGAAAGCGCTTGAGCAGGTGGCGGATTCGCTCGGCGAGGAGTTACCCAGCAAAAGCTGCAAACCGGTCACGAAACTGATTGAGGAAGGCGTGAAAGTGATCGCAAAACGCGTCTTCTCCTCGGAACAGGACGCGGCCTTGATTGCCGTAGGGCAAAAGATCGAGCAGTTCGAGATTAACTCTTATACGCCGCTTTGTTCGACTGCGGAGGAGAGCGATTACACGCATGAGCGAGCCTTGCTGACCTCCAT
>CAXSCV010000045.1:0-8226 GCA_964235895.1 uncultured Chthoniobacterales bacterium
GGCGAAGTCCAGCGCGTGAATCTCACCACCTGCCTCGGCGCGTCGCTCGTGAACACGCTCTTCGTCATGGACGAACCCAGTGTCGGTCTGCATCCGCGCGACGTCGGGCGTTTGATCAACGTCATCCACGACCTGCGCGATAAAGGGAATACGCTCTTGGTGGTTGAACACGAGGAAGCGGTCATCCGCAGCGCAGACAATGTCGTCGATATCGGCCCGGGCCGTGGCGAACAAGGCGGCGAATTAATCTTCGACGGCGCGCTTGCAAAGATGCTGGCTAACGCACGCGACTACGATCCGGGGAGCGCACGCGACCCGCGTGCTGTGATCGGCGACCCGCCGATCACATCTCGAGGCGTCGACACCCGACAGAGCTTGGCACGTCCCCAAAGTTCGCGGCGAGTCGCCGCGAACAGCACGCGGGTCGCGTGCGCTCCCCAGAACGGAGTCGCGCCCGCACACTCATTGACTCGCGATTACTTGTTAGGCGAAAAGCGCATTCCGATACCAAAATCGCGCCGCAAATTTTCCAGCGCGATTAAGATTACCGGCGCGCGCGAGCACAATCTCAAGAACGTCGATGTCGAAATCCCGCTCGGCGTTTTCACCTGCGTCACCGGCGTTTCCGGTTCCGGGAAATCGACCCTCATCCACGAGGTGCTCTACCGAAATCTCCTCCGGGCCAAAGGCCAGGCAACAGAGCAGGAACCCGGCGCATGCAAATCAGTCAGCGGCGCGCATCGCGTCAGCGAAGTTGTGATGGTCGATCAAACGCAGCTCGCGCGCACCCCGCGCTCGACGCCGATTTTGTATCTCGGCCTTTACGATCGCGTGCGCGAATTATTCGCCGCGTTGCCCGAAGCGCAGGCCCAAGGCCTAACCGCGAGCGCCTTCTCCTTCAACTCCGGCAGCGGCCGCTGCGAGCGTTGCAATGGCACCGGCTTCGAGAAGATCGAAATGCAATTCCTGAGCGATCTCTTTGTGCGTTGCGCGGAATGCGAAGGAAAACGTTTCCAGGCGCACGTGCTGCGCGTCCATCTTTACGGCAAGTCGATCCACGATGTCCTGCAACTCACGGTCAGCGAAGCGATTCAGTTTTTCGCGCAGATTGGCGAATCGGCCAAGCTGGGCGATCCGCTCGATGTGCTCGATGAAGTCGGGCTCGGCTACCTGCGGCTCGGGCAACCGCTCAACACATTATCCGGCGGCGAATCGCAGCGGCTCAAGTTGGTCGGGCACCTGACCGATCACGTCGCGGGCGAGAACGGCGCTCGCTCGTTAGGCAAACTTTTCATCTTCGACGAACCAACCACCGGTTTGCATTTCGACGATGTCGCTATGCTGGTGCGCGTCTTCCAAGGATTAGTCGAACGCGGAAATTCCATCGTGGTGATCGAGCACAATCTCGAGGTCGTGAAGTGCGCCGATTGGGTGATCGATCTCGGACCCGAGGCCGGCAATGAAGGCGGAGAGTTGGTCGGCGCGGGGACTCCCGAAACCCTCGCAAAAATCGAAGCGAGCCACACCGGAAGATATTTGCGCGAGACTCTTCGCATGGGGAGCGCACGCGACCCGCGTGCTGTTCGCGGCGACTCGCCGCGAACGTCCCTCGATGTGATCGAAGCCTTTGACGGCGATCAATCATTGCGCGTGGCGGAAGAACCGTTTGGCGGGTCGCCAAACGGAGCACGCGGGTCGCGTGCGCTCCCCGGAAAAAACGCGGACGGCCATACCGCTCGCTATGCGAACGCCATCCAAATTCATGGCGCGCGTGAGCATAATCTGAAGAACATCTCCCTCGCCATTCCACGCGATCAGATGGTCATCATCACCGGACTGAGCGGCTCCGGGAAATCGACGGTCGCGTTCGATATTCTTTTCTCGGAAGGCCAGCGGCGCTTCCTCGATTCGATGTCGCCCTACGCACGCCAGTTCGTCGAGCAGCTCGAAAAGCCGGACGTCGATCTGGTCGAAGGCGTGCCGCCGAGCGTGGCGATCGAGCAACGCGTCACGCGCGGTGGCGGCAAATCGACCGTTGCCACCGTGACGGAAGTTTATCATTTTCTCCGGCTCCTCTTCGCCAAAACCGGCACGCAATTTTGTCCGGATTGCGATCTGCCGGTGGAGAAGCAGAGCCTGGCTGCAATCGTGAAACAGGTCGAAACGGCAGCGCGCCGCGGACGGCTGACCGTGCTCGCGCCGCTGGTCAAAGCGCGCAAGGGATTTCACACCGATGTGGCGGCGTGGGCCAAGCGGCAAGGGTTTGAAATGTTACTGGTCGATGGCGCACTCATCGCGATCGAGGATTTTCGAAAACTCGAGCGCTTCAAAGAACACACCATCGACGTCGTGGTCGGCGAGATCGATGCGAAGCGCATCCGCAAAGCACGCAATCTGGTGCAGCGCGCACTCGATATCGGTCGCGGCACCGCGCATTTGCTCGACGCGAAAAATCAGCTCGCGGTCATGAGCACGGAGATGAGTTGCCCTGGTTGCGGACGCGCGTTCGAGGAACTCGATCCTCGTTTATTTTCCTTCAATTCGCCGCACGGCGCCTGCGAAGAATGCGGCGGGTTCGGCGAAATTTTTAATCAGAAGCTGCAAACCGGTAAGGAAGAAACCGGCGAATCCGTTTTGGAAAATGAGCTCGCGGCCGAGCGCGAGTCGGAATGGATCGACGAAGACGAAGCGCGCGACTGCCCGAGCTGCCGCGGCTCGCGTTTGAACGCGATCGCGCGGCATGTGCGCGTGCAGGGGAAAACGATCGCCGATTTCACCGCGCTCTCCGCGCTCGAAGCCTTCTTGCTCATTCGCAAATTGAAATTCCGCGGCAACCAGCAAACGATCGCGGCCGATCTCGTGCCGGAGATCGAGCAGCGGCTGCAGTTCATGGAGAACGTCGGGCTAGGCTATCTCTCGTTAGGCAGAAGTGCCAAGACGCTGAGCGGCGGCGAATCGCAGCGCATTCGTCTGGCCGCGCAGCTCGGCTCGAACTTGCGCGGGGTCCTTTACGTGCTCGACGAACCGACTATCGGACTGCATCCGCGCGATAACCTGCGCCTGCTGGAAACGCTGACCGCGTTGCGCGAAAAAGGAAACTCTCTCGTCATCGTCGAGCACGATGAAGAAACGATGCGCCGCGCGGATCACATCATCGATCTCGGACCCGGCGCGGGGATGCACGGCGGTGAAGTGGTGGTGCAGGGAACGCTCGATGAAATCAAGGCGCAGAAGAATTCCGAGACCGGGCGGTGTTTGCGTTCGCCACTTTGTCATCCGACTCGGAAGAGCCGGCGCTCGTTAGGCGAGGTCGAGCAATGGATCGAAATCAATGGGGCGAGCGCGAATAATTTGAAGAACGTGGAGGCGCGTTTTCCGGTGAATCGGTTGTCGGTCATCACGGGAATTTCTGGCAGCGGGAAGAGCACCTTGATGCGTTCAGTTCTGCTGCCCGCGGTGCGCGAAAGTCTGGGGAGCGCACGCGACCCGCGTGCTGTGATCGGCGACTCGCCGATCACGTCTGGAGGTGTGACTGGCTCCTCAACCTCGGCACGTTCCAAGAGTTCGCGACGGGTCGCCGCGAACAGCACGCGGGTCGCGTGCGCTCCCCGGAATGGGAGTCGCGTGAGCGGCGCGCAGTTTTTTGAGACGGTTTACGAAGTCGATCAATCGCCTATCGGCAAAACCTCGCGCTCCACCCCGGCGACCTACATCAAGGTCTTCGACGAGATTCGCAATCTCTACGCGCAACTGCCGGTCTCGCGCGTGCGCGGTTACACCAATTCGCGCTTCTCGTTCAACACCGAAGGCGGCCGCTGCGAGACCTGCAAAGGCCAGGGCGTGATCAAACTGGAGATGAGTTTTCTGCCGAGCAGTTATGTGCCGTGCGAAGATTGCGGCGGGCGTCGCTACAATCCGCAGACGCTCGAAGTGCTCTACCACGACAAATCGATCGGCGACGTGATGGAGATGACGCTCGAACAAGCTGCGGAATTTTTTGCCGCGAACCAAAAGATCGCGCGACCGCTGCGATTATTAGTCGATACCGGACTGGGTTATCTAAAGCTCGGACAACCGAGCCCGACGCTCAGCGGCGGTGAAGCGCAACGCTTGAAGCTGGTGACTGAGCTCGCGCGCGGCACCGGTCGCGCGCAGAACGAGCGCATCCGCAAAATGCGCAAACCGAAATCGACGCTCTATCTATTAGAGGAGCCCACAATCGGATTGCACATGGCCGACGTGGAACTGCTCCTGAAGGTGTTGCATCGCCTGGTCGATGAAGGCAACACCGTCATCGTGATCGAGCACAATTTGAGCGTGATCGCGGAAGCCGATTACATCGTCGACATTGGACCGGAAGCCGGCGCGGATGGCGGCGAAATTGTCGCCGTCGGCACTCCCGAAGAGGTCGCGAAAAATCGCCTCAGTCGCACCGCGCCGTTCTTGCGCGACACGCTCGGCGTCAACCCTAGGCGCATTGCACCGGCGAAGGCGCTGTCATCCTGAGTCGCGCAGACGACGAAGGCTCTCCCGCAATTACACCGACATGCTTGTACACCACGAGGTGGACCGAGATAGTCTGCGCGTTGCGATTCGCCGCTCGGTCTAAGAAAGCCATCCGCCCTGATGTGAGGTCCTTCGTCGTCTTCGCGACTCAGGATGACATGCGCGCGTAAGAGATCGCGTGCAGGAGGATGTCGACCACATTGCCCGCTCGACGCGCGTCTGCGTAGCTGCGATATAGCGCGTCGCTTCACCCATGCTCGCCTACTACCTGGATAATCTCGATCCGTTCATCTTCCACATCACAGCCTCATTCGGGCCGCGTTGGTATGGATTGGGTTATGTGTTGTCGTTTATCGGCGGCTTCATGCTCCTGACCTGGCTGGCGAAAAAAGGTTATGCCGACATCAACCCCGCGCAGGTCGGCGATTACATCACCTGGGCCGCGCTCTTCGGGGTGATGATCGGCGGCCGGCTTGGCTACGTCCTTTTTTATAAACCGGAAATGCTGCGCGAGCCGCTCTCCATTTTCCGAGTATGGGAAGGCGGCATGTCCGCGCATGGCGGCATGATCGGTCTCGTCCTTTTCACGTTTTTTTACACGCGAAAATACAAACTTTCCTATACAAACCTGGGCGACAACTTGTGCGTGGTCGCGCCCATCGGCCTGTTTCTGGTCCGCTGCGCCAACTTCATCAACGGCGAGCTTTATGGCCGCGTGGCCAACGTTCCGTGGGCCATGCAGTTTCCCAAAGAATTGCTCGAAGCCAATAACATCGCGCTAGTCGATCGCGCCGTTTCCTTAGCGCAATCGGTTAATCCGCTTATCACCGGCCCGGAGGATTTACTGCGCGCGTTTCCGACGAATCCGAAGCTCGAGATCATCTTGCGCGAAACACTCACGCCGCGACATCCCTCTCAAATTTACGAGGCGCTCCTGGAAGGCGTGCTGCTCTTTTCGATTTTGTGGTTCGTCCGCACGCGCCTGCGCACACCGAACGGCATTCTTTGCGGACTCTTCCTCTCGCTCTATGCCGTCTTTCGCATCGTCGTGGAATTCTTCCGCGAACCAGACGCCGCGATGATCGGTCCGTTTACTCACGGGCAGTTTCTTTCCTTCTTCCTCTTCGTCCTTGGGCTCGGCTTCATCGTCTTCGCGAAATTGCGGCCGCGATATCCGAAGAAACTTGGATGGAGTTAATTCGAAAACCAGCAGGCCAGAAAAGGAGAAGCTCTGAGTTCTTCTTTTCGGCTTCTTTCTCGATTGTGTTCGCACAACTCGTGTCATCCTGAGCCGCGCAGACGGCGAGGGACCTCACACAGGATGTTTGGCCCGCGAACTCGTTAGGCAAAACCAAGGACCCTGTGCGAGATCCTTCGGCGCGCTTCGCCAGCCTCAGGATGACAGCGCGATCGAAAGCACATCCGCGCTGGCCCGCGCGAAAGAACACGCCTCCGCTCCCGAGACATCGCCGCTTTTCCTTCCGCCCAAAGTTCGCTAGTTGTTACTCGTGCAAATTCTCGCGGCTGGCGGTCTCCTGTTTGCCTTCGGGCACGCCACGATCGCCGGAAAAATTGTTCTCGCCTGTCTGCTGGTCGGTTCGGTTTTTAGCTGGTCGGTCATGCTGACCAAAATGCGCGTAGTCCGTTTCGCGAAACGCCAAACCGCCCGTTTTCGGGAAGCCTTTCGCCAGGATCGCCAACCGTTGCGCTTGTTCCAAAGCCATGCGCGTTTCCCCGGTTCGCCGCTCTTCAACGTCTATCAAGCAGGCTGCGAAGAGATGGCTTTTCACTTGTTAGGCTCGGCCGAGGTCGACGAAACTTTTCGCGCGCGCCTTGAGATCGCCGATAAAATTTCTCCCGCGCAAATGGGCGCGGTCCAGGCCGCGATGGAACGCGCTGTCGGCGAAACCGCGCTCGGCCTCGAGTCGCAAATGATCCTGCTCGCCACCGCGGTGAGCGGCGCGCCCTTCCTCGGATTGCTCGGCACCGTCTGGGGCGTAATGGACACTTTCACCGATGTCGCGGTCGCCGGTTCGCCCAATTTAACCACGATGGCGCCGGGCGTTTCCGGCGCGCTCATCACCACCGTCATGTCGCTCTGCGTCGCCATTCCGGCGATGTTCGGTTACAACTTTCTCGTCACCAGCATCCGCAGTCTCGTCGTGGAAATGGATAACTTCGCGGCCGAGCTCGCCTCGGAATTCGAGCATCGCTACGTCGACCACGGCGCGCGCGAAACCTTTCGCCGATAGCCTAACGAGTCATGCGCCGTTACTCGCAACGCAACAATCTGAGCACGATCTCCGAGATTAACATCACGCCCTTGCTCGATCTCGCCTTCGTCCTGCTGATCATTTTTATCATCACCACGCCACTGCTCGAAAACAGCGTGAATCTCTCCGTTCCCTCGAGCTCTTCGAGCGACGCCGCCGCCGATCCGGCGAAAGTGCAAACCGTCTCGCTCGATCGGAACGAAGCGCTCTTCTTCAACGGCGAACCGGTCGATGCCGAAACGTTGACTGCGCGCCTAACGAGTGCCAAGGCGGTCGACCCCGCGCTGGCCGTGATCATTCGTCCAGATCGCGAATTGCCCGTGCAAAAATTAGTCGCGTTGATGGATCTTTTGCAGAAGGCGCAGATCACAAAAATCGGTATCGCCACGCGGGCGGAGTCTCGTTAGGCCATGCCGCGAGAAGGGAGTTTTTGGCGCAACGTCGCGCTCATCGGCGCGGTTCATTTGGTCGTGCTGACCGGCCTTTTGCGCTGGAGCGCCAATGCCAAAAAGCGGCTTCCGCGCGATGTCGTCTGGATGGAAGGCGTCGCCGCAGAAAGTGCGCCAGTCGCCCCGGAAGTCTCCTCGCCCGCCCCGTCTCCGATCGCGGCAAGCGAGCCGTCGCCAATTCCAGAGGCTAATCAACCGCTCGAGGAAATGGCGGAGGAAACGCCCGCGACCAAGGAAATTGCCCTAACGAGTCCAACACCAAAACCACGCCCGACAGCTCCACCAAAGAAACCTGCGCAAAGCAAACCGAAGCCAAGCCCACGCCCAACGCCGCAAAAAAAATCGTCCGCGAAAGCCGCGCCCAAACCAAGCGCCACGCCCGCAAGCAAGTCTGCGGGCGCGAAGAAGCAACCTTCGGAAACCAAAACGAACGGCGCCTCTGCTCAGGGCGCGAGCGGTTCCGGCAGTCGCGGAAGCGGCACGAGTGGCCCATCGCAATTCAGTTGGTACGGCAACATGCTGCACGATCGATTTTTCGGGGAATGGGCGCAGCCAAAAAGCATCGCCATGTCGGGCGCCCGCATGTCAGCACTCGTTAGGGTGCGCATCGAAAAAGATGGACGCATCTCTAATTTCGCAATCGTCCGCTCGTCTGGAAATGTGATCGTGGATGAGTCGGTCGCCGCGATCGCAAAGCGCGTCACGCAAGTGGATTCGCCGCCGGTCGCGCTGATCAACGGCGGACACTATGAGGTGCAGATTAACTTCGAGCTGAATCCGCAGTAAAATGCTGGTAATTTACAGGGCGTTAATGCATCGCGCCTCAATCGTTGCGAAGGATCTTGCGACGAAACGATTGGTTTCCGCCATCGGCAAACACAACGGCAAGTCCGCGCGTTGTAGACGTCCGGAGAACGCAAGGAACCGGGCGTTGTTGTGAGGTCCTTCGCCGTCTGCGCGGCTCAGGATGCATGCGCGTGCGAGGCGGATGCGCACTA
>CAXSCV010000045.1:8236-24749 GCA_964235895.1 uncultured Chthoniobacterales bacterium
CCAGCCCCGGTTGTCATCCTGAGCCGCGAAGACGGCGAAGGACCTCACAACAACGTGCTGTTGATTGCGTTCTCCGGATGTCCAACAACGCGCGACGTTGCCGTTGTGTTTGCCGATGGCGGAAATCAATCGCTTTGTTGTGAGGTCCTTCGCCGTCTGCGCGGCTCAGGATGACATGCGCGCGCAAGGCGTATGCGCACTACAAAAGCGCAAGCGATTTGCCTTCGCGGCCGGTCACTTGATCGAGCGTGCATTGCCGCGGCGCTTTATCTTTGCGCCAACGCATGATCTTCGTGCCATGACGAAAGCGATCTCCGGTGAAGTGATCGTAAGTAATCTCGACCACCGTTTTCGGATCGACCGGTTCCCACTCCCCGCTGCGCTCCGTGCTCCAACGACTTGGTCCACCGGGTGCGTTGCCGGTGAAACCAGGCGGCTTGCGTAACGCTTCGAATTTTTTCGTCAACGCTGGACGATCCTCTTTCTTGAAAGCCGAGGTGAATCCGACGTGATGCAGCAAACCAGCGTCGTCGTACAAACCGAGCAACAGTGAGCCGATAAGTTTGCTATCGGTCCCGTAGCGAAATCCGCCGACCACGCAATCGACCGTGCGAATTTGCTTCACCTTCACCATCGCGGTGCGCTCACCGGAGGCGTAGGGCACATCGAGTAACTTCGCGATCACGCCGTCGAGGTCGCCGCCGACTTTCTCGAACCACTGTTTTGCTTTCGTTAGGCTAGTGGTGGCGGGGGACAAACGGATCGCGCTTTTCGCTGGCAGATTTTTCTCAGCAAAACGCTCGAGCTCCGCGCGGCGTTCGCGCAAGGAGGCGTTCAGAAGCGAGGCGCCGCTTTCATTGCCTAACAAGTCGAAGATGACGAACAAGGCCGGATGTGCCGCAGCCAGTTTTTGCACGCGACTGGCCGCGGGATGAAGGCGCAATTGCAATTCGTCGAAGGAAAGTTTGCCGTCGACCGGAATGACGAGTTCGCCGTCGAGAACGAAACGTTTCGCGGGCAGTTGCGCGAGCGCGGCGACGACATCGGGAAAATATCGGGCGAGCGGCTGACCGGATTTGGATTGCAGATAAATCTCATCGCCGTCGCGAAAAGCGAGGCAGCGGAAGCCGTCCCACTTTGGTTCGTATTGCCATTCGTCGCCGATGGGAATTTCATCCAGAGACTTTGCCTCCATCGGCGGCAGTGGCGGTTTGAGCGATTTCACTTGGTATATCTCCGCGGCTCGAGCTTGGGCGGTCGCTTGCCTTTTCGAATCGCGCCGCTCACCGGAATGTATTTGAGTTCGCAACCATCGACCGCGCATCGCAACAACAATCCGCCGCGGCTCATGTCGCCGCGTCCGACAAAATCCGCCGGGAAGAGCAGCCGTTCGCGGAAATTTTCCAGGAGCACGTCGACGTATTTCCCGGTGGCAATGCTGCCGAGCAAGACCACTTCTGCTTCCGCTTCGAGTTGCCTAACGAGTTTGCGAATGTCGCGCTCCAGCGGTTTGCGATAACGCGGATCGTCTTCGTGAATGTCGACTTCGGAAAAAGCGCGCAGATCCTGTGCGCTCACTGGAAGATTGGCCGGGAGCAGTCCGCGATTGGGTGTGATGACGAGCACGGTTGCGGGATCGGCAAAGGCATTCGCGTAAGCGAGTTTGCCGCGAAAATAAAGGCCGCTGAGAAAAGCGAAGACTTCGCCTAACGAGGGCAAATTGTCGCCGCGCAAACGCCGCGCGAGCTCGAATTGCGCGCGTTCACTCATGAGCATTTGCGCGCGCCGGCCGCCGGCATAAGCGGGCGAGAGCAGGAAGACGCGACTCATCGGCTGGCCCATCCACTCCTGCTCATCCGATCACGAGTTATTGGCCGTTGCGCGCGGCCGGTGGTGCGGCGGCAGATTTCCGATGCGCTTCCATTTCCGGAAGATGTTTTTCCGACCATTGGCAGAGTTGGTGCAACGGCTCGATGAGCGTGCGGCCTAACGAAGTCAGGGCGTATTCCACTTTGGGAGTCGAGCTCGGGTAAACTTTTCGCCTAACGAGTCCATCGCGCTCCAGACTGCGCAGAGTTTGCGTGAGCATTTTTTGCGAGATGTCGCCAATCTCGCGCTTGAGCGCGCCGTAGCGAAAGGTCTCGCGCGCGAGGATCTGAATGATCAAGGCCGTCCATTTATCCGCGATACGATCGAGCACCAGGCGCGACGGGCAGCCCGGTTTCAGGACCGAATAATTAGAACGGCTCTTCGCCATACGACTGGCCAGACGATGGCGCGGATGCGGAGATTCGCCAGCGCCAGCTTCGCGCGCCCTCGTGTTCAAACGAACGGTCGACTCTTGCCATCCGCCGCCGGGCAGGACAGTCTGCCCTGCGCATGTCGCTGTTCTTCCTGTGAAAATTCTTGTCGTCGGCGGCGGTGGCCGCGAACACGCTCTTGCCTGGAAATTGCGGCAATCTCCGCGGGTCGATCAGATTTTTTGCGCGCCAGGAAATGCGGGCACGGCGGAGCTCGGCGATAACGTGCCAATCGCCGCGAACGACGTGACCGGCTTGGTCCGTTTCGCGAATGAAGCGCGCATCGATTTCACGGTCATCGGCCCGGACGATCCGCTCGCGGCTGGCGTGGTCGATTTATTTCTCATCGAAGGCTTGCGCATTTTCGGCCCGACGAAAGCGGGCGCGCGGCTGGAGGCCTCGAAGATTTTCGCGAAGGAGTTGATGCGAAAATTTCACATCCCAACCGGCCTCTCCGGCTCCTTTAAGCGCAGCGCGGACGCGCGCACTTTTTGCAAGCGCCTGCCGCTGCCGATCGTGATCAAAGCCGACGGACTGGCGCTCGGGAAAGGTGTGGTGATCGCGCAGAGTTACGAGGCGGCAGCCGAAGCGGTGGAGGAAATGATGACCGCGGGTCGCTTTGGCGAAGCGGGCCGGCGCGTCGTGGTCGAGGAGTTTTTGCGCGGGCCGGAATGTTCTTTGCACGCGCTCGTTGCCGGCGGCGCTTATCGAATGCTGGCCACGGCGCGCGACCACAAACGCGCGCATGACGGCGACACCGGGCCGAACACCGGAGGAATGGGCGCGGTCAGTCCGGCGGAATTTTGGGGACCAGAAACGGCCACGATTGTCGACGAAGAAATCATGCAGCCGTTGCTGCAAGGTTTCGCGAAAGATGCTTTCGATTTTCGCGGCCTTTTGTTTCCGGGATTAATCATGACCACACAGGGCCCGCGCGTTTTGGAATTCAATTGCCGCTTCGGCGATCCGGAGACGCAAACAATTTTGCCGCGGATGAAATCGGATCTGCTCGATCTGCTCGAGGCGACGATCGACGGCACCTTGCAAAACGCGGCTCTGGAATGGGACGACCGTCCGGCGGTGACGGTGGTCATGACCTCGGGCGGTTATCCGGGAAATTATGCGACCGGAAAAATAATCAGCGGCTTGGAAGCGTGCGCCGGCCTAACGGATGTGCAGGTTTTTCATGCGGGCACACGAAAGGAAAATGGCTCGGTCGTGACTGCCGGCGGTCGCGTGCTCGCGATCACTGCGCTCGGCGCCACGGTAGAAGAAGCACGCGCGCGCGCCTACGAGGCGGTCGCGCGAATTGAATTCGAGGGCGCGTACTACCGGCGCGATATTGCCCTTCCCCCGGTTGAAGGTAACGTCGCAAGCCATTGATGTGGCCGCCGGCTTCCTTGCTTTTTCTCGTCGCGCTGCTCGCTGGTTTCGCTGAGCTGCGCGCGCAAACACCCGCCCCGTCGCCCGCTTCTTCGCCTAGCCCGACGCCGCGCGCGGAAGCGATCATCGACTCGATGAACGCGGCCGATCTGCAACAGGCCATTCAGTTGCTGAAGAATAATTACATCAATCCCGATGCGCTGAACGAGACGGAACTAAACCGCGCGCTTCTCGCCGGCATCATGACACGACTCGGCGCGGGCGCGGTCATTTTGCCGCAACGCGGCGCCGACGACGAACATCGCAATCCCTTCTACGCCGAGATTCTCGATGGCCATATCGGCTACCTGCGATTGGGCGCGCTGGCCGCGGCGAATCTGAAAGCGCTCGATACAAACCTCCAAATGTTCATCACGAAAAAAGCCCATGCCATCGTGATCGATTTGCGCGCGAGCGCGGCGACGAACGACTTCGCGCTCGCGGCCGATTTTGCGAAACGTTTCGCGCCGAAAGGAAAACCGCTTTTCACTTTGCGAAAACCTACCGCGCATCAGGAGCGCGTTTTCAATTCGGAAAACGATCCTGGTTTTCGCGGTTTGATGATCGTGCTGACAGATCTTGAGACGGCCGGGCCGGCGGAAGCGATCGCCGGAGTTTTGCGGCTTTACGATAAGGCCTTGGTCATCGGCGAAACGACGGCGGGCCGCGCGGTCGAATATTCCGAGCTGCCGCTCAATAACGGCCGCGTCCTGCGCGTCGCGGTCGCGGAAGCGGTCTTGCCGGAAAATCGGCCTTTATTTCCCGGCGGCATCAAACCGGATATCCCGGTGGAGATGCCGGCCGACGACAAGCACCTCATCTTTCAGGAAAGCCTGCAAAAAGGAATGGGGCCGTTCGTCTTTGAAAATGAGCGACCGCATTTGAACGAAGCGGCGCTGCTGGCCGGCCGAAATCCTGAGATCGAAGCGATGGAAACTTCTCAGCGACGCGGGCGCGGAAATGAAAAACCCGCGCTGCGCGATCCCGTTTTGCAGCGCGCGATCGATGTCGTTACATCGGTTGCAATTTACCAACAGCGCTAGCGTCTCACTGCGGACGCGCGTGTCGCAAACAAACGCCTGTCATCCGAGTCGTGTAGGCGACGAAGGATCTCACCGATTCACGGTGGTCTTTGCCTAACGAGTTATCGTCGATGCAATGAAAGCTCTTTCGATTTCGAACGTCACTTACTCTTTGCGAGGTCCTTCGCGGTTCAGGATGACAGCCAGCACGTGAAGACAACTGGCGGCACAGGAATGAGGAATACCCAGAGCGCGCATCGAGCATCCATCGTTCTGGAAAAAACGAACGATCTTGCTTAAGCTCCCGCTCGCGTGAATCCACTCGAGGAAAGAATCGGACATAAATTTCGCAATTCGCTTTTGCTCGCGGAAGCGTTGACGCATCCGAGCCTCGGCCACGAAACGCATCGGCATCATTTCGATAATCAACGCCTGGAATTTCTCGGCGATGCGGTCCTCCAGCTCATCATGACCGAGCATCTTTACACTTTGTTTCCGCGCGAAGCGGAAGGTCGCCTAACGAAACTTCGCTCGCGTTTGGTTTCGCGCGAAGCGTTGCGTGGACACGCCGCGCGTCTCGATCTCGGACAATTTCTCATGATGGGCCGCGGTGAAGAAGCGTGCGGCGGCCGGCAACGAACTTCCACCTTGGCCGACGCTTTCGAAGCGTTGCTCGGCGCCATTTATCTCGATACCGATCTCGAGACCGCGCGTCGGTTTGTTCTTACGCTTGCCGAACCGGAACTGGCGCGGCTCGAGCTCGAACCGGTCGATATTAATCCGAAAGGTCATCTCCAGGAATTGCTGCAGGCGATCTCGCCGCGCAGTCCGGTTTACGAATTGCTCTCGGAAAGTGGACGCGAACACGAAAAAATGTTCATCGTGCGCGTGCTTTGGGAAGGCATGGTGCTCGGCCAAGGAAATGGCCGAAGCAAAAAACAAGCGGAGACCGCGGCGGCTCGTGAAGCGATGCAGAAGCGCGTTTGGGAGCAAGCCGATGCGGTCGCGGCTGCTGAGGCGGCGGCGAATCAAGCCTGCCAGCTCGCGAGTTAGGACTCGTTAGGCAAATGATTCAGCGCGTGCAGCGCGCGCTCGTTTCCGGTTGGCCAGGCGAAATGTTGGCGAATCGCCGCCGTCACAAAACGCTTTGCTCGTTCGATCGCTTCCGCCAGCGGCGCACCCGCGGCCAGGCCGGCGGCGATGGCCGCCGAATAGGTGCAACCCGTTCCGTGCGTCTGCACTCGGTGTTCGAAGGGCGCGGAAAATTCGCGCACTTCATTTGCGGTGCAGAGGAGATCGATCGCTTCCTCGCCGCGCAGATGTCCGCCCTTCAGTAAAATGGAAACTCCATAGCGCGCGGCCAGTTGTTGGCCGGCCTCGCGCATCGTGTCCAAATCAGAAACCGCGCGTCCGAAAAGCGTGGCCGCTTCATCGAGATTCGGCGTGAGCAAAGTCGCCAGCGGAAACAATTCGCGCTCATAAATTTCGATCGCGTCAGGATGCAATAAGAGATCGCCGCTCGTCGCCACCATCACCGGATCGACCACCAGCGGCACGTGTACTTCGCGCAAAACACGCGCGACTGTCGCGACGATTTCGCCCGAGAAAAGCATACCGGTTTTGATCGCCGCCACCGGAAAATTCGCGAGCAGCAATGCGATCTGCTCCGCGACCATTTCAGCATCCATCGCCTGCACGCGCTGAACTTTGCCGGGCGTTTCCGCGACCACGCAGGTCATCGCGGTTAATCCATAAACGCCGAGCGCGCTGAAAGTTTTCAGGTCGGCTTGCGCGCCGGCGCCGGCGCTGCAATCGGAACCGGCAATGGTTAGCGCGACTGGAGCTGCGCGCTTCGTCGTCATGTGCTCACGACGCGCGCGCGTCGACTCGTTAGGCGCCGCCGTCGCTGCCGATCGCTTCGACCGGGCAACCTTCCTGCGCTTCTTTGCAAAGCGCGTCTTCCTCGGGACTTTCGGCCTGCTTGTAAACGAAGGAATGGCCGCCGTCGTCGTTCCGCTTAAAATTCGCCGGCGCGGTTTCGCGGCAGAGATCGCAGTCGATGCACTGGTCGTCGACGTAGAATTTTCCTTCTACGTTTTCGGGATATTTGTTCGCGACATCAGCCATGTTTTTGTCCTGAAAATTGTCGGGCAACGTTAAAAGGAAACGCAAGTGGCGCAAGGATATTCGCGGGCGCCAGCGGTTCGGCGCAACCGGCCTGCGCGGGACAGACGAAGAGTGTTTATGGCAGCAACGCGCAGGCTCAAAGGAAGGAAGGAAGCGTCGCATACACTGCGCGCGATGGCCATCGAGCTGCCCATCTACACGGTCCTCGTTGTCGTCTATTTCTTCCTGGTTCTGCACTTTCTGGCCGATTGGCTGAACAATTTAAATCAGGAGCACAAACTCCTTTACGCAGTGGTCGCGATCGCGCTCATCATCGGCCAGGCCGTCGTCCTGGAATCGATCACCACCTGGCTTCTTCGCCTCTTTCGCGGCGGACGTTCGGAATAACAAACGCACGTGCACTTTCCGATTTCCAACGCGGACATCAGTCCCATCTATCTGGTCGTGGCTGGTTTTTTAATCGGCGTGCTCGGCGGATTTTTCGGCGTCGGCGGCAGCTTCATTGCCGGGCCGGCTTTGCGCGCGGTCGGACTCGATTGGAATTTTGTCGTCGGGACCGATCTGGCGCACATCGTCGGCAAATCGGTCGTGGCCGCGAAACGTCACCGCGCGCTCGGCAACGTCGATTTGCGGCTCGGCTTGATCATGGCCATCGGCACGCTCGGCGGCGCGGAAGTGGGGGCGCAGTTAATTCAAATGTTGAAACGCGCCGGCAACGTTAACTACGTCGTCAGCATCGTCTCGATCGTGATCTACGTCAGCATCTCCGCCTTCATGGCCTGGGAGGGCTATCGGACGCTGCGCTCAAAGCGAAAATCTTCCAGCCGCGCCGACCACAATTCCTTTGCGCACGTCACGCGCGCGATCCAGCGCATTCACCTCCCGCCAATGATTTCGTTGCCCGCGTCCGGTGTGAAATCGATCTCCATTTGGATCATCATTTTCCTTTCCTTCTTCGCTGGTTTGCTGAGCGGTTTTCTCGGCGGCGGCGGCGGCTACATCCGCATGCCGATGTTGGTTTACGGTCTCGGAATTCCGACGCATCTCGCGGTCGGGACCGATCTTTTCGAGATCATTCTTTCCGCGAGCTACGGCTCGTTCAGTCACGCTTTGAAGGGCAACGTCGATATTCTCATCGCGCTGGTCATGAACACCGGCGCAGCCATCGGTGCGCAGATCGGCGCGATCGCCACGCAATATTTCGCCGGCCCAAAAATCCGCCTGTTCTTTGTCCCACTGCCGATCATCGGCGCGGCTATAGTGATCTACACGCTCATCACCGGGCAGAAAGTCTAACGAGTCATGCGCATCCTCATTTGCAGCGACGGCACCGATCCCGCGGATAAACCGGCGCGCATCGGTGGCATCGTCGCCGGCGCCTGCCAGGCCGAGGTGAAGTTGCTTGGAATCGCGGAACAAAAAACAGACGAAGCTCCGTTGCGCGAAGCATTGGAATCGGAAGCGAAGTTGCTCGGGCGTTTCAAAGTGAAGCCGGAAATCCTGCTGCGCGAAGGCGAACCGGTGGAAGAAATTCTCAAGGAAACTTCCACGAACACCTACGACCTCGTGACCATCGGCACGCGCATCAAGCGCTCGAGCGGTCCCTATTTGCGCTCGAAACGCACGTACGAAGTGATCAAAGCGATCCCCGCGCCGGTCCTGGTCGCGGCCGGTCAATGCGAACAACTCGCGAGCTTTCTCGTCTGCACCGGCGGCAAACGTTACATCGAAGCGGCCGTGCAATTAACCGGCGAAATCGCTGCGCGTGTCGGCGCGTCGGTCACGCTTTTGCATGTCATGGCCGAGCCGCCCGCGATGTATGCCAATCTTATGGAACTGGAACAGGACGTGGACACGCTCCTGAGCTCGGGCACGGAGCTTGGGGAAAATCTTCGCGCACAAAAAGCGCAGCTCGAAAAACTCGGCGTCACCACCGAGGTGCACATCCGTCACGGCATCGTGATCGATCAGGTTTTCGCGGAGCTCTACGAAAACGATCACGATTTGATCGTGACCGGTTCCTCGCACGCGCGCGGCCCGCTGCAGCATTACATCATGGGCGATCTCACACGCAGCATCGTTAATCGCGCGCGTTGTCCGGTGCTGGTAGCGCGGCCGAGCAAAGGCGTCGGCGGCACAGGAGTCTGGGATGCGCTGAAGCGCGCGTTTGGCTCCACCTCGTCCGCTACTGCTCGTTAGGGCAGACTGCGCGGTCGCTGAAGAATGTCCGCGCGCCGCTCGCTTATGCGCCGTTGGTACAATCATCTCCTGCGCGAATGGACGGTGGAAAGTTGGCGGCCGCTTCTCGCACCAGCGGCGCGTCCAAATCCAAAGCAATGGAGCGACGCACAACTCACCGCGGCATGGCTCGGGCACGCCACCGTCCTGATTAATTTTTTTGGATTCAACATCATCACCGACCCCGCGTTGTTCCGCCGCATCGGCATTCGTTTGCCTGGCCTAACGATTGGTCCAAAACGACAGACCGCGCCCGCGCTGACCGTTTCCGAGTTGCCACGGATCGATCTCGTCCTGCTCTCGCATGCGCATTTCGATCATTTCGATTTGCGCACATTGCATCGGCTGCCGCGCAACGCCGCGGTCGTTACGGCCACGCGCACGAGCGATCTTTTGCGCTGGACGCGTTTCCGCGCGATCACCGAACTGCGTTGGAACGAGACGACCGAGATCGCTAATGAGCGCGGCGCGTTGCGCGTGCGCGCGTTTCAGGTGCGGCATTGGGGCGCGCGTTTGCGCACGGACGATTACCGCGGCTATAACGGCTACGTGCTGGAACGAAACGGACATGCCATCATCTTCGGCGGCGACACGGCCATGACGGACAACCTTGCCGCGTTGCGTTCGCGGCGGCCCTTCGATTTGGCGATCATGGCGATCGGCGCTTACGACCCGTGGATTCGTTCGCATTGCACGCCGGAGGAAGCGGTGCGCATGGCCGAGGCCGCTGGCGCGGAACATATTCTCCCCGTTCACCACCAAACTTTTAAACTGAGCGCGGAACCGTTTCGCGAACCGATCGAAAGATTCGAAGCCGCGTTGCAACGAACGCCGGAACGCATCGCTCTCCGCGGCATCGGCGAAACCTTTCAACTCGCCACGCGATCATGAAGTACTTCCTGCGATGGTTCGCTCTTGCCTTCGCGCTGATTTTATTTTTGTGGTCGCTGCTTGTTTTCTTCAGCGCGCCGACGGCGATTCTTTGGATCGCCGCGATCTTGATCGGCGAATGGGGACATTACGCGGCGATTGGCGCGCTGCTTTTGGCCGCGCTGAGTTGGCGAAGCAATCGCCTCGCCGCCGTCATCGCGCTGGTTGCTGCGGCGCTGAGTTTATCTCCGTCGGTCCGCGCGATGATGATCGCGCGCACGCTTCCCGCGCGCTGCACTTCCGCATTCGGCCATGCCACGAATCCAAAAGCGCGCACAACGCCTTTCAATCCGATCGATCTCATTCGCGGCATTCCGACGAATGGCGTTGAAGTCACCGAACAAACTTATGCGACCGAGGGAGAAAAGGATCTCTCGTTAGACCTTTATCGCTCGAAGGAAAATATTGCGGCGCAACCGCTGGTCGTCGTCGTTCACGGCGGCTCATGGCATGGCGGGAACAAGGAGCAATTGCCCGCGCTCAATCGCCATCTCGCGCGCGAAGGTTACGCCGTCGCCGCGATCAATTACCGGCACGCGCCAAAGTTTCGCTCGCCCGCGGCGGTCGAAGATCTTTTTCACGCGCTCGATTTTCTGAAAATGAATGCCGCGCGTTTCGGCATCGACGCCACGCGCATCGCGTTGATTGGAAGATCGGCCGGCGGACAGATCGCGCTCTCGGCCGCGTATGCCGGGCGTGAGCCGAACATCCGAGGCGTGGTTGGATTTTATGCGCCGTCCGATCTCGTGCTCGGTTACGAAAATCCGAGCCGACGCGGCGTGATCGATTCGCGGAAGGTGCTGGAAGAATATCTGGGCGGCTCGCCTAACGAGCAGTCACAGGCCTACGCGGCCGCCTCGTCGATTAATTTTATCAACGACGCCACGCCACCAACTTTACTCGTTCATGGCTTGCTCGATTCGATCGTCTGGCCGCGACAAAGCGAGCAACTCGCCGCGCATTTGCAGCAGGCAAATCGCCCGCATCTTTTTCTCGCGCTGCCGTGGGCGACGCATGGCTGCGATGCCAACTTGAACGGTCCCAGCGGACAACTCAGCACCTATGCGATCGATCGTTTTCTCGCGGCCATTTTCGCGGCGCGCGATTAACGAGCTGCGTTTACTTCTTGGAAAACTTCGGCGGCAAAAGCCAGATCAGCCGGCCATTCGCATCATCCCCTTCCGCCAGATCGACGCGCGCGACTCCGCCTTTCGACAGTTTTATCTGCGCGCCGGTCAGCGCACGGATGACCGCGCTGAAATCCGGTTCGTGACCCGCGATCATCAACTCTTCCGCGTCGTTGCGTTTGAGAATGGCGCGAAGTTTCGCGGCGCTAAAACCTTTTGTGAGCGCGCGTTCTTCGCGAACTTTCACCTTTAGACATTTGCCCACGATCTCCGCCGTTTGCCACGCGCGCGGCAACGGACTCGAGAGAATGAGCGACGGAGAGACGCCGTGCTCGCAGAGAAAACAGGCGACGCGGCGCATCTCTTTTTTTCCTTTTTTCGTCAAGGGCCGCTCGTCGTCCGGTTTGTTCCAATCCGGCCAATCCGCTTCGCCGTGTCGCAAGAAATAAAGCGTCATCAAAGAATGAATCGCGAGGCCGCGCGCCGGCGCGCTTCTATTCGCGAATCCACCCGGCGTCGGTCTGCTGAAATTTTTCGACCGATAACAAATTGAAAACGTTCGTCTCGGCCCGCCAGGTGAAACGCTCGATGAGCACATGCGGGCGATCGATCTTGATGACGTTGAGCGAGTTCGGCTGGCCGCGACCGCGCGTGGAAGTGCTCGTGCCGGCGGAAACGAGCAGCGCGGAGTAGCCCGGGATGTTGTAGCGCTTCGCGGTGTAACCGATGTCGGCGATGTGAAAATGGCCGGCCAGAAAAATATCCACCCCGCATTGCGCCATTGTTTTGATGGCGAGCCGCGAGCGCCCGACGACGTGACCTTCCGTGCCCGCGGGCAAATCGAAGGGATGATGCGTCACTAAAATTTTCACGTGATCGTTTCCGATTGGCCGCAAGGTCGCGCGTAATTGCGCAAGTTGATGTCGATTAATCCGGCCGTCTTTCCAGGTGAAGGTGAAGGCGCGCGCGGTGTTCACGCCGGCCACGGCGATTTCCTCATCGAGATAAAAGGGCTGCAAATCGGGCGTGATGTAGCGCTGATAACTCGTTAGGCGACGAAAGAAGCGCGCGAAGAGATTATAGAATGGCACGTCGTGATTCCCGGGCACGACGATTTGCGGGAACGGAATGCTGGCGAGAAATTCACGCGCGGCCAGGTATTCCGCGGTGCGCGCGCGTTGCGTGAGATCGCCGGAAACCGCCACCAAAGTCGGCGCGACGTCTCCGATAAATTTCCGCAAGGGCTCGACGATGGCCGGGTTGACGCGCCCGAAATGAAGATCGGAAATATGAACTAACGTGCGCACGTTTGAGAGAGTGCGCGCTTCATCAGAAGGCCGTCGCGAGGCGCGCAAGCACGTAACTGATCGCGCCCGTCACCGGCAGGGTTAGGACCCAGGCCCAGACGATGCGTTCGACCACTGTCCACTTCACGCCGCTGAAACGTTTGACCGCGCCCACGCCCATGATCGAGGTGGAGATGACGTGCGTGGTTGAAAGTGGAATGCCGTAAGAGCTGGCGACTTGAATGATCACCGCCGCGGTCGTCTCCGCCGCGAAACCATGCACCGGCTGGAGCTTGACCATTTTGTGGCCGAGCGTGCGAATGATTCGCCAACCGCCCGCGGCAGTGCCGGCCGCCATGGTGGCCGCGCAAAGAACGATGACCCAGGTCGAGACTTTGAACTCGGGCGTGTGCAAAAAATTAAAAATCGGCGGCAAACCGGCGAAGGCGCCGTTGGTCGTGCCGGTGAAAAGCGCGAGCGCGATAATGCCCATGGTTTTCTGCGCGTCGTTCGTCCCGTGACTGTGCGCCATCCAGGCCGCGCTAACGAGTTGTAACTTTCCGAAAATGGAATGCACCGAATGCGGTGTCGATTTTCGCAGGATGATAAGCAGGACGAACATGAGCAGTCCGCCAAGAATGAATCCAGCGATCGGCGACGTAATCATCGGCAGGACCACTTTCGGCCAAAGTCCCGCGCGCCAATGCAAGACCGACCAGTCGCCCCCGGCAGAGGCGATGGCCGCGCCGCAAAGTCCGCCGATTAATGCGTGACTGGAACTCGAAGGCAGACCGAGCAACCAGGTGATCAAATTCCAGACGATCGCGGCGATTAACGCGCACATGATCGTCGGCATCGTGACCACTTTCAGGTCGACCATGCCTTTGCCGATGGTCGCGGCCACCGCCGTGCCGGTGAGCGCGCCGGTGAGATTGAAGAACGCGGCCATGGCGATGGCTTGCCGCGGGGTCAGCACTTTCGTCGAAACGACGGTCGCGATGGCGTTGGCCGCGTCGTGAAAACCGTTGATGTACTCGAAGACGATAGCCGCGAGCACGACCAGGAGAAACAGCAGCATAAGTCTGCGCCTAACGAGTGATCAGGAATACTTCAGCACGACTTGCAGGATGATGTTCCCGGCATCGCGACAGCGGTCGATCACTTTTTCCAGCAGATCGTAGAGATCGCGCAAAAAGATGATCTGCTTGGAATCGTAATCGCCGTGGTAGAGGTCGCGCAGCAGCTCGAGCTCGAGCTTGTCCGCATCGCCTTCGATCGTTTGCAGGCGCGCATTTTTTTCGCGCGCGCTGCGCGCATCGGTGCCCTTTCGCAAATCCTTCACCATCGCGAGGACCGCTTCCGCCGCCTGGTCTAACAACTCCAGATGCTTGCCGAAATCGCGCCCGTGCAGATCGCCCGGGCAAATCAAAATGCGTTCGCCGATTTTCTCGACCGTCTTGGGAATTTTGTAGAGCGCGGTCGCGAGCGCCTGAATATCTTCGCGTTCCAGCGGCGTGACGAAAGTCTTGCAAAGCTGCTCGGTCAGCTCCTGCGTGATCTGTTTGTCCTTCCGCCGGCTGTGCACGAATTCCTCCAGACTCTGCGGCGAATCGTGATGCTCCAATTTGCCAAGGAGATCGACCAGATGATGCACGCTCGCGTCCGCTTGCTGCGCGCTGGCTTCAAGCAGATCAAAGAATTTCTCGTCGTGCCCGAGCAGTTTTTGGATGGAAAACATAGGGAAACCTCAGGGCGAAAAGTGTCCCTGCGGTAACGTAATTTCGTTCCGTCGCCAAGCCGAAAGAACGCGCGCCGAGCGCGCCGCTAATTTTCGTCCGGTACGAACGGCTGATGCCGGATGTCTTCCGCGGCGGCGGCGTAGACGGCGTCTTCCGCGATGTTCGTGGCGTGATCGCCGACGCGTTCGAGATGACGCGCGATGAACATGAGATTCAAATAACCGCGAAGCTGTTCCGGATCCTGTGCCATCCGTTCGATCAAACGCCGACCGGCGCGCGCGTTCATCTCATCGAGCGTTTTGTCGCGCGCTTTGAGTGCGCGGCCGAGTTCGACGTCTTCGTTGATGTAAGCTTCGACGCTGTCTTTAAACATCGACATCGCGTGTGTGAACATCGGCTCGATGAAATCGCATTCGGGCAATTCCGGATGCTGGCTGAGCTTGCGCGCTTTGCGGGCGATATTGACCGCCTGATCCGCCATGCGCTCGAGATTTGAGCTGAGCTTCATCGCGGAAACGACGCGGCGAAGATCGGACGCGACCGGTTGAAAACGCAGCAATAAATCGACGCCGTCTTTGTCGACCTGCTTCTCGAGCTGGTCGATTTCTTCGTCGTCGGCGATGGCCGTGACCGCGAGTTCGTCGTCGCGTTCGAGCAATCCGCGAACGGCGCGTTCGAGGCTGCGTTCGGTCAGGCTCGACATCATGAGCACGTTGTTGCGCAGCGAGCCGAGCGCTTCGTCGAAGGTTCCAAGGATGTGATTTTGAGCGATCATGTATTCGTTAGGCAATGGAACACAGGTTTTCAACCTGTGCGGCCGCCGGGCTTTCAGCCCGGCGAAAAACAGCACCAGCAAATCGCCGGGCTGAAAGCCCGTGCGCCACACAGGTTAAAAACCTGTGTTCCCTCAACCGAACCTCCCGGTGATGTAATCTTCCGTCTGGCGTTGCGCGGGATTGGAAAAAATTTTGCGCGTGTCGCTAAATTCGACCAGGCGACCGAGATAAAAGAAGGCGGTGAAATCCGAAATGCGGCCAGCCTGCTGCATGTTGTGCGTGACGATGACGATGGTGTAACGCTCCTTTAGTTGCCGGATTAATTCTTCCACCTTCGCGGTCGCGATCGGGTCGAGCGCGGAACAGGGTTCGTCCATGAGAATGATTTCCGGTTCCACGGCGAGCGCGCGCGCGATGCAAAGCCGCTGCTGCTGGCCGCCGGATAATCCGTAGCCGCTGAGGTTCAATCGATCTTTCACCTCGTCCCACAACGCGGCCGCGCGCAGACTTTTCTCGACCGCTTCGTCGATGCGCGCGCGTTTCGTGACGCCGGCAATGCGCAAGCCGTAAGCAATGTTGTCGTAGATCGATTTCGGAAACGGATTCGATTTCTGGAAAACCATTCCAACGCGCCGCCGCAACTCGACCACGTCGAGTCCCGGCGTGTTGATGTCGACGCCGTCGATGCGGATGGAGCCGCGCGCGATCCGCGCACTTTCCGCGAGGTCGTTCATGCGATTGAGGCAACGCAACAAGGTCGTCTTCCCGCAACCGGACGGCCCGATGAACGCGGTCACGGCGCGGCCGGGAATGCCTAACGAGATGTCGTGCAAGACGTGATTGGTGCCGTAATGGAAATCGAGATTCTCGATCTCGATAATCGACTTTTCTTTTTCCACCGGCGCTGGCGGCGCGGGAAAATCTCGGGTTACTGGAGTGGAAAGGGCTTCGGGCATTTCGAGAGTTGTTACCATAATAAACGGTTCCGGGTTCTTTCCCGCAGCACGATCGAAGTCAGTGCGATCAACATGACGAGCGCGAGGAAAACGAAGGCCGCGCCGTACTGCACGCGCTCGGTGTATTCGTTCTGCGGAATCTTCGAGCTCACGACATAGATGTGATAAGGCAGTGCCATCACGCCTTGGAAAAAGAAATCGGTCCAGCGAGAGACTTGCCACGGCAAATCGTCCTTCAACGCGTAAGCCGCGGTGAACATGATCGGCGCAGTTTCGCCCGCGACGCGCGCGATTCCCAGAATCGAAGAAGTCAAAATGCCGGGCAGCGCGTAGGGTAAAACGTTCTTGCGAATGGTTTGCCATTTGCTCGCGCCGAGCGCGAGTGAGCCTTCGCGCAAACCTTGCGGAACCGCGCGCAACGCTTCTTCACTCGCGGTGATGATCGCGGGAAGAATCATCAATCCGAGCGTGAACCAGCCCGCGAGCAGCGAGACATTCCATCCGAAAAAGATGACGAACAATCCGAAGCCGAAGAGTCCGAAAACGATCGAGGGCACGCCCGCGAGATTCAAAATCGCGATGCGCACAAA
>CAXSCV010000046.1:0-1109 GCA_964235895.1 uncultured Chthoniobacterales bacterium
GCTGCCGTTTCAGAAAATAAAAGAAGAGCGCGAACCAAAAACCGCCGAGCGCGACCCACACGGTCAGATCGAGCCAGTGCAGGTAAAATCCCTCAGGATGAAAGGAGGGCGCGACCAGCCAGAAATTGTTCAGCACGTTCGCGACCAGAATGAGCAGGCAGATGCCGGCGAGCCGGTTCGGATTCGATTTGCGCGCGTGCGAAAGCAGAAGAAAAAATGGCAGGAAAAATTGCAGTGCGACCAGCGCGACCGCGAACCATTGCCAGCCGCCATGGCTGCGCTCGAGATACCAGGAAATTTCCTTCGGCAGATTGCCCGACCAGATGATGAGGAATTGCGAGAAGGAGACGTAGGTCCAGAAAATGACGAAGGCGAGGAGCATGCTCCCGAGATCGTGAAAAGCTTTGGTCGGAGCGACCGGGCCTAACGAGTCGTGGCCGGCGAAGGCGGCGAGGAGCGCGGTCATGAGCGCGAGCGCGCTGAGGAATTGGCCGGCGGCGAAGACCATGACGAAGATGGTCGAGAACCATTTTGGATCGAGTGACATTACCCAATCGGTTGAAACGAAAATGGTCAGGACGGCATAAAGAATCAGGCCGGTGACGCAGAGCGCGCTCAGGCGGTGGCTGTTTTCATCCGAACCGGGCGCGCGCCGGGCGTCGTCCGATTTTATCCAACGGCGAACGAGCAGACCGATGACGATGAAGACGGCGAAATAGACGAACGAGCGCGCGGTGAAGAAGGGGAGGTTGAACCAGTGCGCTTTGTGATCGTAGCCGGGCGCCTCGCCGTTGGCGCCGTTCGCCCACGGATATATTCGGTGGAGACCGAGAATGATCGGCAGGAAGAGCAGTGCCATCATCGGCAGGGTCATGAAGGCGGCGATGGAAAGATTGCGCACCGCTGCGCCCCACACGCCGCCGCTCATGGTTTGCATCATGACGATGACGAGCGCGCCGAAGGAAAGCCCGCTCCAGAAGAGCCAGGCGAAAAGGTAGGAATGGAAGAATTGCATCGGCCTAACGAATGCTCCGAGGGTGGAGAGCGCGGTCGCGACGATGCCGATGACTAACGCGCGAGATCGCCAGCTTTGGAAACGTGATTGGTGA
>CAXSCV010000046.1:1119-12625 GCA_964235895.1 uncultured Chthoniobacterales bacterium
GGCGCGCTACTTTCACTAGTCACCAATCACTGATCACCTTTCGCGTCCCACTTCGCGGGATCGGCGTCGTTAGGCACGGCGTGCTGACTCAACTGCAGCGCGCGAATGTAAGCGGCAATGGCCCAGCGATCTTCCGGCGAAACGCGCGAGGCGTAGGAATACATCACGCCGTAACCATTCGTGATCACGTCGAAGAAATGGCCCGGCGGCGCATCGCGCAGACGTTGTTCGTGGAGCGAGGGCGGTTGCGGGAAACCGCGTTGGACGATCATGCCGTCGCCTTCGCCGGTGGCGCCGTGGCAGACCGCGCAATAGATGTCGAAGCGCTGGCGCCCGCGGTCTAACAACTCGCGATTAACTGGCAGCGGGAAAGTGGCCGCGAGTTGGTCGCCGATTTTGCCGGTGTAAAATTGTTCGTCGGCGCGGAGGTGTCCGCGCGCGACGGTATGCGCGGGCGGAACACGCGAGCCGCGGTCGTCGGCGAAGAAGTTTTGTTCGGCGAGCGGTTTCACTTTGTGCTGATCGACCATGCCGCGGCGGCAGGCGGTAAGGCTTAGCCCGAGGAGAAGTGCGGCAGCGATTCTGGGGAGCGCACGCGACTCGCGTGCTGGCGATGGAGACCTCGCCATCGCGAACTTTTTCTGGTCCCGTTGGTCGTTTATTGGCGTGTGGGGACACAATGGTGGTTTCGGCGAGTCGCCGAAACCAGCACGCGAGTCGCGTGCGCTCCCCAGAGTTTCCCCGTCACGCACGCTCACTTCTCTACCTCCATGACCTTTTCCGCGCCTAACGAGTTCAGGAATGCGCGCACGTCTTCGAGTTGGAAAATGTGGTCGTCGGCTTCGATGCAGAGGAAGAAACGCGTCTGGCTGGCGAGCAAAAATTCCGGCGCGTTGAAGACCGGGTGATACGGCCGGGGCAAGCCGTTCAGCCAAAGCATCCCGATCAAACCGGCGATGGCCGCGCAAAGAATGGTCAACTCGAAGGTGATCGGGACGAAGGCCGGCCAGCTATGCGGCGGACGGCCGCCGACGTTGAGCCGGTAGTCGATCGTGGCCGAATACCACTGCATGAAATACGCGGTCAGCCCGCCGGTGATTCCGCCGAGGAGAACGATCAGCGGCACTTTGGTTTTGTGAAAACCGATCGCCTCCGCGACGCCTTCGATCGCGTAGGGACTGTAGGCGTCCATCTTGCGATAGCCGGCTTGGTAGGCAGCGCGGGCGGCGGCGAGTAATTGTTCGGGTTCACGGAATTCCGCCATCACGCCGTAAAGGCCGGGAGGTGAATAGTGATCGGTGATCGGTGACTCGTTAGGCATCGCGCGTCATCTCCATTTACCGATCACCAATCACGATTCACTCCTCTTCTCGTGCACGAGATCGCGCATCTCACTGATCGAGATCGCGGGCAGAATGCGGAGGAACAAAAAGAGCAGGGTCGAAAACAAACCGAACGAGCCGATGAAGGTCATCCAATCCCAACGCGTGCCGTGGAAAATTCCCCAGGACGACGGCAGAAAATCGCGATGCAGGCTGGTGACGACGATGACGTAACGCTCGGTCCACATGCCGACGTTGATGATTAACGAGATGATGAAGAGCGCGGTCACGTTCGTGCGGATGCGCTTGAACCAGATGACTTGCGGCGTGAGGACGTTGCACGAAACCAGCAGCCAATAGGCCGGCGCGTAAGGACCGAACATGCGGTTGAGCGACATGTAGATCTCGAATTTGTCGTCGCTGTACCACGACATGAATCCCTCCGCGATGTAGCCCTGCGCCACGATCAAGCCGGTCACGAGCATGACTTTCGCGCTATTCTCGAGGTGCCGCATGGTCACGAAATCTTCCAGGTGATAAAATTTCCGGATCGGAATCGCGAGGGTCAGGACCATGGCGAATCCGGAAAAAATCGCGCCGGCCACGAAGTAGGGCGGGAAAATCGTCGAGTGCCAGCCGGGGACGATCGCGATCGCAAAATCCATCGAGACCACGCTGTGAACCGAGAGCACCAGCGGCGTGGCCAGGCCGCCGAGGAGCAAATACAAAATGTGAAATCGTTTCCAATGCCGGGCCGATCCGCGCCAGCCGAGCGCGAGAATTCCGTAAGCGAGCCGGAGGGGTTTGCTCTTCGCGCGATCGCGCATCGTGGCGACATCGGGCACGAGTCCGATGTACCAAAAAATGAGCGAGACGAGCAGATACGTGCTGACCGCGAAGACATCCCAGACGAGCGCGCTGCGCCATTGCGGCCAAAGGCCCATCGTGTCCGGATACGGCAGCAGCCAGTAAAAAACCCACGGCCGGCCGAGATGCAGGAGCGGCATTAATCCGGCGCAGGCGACCGCGAAAAGCGTCATCGCTTCGGCGAAACGATTAATCGAAGTGCGCCAATCCTGGTGGAGCAAAAGCAAGATCGCGGAGATGAATGTGCCGGCGTGACCGATCCCGATCCACCAGACGAAATTGGTAATCGCGAAGCCCCACGCGACCGGGATGTTCAATCCCCAAATGCCCACGCCCTTGGCGAAAAGCCAGGCGATGCAGAAAAGAAAAAGCATCAGGAGCACGAACGAAAGCGCGAAGCCCGCGATCCAGCCGCGATGCACCGGACGTTGCAGGACGACGTCGGTGATTTTCTTCGTGACCGAGGCGTTGTCGTAACCGGGGGCGACGACGGGTTCTTCGAGTTGCGTGCTCATGTTTTAGCCGGGCGCGCGCAAGCGATCCGGGGAGCGCACGCGACCCGCGTGCTGTGATCGGCGACTCGCCGATCACACTGAGTGGTGTGAATTGATCGGTGAGCTTGGCACGCCGAAGATGTTCGCGGCGAGTCGCCGCGAACAGCACGCGAGTCGCGTGCGCTCCCCGGAGTAAAAGTCTCGCGTGTCATGCGTTTTGCATCTCCGGGTTTGGATTACGCAATTTCGCCAGATACGTCGTGCGGGGACGCGTGTTTAGTTCCGCGAGCAAACCATAATTCAACGGCGATGCGCGCAACTTTGCGGCGCGACTCCCTTTATCGTTTAGATCGCCAAACACAATCGCCTCCGCCGGGCACGCCTGCGCGCATGCGGGCGTGATTTCGCCATCGCGGATCGCGCGATTCGCTTTCTCGCTCTCGATCTTGACCGCGTTGATCCGCTGAATGCAGTAGGTGCATTTCTCCATCACCCCGCGCGTGCGCACGGTTACGTCCGGGTTGCGCATGAGCTTGCGCGTGACCGGTTGCTCGAAGCGGTTCGCGTCGTATTCGAGAAAATTAAATCGCCGCACTTTATACGGGCAATTGTTCGAACAATAGCGCGTGCCGATGCAGCGGTTGTAAACCATCTGGTTCAAGCCCTCGCTGCTGTGCACCGTGGCCGCGACCGGGCAGACCAGCTCGCAGGGCGCGTTCTCGCAATGCATGCACGGGACGGGCTGATGCAGCACCCGAGGACTCGTTAGGCCAGGCTCGCTCGCGAAATAGCGATCGACCCGGATCCAATGCATCTCGCGATTCACCGCCACCTGTTCTTTGCCGACGACCGGGATGTTGTTCTCCGCCTGGCAGGCGATCGTGCAAACACCGCAACCGATGCAGGTGTTGAGATCGATCGACATCGCCCAGGCGTGCCCGGTGTAGGCAACCTTCGGGTAAAGCGATTCGTCGTCGGTCGGCGGCGGTTCTTCTGGTTTCGCGATCGCGCCTGGATTCTTTTGAAAATCGGAGAGCGTTCCGACCCGCACCTGCTCGCGCTCGTGCATTTCCCAATGATGCCGCGTCGTCACCAGATCGTGATGCGCGCCGGTCTTTTCGATTTCCAAACCAGCGCCGCCCCAAAGCGTATCCGATGTCCGCAGGGTGTAGGCATTGAAGCCGACGCCGTTGCCGACACTGCCCGCGCGCGTCCGTCCGTAACCAAGCGTGATCGTGACGCAATCATCCGCCTGCTCCGGCGAAATCCAGATCGGCGCTTGCTGCGCGCGCCCGCGGAATTTCAAATTGATCACGTCACCATTCGTTAGGCCGAGACGCTGCGCAGTCGCCGGACTAACGAGTGCTGCGTTATCCCAGACGATGCTGGTGAACGGATCGGGCAATTCCTGGAGCCAGGCGTTGTTCGCGTAGCGGCCATCGAGCATGCGCGAGCCGGGACGGATGAGAAGATGAAGCGGAGATGTCGGAGACGGCCCGCCCTCGGGCCGCTCGGTGGGCCGCTCGTCGGCGCGAAGCCGCGCCGGCTTCAAGACCACGCCATCGTGCAACGCCTTGCGCCAATCGGCTTCGAAGTTGCCGCTCGTCGGTTGCGACTGCCAAAATGCGCGCACGATTTCGTAGCTGTTGCTCGGCGCTTCTTCGAGAAGCGCCGACAAAATTTCATGTCGCGATCGACCAGCGAAAAGCGGCTCGATCATCGGTTGCATGATCGTTGCCGTGCCGTCGCGAGAGCGCGCGTCGCTCCAGCTTTCGAGCGGGTGGGCTTCCGGAATGTGCCAGTGCGCGAGCGCCGCGGTTTCGTTTTGGTAAAGACCGAGATGAACGACGCGCGGAACTTTTTTCAGCAAATTCGCGAAGTCGAAATCCGCCGGCGCGTCGTAAACCGGATTGCCGCCGAGAATCAGAAGCGTTTTGACCGCGCCTGCGTTGATGTCGGTCACGAGCTCGTGCAGATCATGCGCCGGATTTTGCGTGGCGGGCAAATATTCCACGGTCGCGCCCACGTTGCCTAACGACTCATTCAATTGCCGCGCCGCTTCATGAATGGCCGGCGATTCGCATTCGCCCGCGACGACGAGACACTTTCCGGCGTGTGCGCGGAGATCGGCTGCAATCGCTGCCGGCAAATTCCGTGCGAACTGTTCGAGCTGATCCGGCTTCAGAATCAGCCCGTGATCGGCCATCGCGCCGGTCAGGGTCGGCGTGGATTCGGCGACGTAGAGTCGATTCATCGACTCGTTAGGCTGGCGGCGTTTTGTGAACTCGCGCGCGGATTTCAGATCGCCCAGAAAATCCGAGCCTAACGAGAGGATGACATCGGCCTGATCGAAATGGTACTGCGCCCTCGGCGCGTCCGACGCGAGCGGCTCGTGCACGTGCCATTTGGCCGTGGAATATTTGGCGAGCAATCGCGCGATTTGATTGAGCAAGGTCGGCGAGGTTTCGTGCGGAGTGAGAATGCGGAGTCCGTCGCCGCGGACGGCGCTCAGCTCGCCCAGGAAAATGTCCCAGGTGCTGATTTGTCCGTCGTGCATCACAGCCTGCGAACGCTCGGGATCGTACAGCGTGAGCAGTTCCGCCTGCATGAAAACATCGGTCGCGCCGAGGCTGGCGGGATGTTGCGGATTTCCTTCGATTTTGGTCGGCCGGCCTTCGTGCGTTTCCACGAGAACGCCGCGGGCATAGCCGGCGAGGGTGAGCGCGGTCGCGTAGAAGAGCGGCTGGCCGGGAATGATTTCCTCCGGCTGCCTTTGGTAGGGGACGATGTGCTCGAGCGGATTGCGCGTGCAGGCGGTGGCGCTGGCGAGCGCGACCGACGCGCCCATAAGCTTGAGAAATTTTCGGCGCGATAACTCGTTAGTCCAATCTACTGCGCCGTCGCGGAACTCGTTGCTGCTTTGATTTTGCCGCGGTGAGGAGTCGTTAGGGGAATTCATGCGCGGATTTAGATCAGTTCAGCGCAGGGGAGATGCTGGGGAGCGCACGCGACCCGCGTGCTGGCGACGGCGACTCGCCGTCGCGAACTTTTCTCCGAGAGGGCGCCCTGGATGAAGAAGGTTTTGGCGAGTCGCCAAAACCGGCACGCGGGTCGCGTGCGCTCCCCGGACGGGACCACTTGCCGCATCATGCGCGGGCAGTTCGATTACCGGTGGCATGTGTAGCAATCGGTCAACCCGGCCGTGTGGACGTTGTTTTGCCTAACGAGTTGTTGGCCGAAGTGAATTTGATCGCGCGGCGGCTCGTATTTCATGTTCACGACTTCGTTGGTCGGGCGGAGAAATTTCTCCGGATTGCGATGGCAATCGAGACACCAGCGCATCTGGAGTTCCTGCGTCTTCCAAGTTAACGGCATCTCGTTCACCTGGCCGTGGCAGGTGGCGCAACCGACGCCTTTCGCGACGTGGATGCTGTGATTGAAGTAAACGTAATCAGGCAAATCATGCACGCGGGTCCATTTGATTGGGCGACCGGTTTGCCAGCTATCGCGGACCGGTTGTAAGACGGGCGCATCTTTCCAAATCTGCGAGTGACAGGTCATGCAGGTTTCGGTCGGCGGAACACCGGCGAACTGCGATTGCTCGACGCTGGTATGGCAATAACGGCAATCCATCCCGAGACCGCCGACATGGTGTTGATGACTGAACGGCACTGGTTGATCGATCGGCGATTCGACGTGCGTCAAAAAATCTGAGCGCGCAAACGCGAACATGGCCGCGGCGGTAGCGAAGAGCCCGAGCGGCACGCCGACCACGAGCAAGCGCGCGATGGCATTGGCTCGCCTCCGGAAAAGCTGTGACATGTTCCCCTAGCGCTACGCGTTCCGTGCCGGTCGCGCTCGTCCGAAACGATTTCGGCGCAATGATTCCTGGGGACTCGGGAATATCTGCACTTGCGGCAGATTAAACAGAGAAGCCCGGGCTGGGAAGCTCGCGCATTCGTTTGTCGAATTTTTTTTGGAACGCTGACGGTCGTGAATCGTATTTCTCGCGGAACCAGCGCGACGTGCGTTTGCGATTCTATCTCTATGAGCACATTCCGACCGAGTTTCCTCCGCGCTGCCTGCCTTCTGACGATCGCGGGATTCACTTTCACCGGACTCGCCTCCGCGCAGGAGAGTTCCTCTTCGCCGTCGCTCGAGAAAAAATCGCTCGACCTAAAAAAGAAAGAGATCGAGCTGAAGGAAAAAGAGATCGACCTCGCGAAAAAACAGACCGAACTCGAGCAACTGAAAGATCAGCTGAAGTATCAGGAAACCGCGCAATCGATCAGCATCAATCTCCAGGGCGACGTCCTTTTCGATTTCAATAAAGCGATCATTCGTCCGGAAGCGGAGCCGTCTCTGGAGCGCGTCGCGGCGGTTGTCGGAGCGTTCCCGGAAGGGAAAGTTACGATCACCGGTTACACCGATTCAAAAGGCGGAACGAAAGAGAATCTCGCGCTTTCCCGCGAGCGCGCGGTGGCGGTGAAAGATTGGCTGGTGAAGACGAAGAATTTGCCCGCGGACAACATCACTACCGAAGGCCAGGGCGAGGAAAATCCAGTCGCGCCGAATAAGAATCAGGACGGCACGGACAATCCCGCGGGCCGCGCGCAAAATCGTCGCGTGCAGATCACGGTGCAGAAGTGAGCCGCGCCTAACGAGTGGTCGCGGCGCCTTGGGCTGCCGCGATTTCTAATGGTGATGCGCCATCCCGCCGTGGCCGCGATGGCGGAAGTGCAGGACGAGGAGGAAGCCCGCGAGGAAGGCTGCGGCGAGGTCGAGCCAACTGGTGTAGTTCCAGTGGAAATTCATTTCCATGACTGGGCTCGGCGGCCGCGGACCGTCCGGGATTAATCCGAGCAAGTTGAAGAGGAGATCGACCACGATGCCGGCGGTGATCATGCACAGCAGAAAAACGACGGTGATATAAGCGGCCGCGCGTTTGCCGTAATATTTCGCGAAAATCAAAATCAGCGGCACGACAATCAAGTCGGCGAAGATGAATGAGATCACTCCGCCAAAACTGATCCCGCTGCTCCAGAGATGCGCGGCCAGCGGCAGATTGCCGACCGAGCAAACGAAGCTGGCGATACCGATAAATGGCCCGACGATGCAGTTCTCGATCAGGCGCGGCCAATAAGGGCCGTTTTGCCAAAAGAGTTCCTGCCACCAGTGCGGCGGGATCACGGTCGCAAGAAATCCCGCGAGCAAAAAGCCGATGGAAATTTCTTTCCACAACATCGACCAATCCATGACGAAGGCGTGCGCCACCTGCGTCCAACGCGACATGTGGCCCGAACTTTTCGCATCGTTGTGGTCGTGCTTGCCGTGCCCGCAACAACCGTCCTCATCGTCGCCGCCTTTCACATGCGCGCGCGCGTCCTGTTCTAAATCTTTTGGAAAAATCAGCGGCGCGAGGAGCCAAAGCAACCCGATGAGAACGAAAGCGCCGATGAAATTCGCGAGCAGAAAACGCCAGCCGAGCAAAATCCAAAGCACGGCTGCGAGCTCGATCACCAGATTGGTCGAAGCGAACATGAAAGCGAGCGCCGGGATGAGCGCCGCGCCTTGTTTGAAGGCGCTCCGTCCCGCCGCCGCCGCCGCATAAGAACACGAGCTGCTGGCGGCGCCGAAGAGCGTGGCGAATCCCATCGAGCGGAAATTCGTCCGGCCAAACTGGCGGCTCATCCGCTCCTTGCTCACGAAAACTTGCAGCGCGCCCGAGATGGTAAAGCCAAGCGAGAGCGCCCAGAAAGTTTCCCAGGCCATGACGACGGCGTGATACAAACTCATCCAGATCCAGTTCATAATGTGCGAGCACTATCGCACTGCTTAAGGTGGGACGCGCTTAAGGAAATGCGTGCGGGTAACTTCGCGCCTAACGAGTGGTTGCGTCTCTGCCGAAGACTTCGCGCAAGGCTGCTCGCGCCGCATGGTAGCCGCACATTCCGTGTACGCCGCCGCCCGGCGGAGTGGAGGCGGAGCAAAGATAAACGCCGCGCAACGGCGTCCGATAGGGCGTGGGACCGAGAACCGGACGCGCGAGCAATTGCGCTAGATTAGCAGCGCCGCCATTGATATCGCCGCCCGCAAGATTCGCGTTCGATTTTTCCAACTCGGCTGTGTTGGAAGAATGCCGCGCCAGAATGCCATCGCGGAAGCCGGGGGCGAAGCGCTCGATCTGTTCCTCGATGCGTTCCGACATGTCGACGGTCGATCCGTTAGGCACATGGCAGTAAGCCCAGAGCGTTTGGCAACCGCGCGGCGCGCGTGTTTCATCGAATAAACTTTGCTGTGCCAAAAGTACGAAAGGTTGTCGCGGATGCTCGCCCCGTGCGACCGCGCGTTCTCCGGCGGCGATTTCCGCGAGCGTTCCGCCGAGATGAATCGTGCCCGCGCGACGACACTCCGCCGCGCGCCACGGAATCGGCTCGGAGAGCGCGTAATCGATTTTGAAAACACCGGGTCCGCGCCGAAAATTTTGCAGACGCGCGCGATAAGATGTCGGCAATTGATCGCCGGCCAAACGCGCGAGCTGCCAGGCCGATACATCTAGCAGGATGGCGCGCGCTTTGGGAATTTCGCCTAACGAGTCGATGCGACGATCGTTTTCGATCTCGCCGCCGAGTTCGCGGAAATATGCGGCGAGCGCGCGCGCGATCGCCTGCGAACCGCCACGCGGCATGGGCCAGCCGACCGCGTGACCAGCCATGCCAAGAACCAAGCCGAAAGCCGCGGAGGCCGCGCTCTCCAAGGGCAAAAACGAATGCGCCGCGATGCCGGCAAAAAGCGCGCGTGTTTCCTCCGTTTTGAAAAGCGCGCGCGCCAGAAAATTCGCCGGACAAATTGCGCCGAGACCGAAGCGCGCCAGCGCGATCGGATGACGCGGGAAATGCAGCATCGGTTGGAGGAATTCCATGGCCAGCTCTGGCCAATCGCGCACCAGCGGTTGAAATAAATTACGATACGCGCGCGCGTCGCCGCCTAAACGCGTGGCGGTTTCACCGAGGTCGCGCAGCAGACAAACCGCGCGGCTATCTTCCAGCGGATGCGCCAGCGGAATATCGGGTTGAATCCATTCCAATCCAAAGCGCTCGAGCGGCAGCGAACCGAAAAAGGGCGAACCAATCGCGAGCGGATGAACCGCCGAACAAACATCGTGGAGGAAGCCCGGCAACGTCAGCTCGGCCGAGCGAAGGCCGCCGCCTAACGAGTGGTTGGCTTCGAGCAACAGAACCGAACAACCCGCGCGCGCCAGCGTAATGGCCGCGGCCAGCCCATTCGGTCCCGAGCCGACCACGACGGCATCATACCCATCCTTCATCGCGCCACTTCCGCGAGCTTCACACCGGTTCCGCCGCGAGCTTGACGATGCTGACCGGCGCGGCCAGATTTCGCCGCAACTCGTTAGGCGTGATTTCGTTTTCCCAGCGGCTGACAACGATGGTCGCGACGGCGTTGCCGATCAGGTTGGTGAGCGCACGACATTCGCTCATGAAACGATCGATCCCGACCAAGAGCGCGAGCGATTCGATTGGCACCGATGGCACTGCGGCCAGCGTCGCGGCGAGCGTGATGAAGCCGGCGCCGGTCACGCCGCTGGCGCCTTTCGATGAAATCATCGCGACCAGCATGAGCGCGATTTGTTGCTTCAAAGCCAGTGGTGTGTTGGTCGCTTGCGCCAGGAAAACCGCCGCCACCGTCATGTAAATATTCGTGCCGTCGAGATTGAAACTGTAGCCGGTCGGGATGACCAGGCCGACGGTCGATTCCGCGCAGCCGAGTCGTCGCATTTTCTTCAACATCCCCGGCAAAGCGGTCTCGGAAGAACTCGTTCCGAGCACCAGCATGATTTCTTCTTTGAGATAATTGAGCAGCCGGAAGATGGAGAATCCCGCGAAAAGTCCGATGAGGCCGAGCACGCCGATGACGAACAATCCTGCCGCTAAATAAAAGCTGCACATGAGCGCGAGCAGCTTGTTGAGCGCGCCAATTCCGTAGCTGCCGACCGTGAAAGCCATCGCGCCGAACGCGGCCAGCGGCGCGACCTTCACGATCAAGCGCATGATGCCGAAGAAAATTTCGCCGCCTTGTTCGATCACGCGCAGGATCGGTTGACCGCGTGAGCCAAGCGCGGAAATGGCGAATGCGCTCAGCACGGCGACGAGCAACACCTGCAACAAATCGCCGGTGGCGAAGGCATCGAAGAACGAGCGCGGAATGATGTTGAGCAAAAAATCAACCACGCCGGTCGCGTGCGCCGCTTGCGCGTAGCCGTGACCGACAGTCGGGTCGAGCGTCGCGGGATTGATGTTGAAACCGGCGCCCGGTTTTAACGTGTTGACCACGAGCAAACCGAGGATGAGCGCGAAGGTGGAAACGACTTCGAAATAGAGCAGCGCCTTCCCGCCGATCCGTCCGAGTTTTTTCAGATCGCTCATCGACGCGATGCCGTGAACGACCGTGCAAAAAATGATCGGGGCGATGATCATTTTCACCAGCCTAACGAATCCATCACCGAGCGGCCGGAGCGTTTTTCCAATCTCAGGAAAGACCGCACCGAGGACCACGCCAAGCGCGACCGCGATCAAAACCTGGAGGTAAAGAGTGCGATACCACTGCGTGCGCGCGCGAGTTGCGGAAGCAGGCGGAGTCGATGCGGCCACGTTTAACGACTCGTTAGGGCAAAACGAAGTCCGCCCAAACCGCGGCGTGATCGCTCGCCGAACTGCTGTCGCCCGTGACCGTGGCAAGCGGCGGATATTTCGCGCGGGTCTTCTGAGCGGTTGCCCAAATCCCGCGCCGATCGATTTGCACTTC
>CAXSCV010000046.1:12635-24558 GCA_964235895.1 uncultured Chthoniobacterales bacterium
CAGAGCGCGTCGGAGACTAACAAGTAATCGATCTGCTGATTCTTGCTCGGCGTGGCGTCGTCGCGATGTGTCCAGCGATCTGCGCTCGCCGGTAATTTTTCGAAAGCGTTCCGCAAACCGGCGCGCTTCAACAAGGGCGTCAACGAAGCGGAGGTCGGTAGTTCATTGAAGTCGCCCGCGACGATGACCCATTGCTTTTTCAAATCGAAACGCTCGAGAATTTCCGAGACGCGCGTCGCTTGTTTTTTTCGTTTCGCATCGTTGGCGGTCTTCGAACCGTAGCCGCGGCTCTTGAAATGATTGAGTAAAATCCAAAGGCTCGGATGCGAGGGAACGTCGATCTGAAACTCCGCACAATCGCGACTGAAAACCGGTCGATGCGTATCCGGGTCGGGATCATCGACATGGCTTCGCATATCGAGAATGGGCCAGCGACTAACGAGACCAACATCGATCCCGCGGTCGTCGTTGCCATCGATCAACATCGCGTGCGGATAAGGCGCGGCTTTCAAAATGTCGTCATTGAATTGGCGCAGGACCGGCCGGCTTTCCACCTCGACCAGGCAGAGCACGTCCGCTTTTATTTCGTTGATGATGCGCCCGGTATTTGCGATCGCCGGCGCGCTGACTAACGACCGCCGCCACTCGATCCAACCCATCCAATCGCCGCGGCCGCTCGCCACCACTTCGCCTTTCGCTGAGACAAGCGCGCGCCGGGTTTCCTGAAGAAAAAATGGCCCAGTGTTTCCGAGCGCTTTATGCTTTTTCAGAATCTGCGCGATGAGCGTTTTATCGGCCGCGCTGTAAACCGGTTGGTCGATGAGTTTTTGCAAAACCGCGACATCAGCCAAGACATCGGAAGTCTTCGCCGGATCGTCGCCGGTCATGGCGCGCGCGCGGCTGAAAAGATTCTCGACGTTGTAAGTGGCGATGCGCATCAGGACTCGTTAGGCCGCGGCCAAATGTTTCCCGTTCATTTCCATTGCTTGCACAACCATAACGGTTTCGATCCCGCGCGCGACCCGGTTATCGTAAACGCCCTGTCTCGGGGAAATCTCCGCGACTCTGACGACGAGTGGCGTTGGCGAGAACACGCGTGCGTGCAGCGTTCCTGCAATAATGCGAGCGCTTGGATCGGCTGCGCAGTTAATCAAAATCGCGATATGACTAAATCGGACTGGTTAAACATTTGACGTACGGTTGCGAGCGGACCATACCCAATACCGTGCAGGTTTCGTCTGAATCCGCCGTCGAGACGGGTTCAGTGCATAGCGGCGACGATCAGTCGCCAACCGAAAATGGCGATTTGCCGCTTTTCAGGCGGGAAGTTCTCGACGCCTCGGCCCAGAATTGGATGGGCCGGATCACTCTTACCCAGCCTGTCTCATCCTGGGCGTTGACCCTTCTCGCGGTATCGTTTGCGGTTGCCGTGGTCGTTTTCTTATGTGTAGGCACTTACACCCGCCACGAAAGCGTCGAGGGTCAACTGATTCCTACTGCTGGGATTTTGCCAGTGACCGCTCAATCCGCTGGAACGGTGGTGGAAACACTTATTCACGAGGGCCAGATCGTCGCGAAAGGTCAGGACCTCGTAGAATTATCGGGCGAGGTTAACAGCCTCTCAAAAGGCCTGACGCAGACTGCGGTTATTAGAGATTTGCAGGCTCAAATCGGAGAATTGGAAGCACTTCTCAAGAGCCAGAAGCAGCTAGAAGACAAACAAAGGCAGGGCCTAACCGAGCGAGCGCTCATGTTAAATGGCCAACTTAATGAGATTGATCGTCAAGTCTCGACTCAGCAGGAAATAGTTAAGTTAACCGAGAGCCGCTTGGACAAACTAAAGCCGGGTGTCCAGGACGGTACATTTTCCCAGACAGAAATTGAAAAGTATGAGGCCGAGTCCCTCAACGGCCATTCGCAACTCAACATCTTAGCTCGCCAACGGCTAGATACCGAGCAACAGCTCCGGACGCTACAAGATCAGTTGGAGCAGCTTCCACTTTCTATTGAGTCTCAGCAAAACGAACTTCGCTTTCGGCTCTCGGGGATTAATCAATCTCTCGCGCAAAGTGAAGCGCAAAGAGCGGTCGTTCTGCGTGCTCCACGTGACGGAGTCGTTTCTAACCTAGCCATTCAAAACGGGCAAACAGTTCTCCCTGGCCAACGTCTACTTTCAATACTTCCTCAGGAGTCGGCCCTTCAAGCCGAACTTTGGTTACCGAGTCGAGCCGCTGGCTTTCTCGAGATTGGCAACCGGGTAGTGCTCCGTTATCCCGCTTTTCCTTATCAGAAATTCGGCCAACAGGGAGGCCGGGTTACTGAAGTCTCTCGCAGCGCGACCGCTGCCTCCGAACTTACTAATCGGCTCGGACGGACGATTTCTGAACCCTTGTACCGCGTCCTGGTAGCGCTCGATCAACAATCGGTGAGTGCTTACGGTAAGCAAGAGTCACTCAAGCCCGGGATGACAGCGGATGCCGATATCCTCCTCGACAAGCGAAGGCTTATCGAATGGGTCCTTGAACCCCTCTACGGGATACGGCGCTCCATGCAATCGCCTCCAAAGAGAGGCTCAAAACAGATATGAGCCGCCGGCTCTGAGACTGACCATGGATATTACGGATCACCTGCAGCGACTCGGGAAAAGGAATTACTTGCCAATATTTCTACAGACTGAAGCGGCCGAATGCGGTGCGGTTTGCGTTGCCATGATTGCAAGTTATTGGGGTCATAAGGTTGATTTGCAGGGAATAAGGAGAAAATTTCCCGTTTCTCTCAAGGGAACGACTTTACCCCATCTAATTGCCATGAGTCACAGTCTTGGCTTCAACCCGCGCGCCGTTCGGGTCGAGCCCGAGTATCTCCCACAATTGCAAGTCCCGTGCATTCTTCATTGGGACATGAGCCATTTCGTAGTCTTGAAAAAAGTCACCCGCCGGATGATCATCCTACACGATCCGGCGCGCGGCCTTGTGCGGCTCCCCGTCGCTGAAATCAGCGGTCACTTCACAGGTGTGGTGCTTGAAATGAGCCCCGCCCGTGATTTTCGGCCCATTCGAGCTTATACAGCAATTTCAATTCGCGACGTCACAGGAAAAATCGTCGGAATCAAGAGATCTATTCTTAGAATCCTTTTGCTTTCTCTCGCTTTAGAGATCTTTGTGCTGGTCTCACCCTTGTTTCTTCAGGGAGTTATAGACCAAGTATTGGTTTCCGGAAGCCTACAACTCCTCACGGTCCTCTGTCTCGGATTTATGGGTATCGTCCTTTTCCAGAGCGCTGTCACCGGACTGCGAGGATGGGTACTCACGTGGATTTCCGCCAGAATCAACACGCAGTGGAGAACAAACCTCTTTCATCATCTTATCGGATTGCCGATGGACTATTTTGAGAAACGTCACATGGGCGACGTACTCTCACGTTTTACATCGATCGCGGCCATCCAGCAAACTCTCACTAATAGCTTCATTACGGCGATCCTCGATGGCATTACTGGCGTGCTTGTTCTTTTTCTTCTTGCTGCGTATAGCTTTCTACTTACAGGCGTAGTGTTGCTGGCTTTCGGAATTTATGCAGCTTTACGCTGGTTGTCATCGCATCAATTGCGAAACGCTCAAGCGGAACAGATTCATCAGTCGGCTCACCTGACGACGTCCCTAATGGAATCCGTTCGAGGGGTTCAAACGATCAAACTCGCGAACGCTCAGCCCGATCGGGTTGCGCGCTTCGCTAGCATGAGCGTCGAGGTCGCACATCGTGACCTCACTATTCAGCGCATCGGAATTGTGTTTGACTCGCTAAACTATTTGGTATTTGGAGCACAAAGAGTTGCGACTATATGGCTTGGAGCCATTCTGGTTCTAGAACGGCAGTTCTCCGCCGGTATGCTCATTGCATTCATAGCTTACGCAGAACTATTTACCAGTCGGGGAAAAAGCCTCGTTGATAAATGGGTAGAATTCAAACTACTGCGACTTCACGCAGAACGAATCGCCGATATCGCGCTAACACAAGCCGAAGAAAACTCGGCGTCCACCTTTTTTAGTTCGACCCCGGCTGCCGCAATTGAGATTTGCGATCTCAGTTTTCGTTACGCGAGCAGTGAGCCTTGGATTCTTCGACATTGCTCTTTCCGCATTGAGCCTGGGCAATCGATTGCATTCATCGGTCTTTCCGGATGTGGAAAAACGACTTTGGCGAAAATCCTTCTTGGGTTATTGCCACCCCAAGAAGGTGAAGTGCGTGTGGGCGGCGTGGAGATTCGCAAATATGGCCTAGATTCATATAGAAACCTTTTTGGCGTTGTGATGCAGGATGATCAACTCTTCTCGGGTTCGATTGCCGATAATATTAGCTTTTTCACACCGGCCCCTAGCCACACGATTCTTGAATTGGCCGCACGGCAAGCGGCCATTCACGAGGACATTTTGGCTATGCCCATGGGTTATAACACCCTGATTGGCGATATGGGCTCCGCGCTCTCGGGTGGGCAGAAACAGCGGCTCCTACTTGCCCGCGCTTTATTCCGTCAACCCAAGCATCTTCTTCTCGATGAAGCGACGAGTCATTTAGATATTCTTAATGAAGAAAGAGTGAACTCCGCGATTCGTGACCTGCGAATCACCCGAATTGTAATCGCGCACCGCCCAGAAACGATTGTCAGCGCCGATCAAATTTTTACCCTTCAAAATGGGTATCTAACATCTTGCTCGAACATCGAATATATCGATGCGTCCAAGGCGGAAAGCATGATCCGTTTTCATCATGCGTCAACAACAAAAACATAGAAACATGGAAAATAAAAACGAAGATAACACACAAGCAGTATCAGTCATGAGGCAACTGGCTAGACCGATGACAGCGGAAGAATTGAAAAATGTCAGCGGGGGGTATCCTGGCTCGACCGATTCGAACTCCGGTCACGATAAAGGTGACAAAGACTTCGCGTTCTAAGATGGCTGAACAGAGTTCCCGCTTATCTGGAAACTCTATCTGCTGAGATGACTGCGCTCCTGGAGTTTCAGCTCCAGGAGCGTACGCGGACGCGGTAAACATTGTGTCCTGAAGTGATCTTGCGGTCCCAAATCGCGTCGACTGAACAATCGTCGCTGATACCACCTGCATGAACGCATTCACCATTTTGGGCGACGCTTCGGACACGCACGCGCATTATGTAGCTTGGGCTTTGGAACAAGCCGGCTATAATTGTGCGCTCATTAACTCCGGGCATCAAAACGCTCCGACGAGGACGAGCATATATATAGATAACAACTATGATGAAGTTACGAACCCAGATTGGCGCGACGTCGAGGCTGTATGGTGTCGAAGACTATGGCCGCCCTTCACTTTCAATAATACTGTTTCCAAGACTGACGAGTACGCGACGCTGGAAGATCGACGGTTTACGAAGTGGTTGGTGCAAATATTCGAAAGTTCTCCAGTACGCTGGATAAATCTACCGTCGGCTGCCCAAAGGGCAGAAAACAAACTGCTCCAGCTGAGGCTTGCTAGGTCTCACGGTATTAACGTTCCGCGGACTCTCGTTACTGCGGAACCAAGTCGCTTTAGAACTTTTGTGGCCACTGAGGGAGAAATCGTTGCCAAGCCGCTCGATGCGTATTCATGGGAGACGGAATCGGGAGTCTTACTTAAAGCTTTTGCTACTGTTTTAGACGTTGGAAGAGCCTCCCAGCTAACTGATGAAGATGTTGCCCATTGCATTACGATGTATCAACAGCGAATTGACAAGGTGGCGGATATAAGGTTGGTCGTTATGGGCGCAAACTTATTCGCCTACAAAGTGTTGCAGGATGGCGACCCGCATTTCGATTTTAGAGTCGGTTTTTATCAGCAAGGCCATGTGAGGTTTGAAGCCGTTCCAATTCCAGAAGTTCTAGAGACCAAGATGAAAAGCTTTATGGAAGCGTTGCTCATTAATTTCGCCAGTGCCGACTTCGCTCTGCAGGCGGATGGGGAATGGATATTTCTCGATTTAAATCCGAATGGCCAATGGTTGTTTTTGGAACAAGGATGCTCTGAATGCCGTATCGGCCAAAAATTTTGTTCGTTCTTTGTCAGGAACGAGATCGACGCAGAGACGGAAAAAGAATTCCCTTCATTTTCTGAGTATCAGAAATCTTCGGCCTCTCACCTATAGTTGTGGATTCGCGCAGGGCGCTCCGGATGTCGGTAGGGATAACCCTACGGCGCATTCACAGGAAGCGTCAGCCCGGAAAGAAATCCCGGAAAAACTCAAACCCGCGTGGTTTGGTCGGAATTATGTCGCGCCTGACTTGGACGTGTTTGTTAGAATCTACTCCTCTCGCCGGCGTCGCGATTCGCATAACGAGTAGTTCCTTTCAGGTAATGCTGCTTTCGACGAGGCGCGCTTCCCGTTCGCGGCGCGCGATTAGTCCGTCCAGGCCCTTGCCTTGCCAGATGCGTTTCATCGCGCGCAATTGTTGCGTGATCGCTGCCAAATCATAGGGCGGCTCGCCCGCAAGCAGGTCTTTGATCGCGCGCATTTCCTGGCGGCGATCGCCTTTGAGCGAAGTTCCGCGATTGAAAACCAGACTCAGCAACGCGCCTTGCGCATTGCCCGGCAGCTTGCTCGCGTTCGGAAAAATCGAGAGCATTTTCTGCGAATATTTCGGCACAGTGCTGCGGAAGAAAACGTCGTCGGCTGCTTCGCTGGTGATGTTGATATCGCGAAATTGCGGACAGAGTGCGCGCGCTGTGTCGCCTGTTTTTCCGATGGCAATTCCGAGTCGGTCGAGCTGCGCGCCGCTAAGCCACGGCTTCCAATCATTGATCATCTCCGAACTCGATTCCGTGCCCGCGCCGAGGTCGTAGCCGTGACCGAGCGTGACGCCGGAATCGCCGCCGGGAAATCTCCATGGTTGATCCATTCCTTCTTCGTCGATGATGAATTCGATCGCTTCGCGCGGAATCCCGCCAATGCCCTGCGTGTTCGGCAAAACGGCCGGCGGCGGCGCGGCATCGCTCACAAAAGTGTCGTCGCCGGGCACCGCGACGAAGCGCCAGCGGATGAAATTACGCACGAGATTTTTCGCGCGCGTTTTTTCCCAAACACCGTCACCCATGACGCTGTCGCGATCGCCGCGTCCGTTGGTGTTGCCTTCGATCGTGCGGAAAGTTTTCGCGTCGATCGGCGCTTTCACGAAACAGATGTGCGAGAAATCGAAGACCGCGATCATTCCACTTTCGGGCCGCGCGGTTGGCGGCAGAATTTCCTGATCGAAACGCCGAGCCCAATCGATGTATTCAAACGCGCTCGCCGTTTTCGGACGCTTCGCTTCGACCTCCTCATTTTTCCAGCCAAGCGCGCGACGCGCTTCGGGAAAATTATTGAGCCATTCGCGAATGACCCAGGAAGTGAAAGCGGCGCACCAGGGCCACGCATCTAACGGCCGCAAATCGGTCGCGCGTTGATAATCGCGCACGCGCACGCCGCAATTATTGCCGCCCACTTCACGCACGCCTACTTCGTGTTGCGCAATGTCGATCAACTTCGCCAACAGGTCCGCGCGATCGTTTGCCTGCGATGGCGCGGGCGCCGGGACCGCGACGAGTTTGCCGCGGAGCTCGTCCATTTTCGCGAAAGTGTCCGGACCGACGACGCCATCCGGGTCGAGTCCGCATTTTTTTTGAAACGCTTTCACGGAGGCTTCGGTTTTTTCGCCGAAGGTGCCGCTGCCGTTCAAATTGCCGTCGGGCATTTTGAAATTTCCCGCCTGCGCGAGTTGATTGAGCGTGAGCTGTAATTGCGCGACTGCGCTGCCGGTGCTGCCGATTTGTAGGATCATAGGGAGGAATAAGTGTCCGCTCGCCGCGCGAGGCGCGCGTTAAGCGATGGCTGAGTTTGCATTCGTTAGAAGATATTTTCGAAGACGATTCGACCGAAGAAATTTCCGTTGCCGGTTTGATTACCCGCAACCGTCTGCATGTAACCAACTTCCATCTTCGCGGTCACGATCGTGAGTTGCAGGCCGCCGCCAACAGCCGCGTTCACCCGTTGCGCGCCGTCAATGTTTTGTCCGGCGACATCGCAAAGGAGGAGCGGCTTGAGCGAGTAAACATTCGCGCGGTCGGCCACCCAAGTGACCGCGGGCTCGACCTCGCCATAAATCGCTTTTGCCTTGGCCAGCGCGGCGGCGGGCGAAAGTCCTTCGTCTTCGAATTCAACCGCAAGATGTGAGACGGCGTCGCCCGCCTTGTTTTTCAGCAAGCGCTTCAAGGTCAATCCCGGCAGCACTTCTTCGTCGGGAATGAGCGGGGCGGAGAGCGCCGGAATCGGCAGCGTGATGTTAATGTTAGCGTGCCAATAATCGCTCGCACCGCGCACGCCGCGACTCGATGCGGTGAGCGCGTCGCCTTCGCCGAAACTGCGAATGATTGGACCGTTCGGAAAGGCGGCGAGCGCGGGCGATTGCAAGTTGTCGTAGAGGAAATCGCGCTCGCTGTTTCCGCCGTAAAAACGCGCGTAAGCCGGTGCGGACCAAGCTTTGCCGCCGCCGACAATCGCTTCCACCCCGATGGTTTGATTGGTCGCAACGAGAAATTCTTTTTCGAAACCGAGCAGGCCCGCGACGCGGCCGTAATTGCTCCCACGATCTGGCGCGCCGAAGTCCGCCCACAATCCGGCGCGCAAAAATCCGCCAGCAGCGCGGCCTTCCGCGAGCAGGCGAATTTCCCCCGCGCTTTCGTCGGTATCGGCGAGGTCGCCATCGGGTGTGAAGCGATTATGCGACCAGCGGTATCTCGCGCCAAGGTCGAGTGTTTGCACAATTCCGAGTTTCGGTTTCAAGCGCATGCTGCCGCCGATTTCGCCGGCGTCGCGCAGGAAAGTATTGTCGCCGCGCGGCTCATTGGCGCCGGAATAAGCGAGCTCGAGTGCGCTTTCTTCGAGGAATTGACCGGGCCGAAGACTTGTTAGGCCAAGATGGACGTCGGCATTGTAAAAGGAATGCTCGAACGATTTGCGGCCGGTCGCCACGAGATCGAGACGCGTGTTTTGGTTCTCCGAATTCTGCGGCCGCAAGGTTTGCGGTAGCGCGAAAAGATCCGAGGCGATGCCGAAGGTTGAGGCGAATCCGTAGCGCTTATCCTGATAGGCGCCGATGAGCGGATTGAGCGCGAGAATCGGCGCCGGAACAGCATCATAAAATGTCGCGAAACCTGCGCGCGGAATCGGCAAAACGTTTTGGCCGATTTGATAAAGATCGATGCGAAGCGAGCGCGGTTGAATGACGACGTCGACTTGTTTGCCCTCCACAAGCAGGCATCGCGTGATGTGTAAAACACCGATCGCCCCAAGGTTTTGCAACTCGAAGCCCGCGCGATCTTCGCCGTGCAATGCCTCCTGCACCGCTTCCATCGTCTGCTGGATTTTCGCGTTGGAAAATCGGTCGCCCCGTCGTATCGGCAAGGCGATCGGCGGAACCCAGCGGCCTTCGATTTTGATCGAGCGAATGATGTAGCCGTCCGCGTCGAGCAAGTCATCACGACATTCCGGCGCGGCGCGCGCGACTGCTGCCAGAAGCGCGCACGCGGCCAGGAGAAGCAGCGCGCGACGAAACCTCATTCAGACGTCGATGGCTTTAAGCGCGGCTTTGCTCATGGCATCGTGCAAAGTTCTTTTCTGCGCGGCCGTGGGCGACTGACTTTCGGCGATCGCCTTGGCCGCCGGATGCACTTCGTTTCGCAATACGCGAGCGGTCTCGACATTGACCGGTTCGGTCGCGAGAGCTTCCACGCCTTTTTGCTCGTTAGGCTCGGTCGGCGTGAAGGAGACATGCACGAGCTGTTGGAAGACGCCGCCGGTATCTTTTTTGTAAAGATCGAAGACCAGTTTCCAGAGCGGATCGTTCGTGCTGGTGCAGGATTTTTCGACAGTGAGCTCGAACTTGTAGCCGCTTTCCGGACTGGCCACGAAGACTTCGAGGATGAACGGCTTGCATTGTTTGGCGCCGACGGTGACGACTTTAAGGTTGGACATAATGAGGAAGGATTGGAGTGGCCTAACGAGAGGTTGCGTTGCGCTCAGGCGAGCTTGGGACGGTCCGGTTTATCATTGGCCGATTCGCGCGCGTCTTCTTCATTGCCAATGGCGCGGGCGAGTGCGGGACGAAGACTGGAAAGATTTTTCAAAACATTGAACCAATACGGCGCCCCGAGAGTGAGAAGCGCCGCGAAAAGCAGAATGCCCGGAAGATGTGGCACAATGTTCCGCGCGCTTCTCGCAGCGTCGTTGCCGGCCGGCCAGCGCCAGTAACCAATCGGAATAAATTCGAAACCGGTCGCGCTGACCGAACGCGTCAGCTCGCCTAATTTGTCGCGCTGATCTTTGTAATATTCCGCGGTCGTCGCCGAGACGGTACGATCGAATTCGCGTTCGTTAAAATTCGCGCCGTCGCGTTTTTCCAAGGCCGCTTGCAGTTGGCCGGTGTGCACGATTCCCGAAAGATCGAGCGGCGGTTGGCCGGGTTTGGTTGCGGCGTCGGCGATGCGTTTGAGCAAGCCGCCTTTTTCGTCGAGCGCGCCATCGGCTTGTTTCACCACTTGATCCGCGCTGGCCACGAGTGCGTTTCGCGCGGCCGCGTCCGTGCTGACGAAATGAAAAATCTCGACTGCGTCCAGTTGCAAAAGGAGAGCGATCAGTATGCTGGCAGCGATCGTTAGGGCGCGGGTGTGAACCTGGAACCATTGCTGCGCGCGATCCTGCGCGGTCGCGAACCACGCCTCGAAATTTTCAAGCGCGGCGTCCGCGCCCCGACCGATCGCGGCCATTTTCTTTCCCGACGAAGCAAGCGCTTTGAGAATTTCATCCGCGCTTTCCCGCAACGTTTTCATCTCGTCGGAAAGCTTCGGCTCCGCTGCGCCTTTCGCCGGGTGCGTGCGAGGTTCCGAGCGAGGCATTTCGGATAACCGCTGCAAGGCCGCGTAAACTTCTTCAGGTCGAATCGCGCTCGCCAGATGACTCGCGCCAATGAGGTCGCCGAAAGTCCAGGCCCTTTCTCGCGCGATGAACGCGCGCGCATTTTTCAGCCGATCCTTCTTCGTCATGGTGGAATCGGAGAAGAGCGGGTCGGTCAGAATTTTCGCCGCCAAAAGATGCGCGTTCTCTTTGAGCGATGGCGCGATCGTTTGAAAAGTTAGCGCAAGTGCGTTCGCTAAATTTTTGCCGCGCAAGCTGAGCGCGGACGAGAACATCTGCACGATGATCGTCACGAATAAACTCGCGACGGTCATGATGAGGACGAACGCAATCAGCGTGTCGATGCTCTGGAGCATAAGCGAACTGCGAGGCCGATGCTGCCGGGGAGCGATTTGTTAGGCAAGGGAAAAGGCGCGCCTTCCAATCCGTGAATTCTTCGCGCCTAACGAATGCTTTCTCGCTTGGCAGCGCACAATATTTCAGCGCACGTTCCCGGCATGAAAGTCGTCACGATCATCGCGCGTTTGCTACTGGGATTGGTTTTCGTCGTCTTTGGTTCGAATGCCTTTCTGCATTTCCTGCCGATGCCGCCGATGAGCGGGGCGGCCGGCGATTTTATCGGCGCGATGAACGCGACTGGGTATCTGCAGGCCGTGGCTGCGTTGCAGGTGATCGGCGGCGCGTTATTGATCAGCGGTTTTTATGTGCCGCTGGGTCTGACGATTCTCGGCCCGATCTTCGTGAACATTTTGTTCTTCCACATTTTCATCGAACGCTCCGGACTACCGATGGCCATCGTTGTTTGCCTGGTCGGCCTCTTTCTCGCCTGGCGCTATGGGAGCGCGTTTGCCGGAATTTTTCGCTCCTAATTTCTAAGCACGAATCCTCGCGCGACGACGCTGATGTTATTCGGAAGGTAGCGCGCGTCCGAGATTACCACTGTTCGATTTGATAACCGCGGGCGCG
>CAXSCV010000047.1:0-17124 GCA_964235895.1 uncultured Chthoniobacterales bacterium
TCTGCTTCACCTTGCCGGTCTCGACCGTGCGGCGGACGCCGAGCGGCGCGCGCAAAGCCGGCCGGAAATTCTCGAGCGCGCGGCGGAGTTCGACATCTCGCGCAGCGTGGCGCAGACGCTTGAAATTCTAACCAGCGCTCGCGCCTAACGAGTAATCGGCACGCGCCTACGCGGCTACTTTTTCTTCATCAAATCGAGGACTGCGCTGGTCATTCCAACAATGCCGGTGCGAATGGTCGGCTCGGGAACTGGCGCGAATTTACTTGAGTGCAAGCTCGGCAACGGCGGTGCGCCGGGTTTTAGACTCTCGGCAAATTTCACCGGATCGACCGCGCCGACGTTGAACATGCAGGCCGGGATCGAGTGGTCCGGCAAACTGTATTCCGCGAAGTCTTCGCCGCCCATGGTTGGGTCGCTCTTCTCAATTTTGTCCTGGCCAAGCGCGCTTTGCAGCGCGGCGAAAACGCGTTTGGTCAGCTCGGGATTGTTGTAGGTCGCGGGCGTGAATTCATCTTCGCGCACGTGCACGGTCGGCATGCGATCGGCTGGCATGCCAGCAGCAATCGCGCAACCTTTTGCGATCTGCGCGATCGCCGCTAGCACGCGCTCGCGGACGTCGGCTTTATAAGTGCGCACGGTCAGCTGCATTTTCACTTCGTCGGGAATGATGTTGTGCTTCGTCCCGCCGTGAATGGAGCCGACAGTCACGACAATTGGATCGATCGGATTGTTTTCCCGGCTGGCGATCGTTTGCCAGGCGTTGATGATTTCCGCCGAAAGAACGATCGGATCCTTCGTCTTGTGCGGATAGGCGCCGTGACCGCCGACGCCCGGGATAGTCACGTCCACGGAATCGACGTTGGCGTAAGTATAACCTTCGGTGACGCCAATTTTTCCGACTTCAATTTGCGCGCTGTCGTGCAAGCCGAGCGCGTAATCCGGCTTCGGCCAGCGCGTGTAAAGACCATCGCGCAAGAGAGCGCGCGCGCCGGTGCCGATCTCTTCCGCCGGTTGGCCGACGAAAATAATCGTGCCATGCCATTCGTTCTTTAATTTCGCGAGCACGCGCGCGACGCCGATGAAAGTGGACATGTGAATGTCGTGCCCGCAGGCGTGCATGACGCCGACTTGTTTGCCGTCGTCGTTCGTGGTCGTGTCCTTACTCGTGTAAGGCAGGCCGGTTTCTTCCGTGACCGGCAGGGCATCGAGATCGGTCCGCACCAAAACGGTCGGGCCGGCGCCGTTTTTCATCACACCGACGACTCCGAAGGCGGTGGCGTCGGGCTTGTCGTATTTGCCCACTTTCTCGGTGACTTCGCAACCGGCGGCGCGCAGATCTTTTGCGACGAAGGCGGACGATTTTTCCTCGTGACCGGACAATTCCGGATGCGTGTGCAGATCTTTGTAAATGGTCAGGAGCGACGGCAATTCGGCATCGGCGAGTTGTTGAGGCGTTTGTTCTGAGAACAAAGAAAACGCGGGCGCGGCAGCGAGAAGGAGAACGAGGCGGAGCTTCATGCGATCAACTTACAGCGCGGCCGAGCGCTTTGTCACTCCGCCTTCTTCTCGTTAGGCCACGGTGGCCGATCCGAGCCACGGATGGCCGCGGACGAAATCGGCGGAATTCATCCGCCGTTTGCCTTCGAGCTGCACTTCTTCCAAGCGCAACGCGCCGATCGCGAAACGTCCGTCTTCCAAGATGACGACTGGGCCGACGAGCGCTGACGAATGGCACACGCTCGCGCGAAAGATTTTTAATTTCCGCTCGCGGCCGCTGTCGTCTCGCAAAATCGTGAATGCGCCCGGCCACGGATCGTATGCGCGAATTTTGCGCTCGATTGCCTGCGGAGAATCCGACCAGTCGATGCGCCCGTCATCGCGCTCGAGCTTCGCGGCGTAAGTGGCGTCGGCGTTGTTTTGGGGAACGCGCGGCGCATTGCCGGAGCCGAGTTGGGCGAGCGCATCGCCCAACGCGTTTGGCGCAAGTTGCGCGAGACGATCGTGCAACGAACCACCGGTCTCGTTAGGCGAAATCGTCATCGCGGAACGCGCGAGGATATCGCCAGTGTCCAAGCCTTCATCCATATACATGACGGTCAGCCCGGTTTCCGAATCGCCCGCGACGATGGCCGCTTGAATCGGCGCCGCGCCGCGATGTCGCGGCAAGAGCGAGGCGTGCAGATTCAAACAAGCGATCCGCGGAATTTGCAGAACGGCCGCCGGCAGAATTTGTCCGTAAGCCATGACCACGATGAGGTCCGGTTGCTGCGCGCGGATTTCCGCGACCGCGTCTTCGTGTTTAATCCGACGCGGCTGCAGAATCGGAATCGTCGCATCGGCCAGCGCGAGCTTGATCGGCGGCGCTTGCAATCGCTGCGCGCGCCCGGCCGGTTTGTCCGGCTGCGTCACGACCGCGACGAGTTTGTGCTCGTTAGACCGGAGGAGCCATTGCAGCACCGGCACTCCGATTTCGCCTGTGCCGATGAAGACAACGCGCATTGCGCGTTAAAGCTGAATGCGTCCCGGCGGCGGACGCGTAGCGCGGCGCGGACGACGCGCGGCGGCGTTTTGTGCCATGAGTTTTTCGCCAGCGGTTACCTCGCGCGAACCAACGGACGAGGCGCAGCCGGTGCAAAGATAATCGTAAACTTCCTTGTCCGGCAGGATCAGGAGCAAGCGCTCCCGCACCGGCATGGCCGCCTTGCACTTTTCGCAATAAAGACTCGAGGCGGTGAAATTCTCAAACTGTGGCTGGCTCATGCTTCCCGTCGGCCCCGTTCATGCTTTCCAAAACATGCAGCAAAACTTTCGCCGGCGGCTCGGTCGCGTCAATCGAGGTGATGCGTTCCTTCCCATAATAACCAAGGACCGGTTTCGATTCCTCTTCGTAAGTCGCGAGCCGGCGCTTGATCACTTCTTCATTCGCGTCGTCGAGGCGGTTGTCTTTGAGCGCGCGCTTTTTTAGTCGCTCGTAAAGCGCGTCCCGATTCGGACAGGAAAGATGGAAGACTTTTTGCACATCGATCAAGCGGTCCATGATTTTTGCCTGGCCGACATTTCGCGGAATGCCATCGAGCACCAGCGTATCGATGTCGGGTTTAAATTGATGACCGTCGACCGCGGCATCGATGCGCGCTTTCCAGAGTTGCACCGTGATCTCGTCCGGGACAAGCATCCCTTTGCTGGAGTATTCGAGAAACGCGCGACCGACCGGTGTGCGGGTGTCGATGGAGCGAAAAACATCGCCGCAGGCGCAATGAAAAAAACGCGGAATGGTGCCGAGCGTTTTACCCTGTGTGCCTTTGCCGCTGCCCGGCGGTCCGAAGAGAAGATAGGTTTTATATTTCATGCGCGCGCTGTTTATAGACGAAAGACGAAAGAGGGCACAACCTCACAAAAGAGATCGGCCAAACCATGAGCCGCCGGCGAAAAGCCAGACGCGGACCAACGAAGATGACCGCAACTACTTCGTCGCCGCTTCGACGACATTCACGCGGCGACCCGCGCGGTCGAATTTCACCTGACCATCGGTCAAAGCGAAAATGGTGTAATCGCGTCCGAGCCCGACATTTTTGCCGGGCAAAAACTTCGTCCCGCGCTGCCGGATAATGATATTGCCGGCGACCACTGTTTCGCTGCCAAATTTCTTCACGCCCAGGCGTTTGCTGACGCTATCCCGGCCGTTCTTGACGCTGCCTTGTCCCTTTTTATGAGCCATAAATCCTGAGGGTTATTTGTTCTTCTTCGAGCCGAGATCGATCCCGGTGATCTTCACCCGGGTCAGTTTCCGCCGATGACCGACGGTGCGGTGATAACCTTTGCGGCGGCGATATTTGAACGCGATTACCTTCTTGTCTTTGCGCTGTTCGATCACTTCGCCATGCACGGTCGCGCCTTCGATTAAAGGAGAACCGTGAGTCATATTCTCGCCGTCGCCGATCATCAATACGTCGGCGAAGACGCCTTCCTTGCCCACTTCCGCATCGAGGAAATCGACATCGATAATGTCACCTTCTGCGACGCGATGCTGTCTGCCGCCGGTTTTGATAATTGCGAATGCCATGGCTTGGGAAAAGTCGCGCACAGTCCCACGGCTCGGCCAAGGTGACAAGGGGAAACTCGCGCGTCGTTCCGCCTTAGGATAACAGCGTTGCGTGAGGCGATTCGGCGCGGCGCGCCGACTTCGTTCGCGCGCTGATCACCAGGGTGATTTCCCCCTTCGCCGGCCGCTCTTCATAGTGCGCGCGTAACTCTTCCGCCGTTCCGCGCCGGAACTCTTCGAACTTCTTCGTCAACTCGCGCGCAACGCATAGTTGCCTTTCGGGCATAATCTCCGCGCAAGCAGCCAGCGTCTTTGCGATTTTGTGCGGCGATTCGAAAAAAACCGTCGTCTCTTCGCGCTCCGCGGCGGCGCGCAGCTCGCGTTCACGACCTCCGCTCTTCGGCGGCAAAAATCCGCGATAGCAAAATTCCTCCAGCGAAAATCCTGAGCCGACCAGCGCGGTCAGCACCGCCGAAACGCCGGGAATAATCGTGAACTCCAGCGCGCGTTCTATGCAGGCCCGAATCAACCGCGCGCCTGGATCCGAGATCCCCGGCATTCCCGCATCCGTAATTAATGCGACATTTTCCCCGCCGGCCAACCGCTCGACCAGTTCGGCCGTCCGCATCGCTTCATTGTGTTCGTGCAGACTAACGAGCGGTTTTCGGATTTCGAAATGCCGCAGCAAATTCCCTGAATGCCGCGTGTCCTCGGCCGCGATCAAATCGACCGCCTTCAGCACCTGCAAAGCGCGCAAGGTAATGTCGTCGAGATTCCCAATCGGCGTGCCGACCACATAAAGCATCGCGCACTCTAATCTCGGAGGTCGCAGCGACTCAATCCTCCCAACTATCGCGCTACGTCGATCGAATACTTTTCCGGCGTGAGGGTGAAGCGCAGTGGCAATTCGATAATGATCGGACCGCGGGCCAGGACCCATTTGCGCAAAGTTTTGCCGACGATTTTATCGAAGGTTTCGTCGCCACTGCTCTTCAGAATTCGCACATCGTTTACGTGGCCATCACTCCCAGCGTGCAATTCATACACACCCGCGCCGCTTTTATAAGTCCAAGGTTGAAATGAGGGATAAGACGGAAGCGGCCCTTTGATGACGGTGCCCTGGCCGAGATAACGCGCGAGCACATCGCCCATCGGCTTCTCTTTGAATTCGTAAGACAGACGACCTCCCTGAAGAGTGAAAGTAATCGGGGTCTTGAGATTTGATATCGTTCCCGGTTTAAAGCGCCACTGCTTGAAAGTCCTGATCGTTTCGTCATCGAGAATTCCGTGACCGGTGCTCTTCGCCATGTAAGCGCGGGTGACCAGACCAGTCGCCTTGTTTATATCCAGGACGACGATTCCGCTTCCCGTCATCCTCTCCCGACGCGCTTGGTAGGGATAATCCGGGGGCGTCGCCGAGATGACTACCGCTTTGGTTTTTTCGGGCAATTCCGGCGGTGCGTTGGTTGCCGCGCTGCTCAGCGCGCAAAAAAGCGATGGAACGAGCAAACCTCCGGCGAATCTCCATTTCATTCTTTTTGCGAAGCGCCTGCTTTTCATCTCGCGATATCTACGAAATAGCTAATCGGCGTCAGGGTGAAATGAAGCGGGATTTCCACGATGAGTGGACCGCGACGGAAGCGCCATTTTTGCAAGCCGCGGATCGTGATTTTGTCGAAAGTTTCGTCGCCGCTGCGTTTCAAAATGACGACGTTTTCCACCGTCCCGTTCGCGCGGACATGCAGCTCGTAAACTCCGCGTCCGCTCTTCAGCGTCCACGGCGGAAACGACGGATAGAAGGGCAACGACGCTTTCACTACCTTGTCGCCGAGATAACGCGCCAGGAGTTTCTCCATCGGTTTCTCGTGAAATTCATAGCTCATCGAGCCAGTGCCGCCGCCCGTGAAAACCACCGGCAATCTGGCGTGATTGATCGTTCTCGGTTTGAAACGCCAGTCGCGATAAGCCGCCAACGTCGCCTTATCGAGCGTCGCTTCGCCCGTGCTCCTTTCCATAAACGCCCGCTTCACCAAGCCGGTGCGCGGATCGATTTCCAGTTGGACAATTCCCCAACCGGTCAGGTTTTGCGCGCGCGTCTCTTTGGAATAATCCGGAAGACGCGCGGATAAAATGGCCGGCCCGACATCGGTGAAATCCGAAGCGTCGGCTGCGCGCGCAGAGCGATCGCCGAAAAAGATGAATGCGAGCGCGGCAACGACGACGATTCGCTTAGGCCGTTTTGCCATTTCTTAATCGCGATTGCGCACCGCCTTTGCCATCGCGTTCCGTCTCCATGGTCATCGGCGGCGTGCTCCAGTTGCCGACAAATTCATTCCGATATTTCGGCGTCGTTTCCGGGGCGAAGCCGTGACGCATGATGTTTTCCGTGACCACGCGCGGCAGGAGGAATTGCAGGAGATAATCCGAGCCGCCCGCTTTCGTGCCGCCGCCGCTCATCTTGAATCCGCCAAACGGATGCCGGCCGACCACCGCGCCGGTGCAGGAACGGTTGATGTAAACATTGCCCGATTCGAGCTCGGCTTTCACGCGCTCGATGTTCGCGGGACTGCGCGAAAAGAAGCCGCCGGTCAGCGCGTACTTTGTGCTGTTCGCGACCGTGATCGCTTCGTCGAGGTCGCGCGCTTTGATCACGCTCAAGACCGGCCCGAAAATTTCTTCCTGCGCTAATCGGGAATGCGGATGGACGCCGGTGAAAATGGTCGGCGGAATGAAGTAACCGGTCGGCGGCAAATCCTTCGCTTGGTAGGCGAGCGTCGCTTCGCTTTTGCCGTGCTCGATCCGTTCTTGAATGCGCACGTAAGCTTCCTCATCGATGACCGGCCCGACCGTGATGCCCGGCGTTTCCGGATTGCCGACGCGCAAACTCGCGGTCGCCGCGATGAGGCGCGCAACTACGCGTTCGTAATTTTCCTCGAGCACAATCAGCCGGGAAGCAGCGGAACATTTTTGCCCCTGATAACCGAACGCGGAATAAACCGTGTCGACGATCGCTTCATCGAGATCGGCATCGGAATCGACGATCACGCCATTCTTCCCGCCCATCTCGCAAACGACGCGTTTGAGTTCGCGCTGAGCGGGCAGTGTTTTGCCGCCGGCTTCCCAAATATTCAGGCCGACTTCGCGCGAGCCGGTGAAGGCGATCAGGTCGATGTCCTTGTGACTAACGAGATGTTTGCCAACGACCGCGCCGTCGCCCATGAGCAAATTCAGGACGCCGGCCGGCACGCCCGCTTCCTCGAACATTTCCATGAGGAGCGCGCCGCAGATGGCCGATTGCTCGGCCGGTTTCATGATCACGGTGTTGCCGGTCACGAGTGCGGCCGAAACCATGCCGCACAAAATCGCGATCGGAAAATTCCAGGGCGCGATGACCAGCGCGACGCCGCGCGGCCAGTAATGTTGGTAACTTTCTTCGCCGAGGATGTGCTGGGTTAATTTCGGACGGCCGATGATCCGCATTTGCTGCGCGTAGAAGAGAAGGAAATCGATCGCCTCGCGGATGTCGCCATCGGCTTCGGCCCATGGTTTTCCGACTTCGTAAACTTCCACGGCGGAGAGTTCGTAACGACGGCGATCCATGATCGCGGCCACGCGCTCGAGCAATTGCGCGCGATGATCGACGCTGACGCGGCACCAATGCGTGAACGCGTCACGCGCGGCTTTCACGGCCGACTCCGCATCGCGCACGCTCCCCTCGGCCACGGAACCAACAATTTCGTCGGGCGCGCTCGGATTAACCGATGGCATCCATTTGCCCGTCGTCACTTTTTGTCCGCCGATAACGAGCGGATATTTTTTTCCAAAACGGCCGCGCACTTCGCGTAGAGCCATGCGCATTTGTTCCTGGCTTTGGCGATGAACGAAGTTGACCAGCGGCGCATTTTCGTAGGAATCGCCCGGCGGCGTTTCGCGGGAGAAACCGTTGCGTGACTGGTGCTCGTGATCGGCTTCCAGGTCGAGCGAACCATCGGGCTCGACGTGCGCGATTTCCTCCAGACGTTTCGAAACGACTAACGAGGGATCGCGCAGCAACTTCGCGGCGGAAGCGTTATCGGAAAATTTCGCGCGCAAAAATCCTTCGTTGGAAGTGTTCTCGAGCAAACGCCTAACGAGATAAGCCATGCCGGGAAGCAATTCGCCGACCGGACAATATTCGCGCACGCGATAGCCCATCTCGACCAAGGCGCGTTTGATCGGGCCGGCCATGCCGTAAAGCAGTTGAAATTCGAAGCGGCTTTTATCGATGCCCATCTGCGCGGCCAGGGCCTGCGCGTGCGCGATGCTGCGGACGTTATGCGAACCGAAAGCGGAGGTGACGATGTCTTCGTTCTCCAGGAGGACGCGCGTGCAGGTTTCGAAATTCGCATCGCTCTCCGGCTTCTGCAGCCACACCGGACAACGCCAGCCGTTCTGCGCCGCTTTGATTTTCTCGTAATCCCAATACGCGCCTTTCACCAGGCGCACGGTGAAGCGCGTCCCGCGTTTCCGGCCCCATTCGATCAGCTTGCGCAAGTCGCGCTCGGCATCGCGCAAATAGGCCTGCACCACGATGCCGGCGTGCGGCCAGTCGTTGAACTCCGGCTCGGTGAAGAGTTTTTTGAAAAGGTCGAGCGTGGAATTTTTGTGCGCATAACTTTCCATGTCGAAGTTAACGAAGGCGCCGAGCTCGCGCGCGCGCCGGAGAATCGGCCGCAGCTTTGGCGCGAGATGCTCGATCGCATCTTCCGGGTCGGCCGGGTTCATCTGCGAATAGAGCGCAGAGATTTTGACCGAGAGATTGACCACCGGAAACAGTTCCGCGTTCTGCCCGAGCGGATCGGTCCAGCCCTGGGTTTGCGCGGCTAATCCTTCGAGCAATTCCAAACAGCGCACGCCATATTCCTGCGCTTCCTCTTCGCTGACGACCGCTTCGCCTAACAAGTCGACGGTGAAGCCGATGCGATTCTTGCGGCCTTTGCGCAACGTTTTCAGCGCGTCCTCCGGATTGCGCCCGGAAATAAATTGGCGCGCCATCCCGGAGACATTCCAGCGCAGGAACCAGCTCGAGAACCATGGGACGATCTTGGCCGCGCGCACGCCGGTATGGAGGAGCGGCGCGAAACCGTTGCGCATGCCCGCGAAATATTCGTCGAGGTGGCGGACGATTTCGCCGGAGTTGCGGAGCGAGGCAAGGACGTCGACGAAGCGAAACATCTGCACCTTAAAAGTTTCGTCCCGCATGGAGAGCGCCATCATCCGTTGATAGAATCCGGACTTGCTGAAAATCGATTCGGGATGCCGATCGACCAGGTGGAAAATTTGCTCGCCGCGCTGCTCGATTTCCGTCTGAAGGGGACTCATGGGGCGATGATACCCGCGCGCTTCTGCGTTGGCAAAGCCGATACCGCGCGACGATTTCTCAGAAAAATTTCATTCGGACACACCCGCGGAAAAGATGGCGTCCGAATTCTTTCGGACGGGCGATCACATATGAAAATCAAAAAACATGCCGGGCAGGAAGGCGCGATGGGCTACGTTTTACTTTGGCTTTTGGGAATTCCGGTTCCCATTTTGCTTCTCTTTTTTCTCCTGCGTGGTTGCACGTAAAGGTTAGGGAGCAGGTTGGGATTCGCCTGACGAATTCTCGGAGCGTAGGAGCCCGGGAAATCTCGTCAGGCGATCTTTTTGTACCGATGAATGCCGCCGTCGGATGAAAGAAAGGCGGACAGAATGAACCGAATCAACAGAATCAGAATTCTGTAAATGTGTTCATTTTGTCGTTCCTCTTTTTTGTCCGCTGAATCGACGACAGCTACGAAAATTTTATATGGCTAACGACCGCTACGAACTAGCCAGCGACAATACCGCGGGCATTTGTCCTGAAGCTTTCGCCGCGCTGCAGGGAGCGAATCGCGAGACCGCTTCATCTTACGGCGAGGATAAATGGACGCGCCAACTCTGCGCGCAGGTGCGCGAAATTTTCGAGACGGAATGCGAGGTCTTCGTCGTCTTCAACGGAAGCGCGGCAAACGGCCTCGCGCTCGCGCAACTTTGCCGCTCGTTTCACAGCATCATTTGTCATGAGCACGCGCACATCGCGACCGACGAATGCGGCGGCCCGGAATTTCTTTCCGGCGGCGCGAAGTTGCTCCCGATCGCGGGCGCGAATGGCAAACTCGATCTCCCGCAAATCGAAGCGACACTCGTTAGGCAACGCGATTTGCATTCGCCCAAACCGCACGTCATCAGTGTTACGCAATCGACCGAGCTCGGAACGGTATACACCCGCGAGGAGCTGGGTGTGGTCGCGGAATTTGCGCGCGCGCGTTCGCTGCATTTGCACATGGACGGCGCGCGTTTCGCGAATGCGCTGGCCACGCTCGCTTGCGCGCCGAAGGAAATTACCTGGCAACTCGGCGTCGATGTTCTCTGCTTCGGCGGAACGAAGAACGGAACAGGCGCGGGCGAGTTGATCGTTTTCTTTAAGAAAGAACTCGCGCGCGAATTCGATTACCGCGCGAAACAAGCTGGTCAGCTCGCGTCGAAAATGCGCTTCCTGAGCGCGCCGTGGTCCGCGGTTCTGCGCGACGACGTCTGGCTGAAAAACGCGCGACAAGCGAACAATTCCGCGGAATTCCTGGCGACGAAATTGCGCGAAATTGCTGGTTTGGAAACGGCTTTTCCGCGCGAAGCGAATGCGGTTTTTCTGCGCATGCCGGAACGTTTGGTCACCGCCCTGCACGAGCGCGGCTGGCATTTTTATAAATTCCTCGAGCCAAATATTTATCGGCTGATGTGCTCATGGAACGTCAGCGAAAACGCGCTGCGCGATTTCATCGGCGACGTAAAAGATTTATCGCCGCAAACGCGCGCGTGAAAAAGCGGAAGGGCGCCTTCGTTTCCGAAAGCGCCCTTCATTTGTGATGACGATAAGCCGAATTCTGTCGCTCGATTGCTCGAGCGGATGATCATTTATCTCACCCAGCATTTTCAAGAAAAGTGCTGAGCGCCCGCTCTCGCTTAGGGGCGCGAGATCGTGATGCGACGATACCCGAGGATCGACGGACCGGCTGCCCTCCCTCTGTTTTGTCTTGCACCGCATGGGGTTTTTCTTGCCGCGCGAATTACTCCGCGCGCGGTGAGCTCTTACCTCGCCATTTCACCCTTACCTGCGCTTCGTTGCCAAAGAACCGGCGGTGTCTTTTCTGCGACACTTTCCGTCGCCGCAATTTTGCAACTGCGGCGCCCGCGCGTTTTGCGCGGCATGCTGCCGTCTGGTGTTCGGACTTTCCTCCAGCGAGCCTAACGACTCACCAGCGATCATCTGTCATCGCGCAGAGCGTATCCCGAAATTGCGAAATAGAAAAGGCGCGCGCCGCTCGCGCGAAAATCACGGCAGCGAAAAGTAATCCACGCTCTGATAATTTCCGTCGACCGTTTTGACGATTTGCATGAGCACGTCGTTGACCAGCGTGCTCGCGCCGAAGCGGAAAAGTTCGTTCGTTAGCCAATCATCGCCCGGCGTTTCCTTGACCATCACGAGATAGGCCAGCGCCTGTTTGGCGGTGCGAATGCCGCCGGCCGGTTTCATGCCGATGCGGATGCCGGTTTCGTAAAAGTAATCGCGAATCGCTTCCAGCATCACGAGCGTGACCGGCATGGTCGCGGCCGGCGAAACTTTGCCGGTCGACGTCTTGATGAAATCGGCGCCCGCGCGCATGGCGATCTCGCTGGCGATGCGGACGTTGTCGTAGGTTTGCAGCTCGCCGGTTTCGAGAATGACTTTGAGATGCGCCTCGCCGCAGGCTTCCTTGGTCGCGGCAATTTCATCCGCGATGCGCGCGTGATCGCCGCTGAGAAAAACGCCGCGATCGATCACCATATCGATCTCATCCGCGCCATCACCGGCCGCGCTCCGTACTTCCTGCAACTTCAGTCGCAGCGGCATCAATCCGGTCGGAAACGCAGTCGCGACCGATGCGACTTTCACGCCGGAATCACCCAGGAATTTTTTCGCGGCGCGCACCAGATTTGGATAAACGCAAACCGCGCCGCAGGGCGGCACATCGTAGCGGGCATCGAGCGGCTGCATCGCTTTGCGACAGAGAAACGCCACTTTCCCGGGCGTATCTTTTCCCTCGAGCGTGGTCAGGTCCATCATCGAAACCGCCAGCTTGAGGCCGGCAAGTTTCGCGGAAGTTTTAATGCTGCGCTTGCCGAAAGCAGCCGCGCGTTCTTCGACCATGATTTGGTCGATGGTGGGAAATCCAGAAACACGTCGCGCGTTCAACTTGTTAATCGGAAGTGCGAACGTTTTCATTTTGGCCTTGCGCGAGCAACTGTCGCATCTTCACAAACGGCTCCCCGATTAGGCAAAGACAATTCCGAAAATAATCAAAGATGAAACGGTTGCACTACCACTTGTTAGACGTTTTCACCGAGGAGGCGTTTGGCGGAAATCCGCTGGCGGTTTTTCTGAATGGCGAAGGCGTTTCGGATGCGACGATGCAGGCGATCGCGAAGGAATTAAATCTTTCCGAGACGACGTTCGTGCTGCCCCCGCGCGATTCGAAAAATGATTTTCGCATGCGCATTTTCACGCCCGCGGCTGAGCTGCCAATGGCCGGGTATCCGACGATCGGCACCGCTTTTACCCTCGCGCGCGAAGGATTAATCCAGCGCGGCAAAAATCCGACGACGGTGACGTTTGAAGAAGGCGTGGGACCGGTGCCGGTCTCAATCGCGTGGAAGGAGAACGCGCCGGATTTCATTGAAATGCAGCAGCCGCTTCCGGAGTTCGGTCCGCGCTTCGAAGATGTCGACGCGATGGCGAAAATGCTTTCGCTGGAAGTCGCCGCGATCAGCGAAACGAATTTGCCGATGGAAGTTGTCTCGTGCGGTGTGCCATTTCTTTTTGTTGCGGTGAATGGGTTAAACGCGATGCGGCGGATACGTTTTCGCGGCGACGTGATGGAACGCGCGCTGGGAAATTTCGCGGCGCAGGATGTTTACGTTTTCACGACCGAGGTCGAGCGGGCGGGCTCGCGGGTGCATGGGCGAATGTTCGCGCCGTTGCACGGGATCGCGGAAGATCCGGCGACTGGAGGCGCGAACGGGCCGCTCGGTTGTTACGTCGTCCGACACGACGTGTTTGCCTCGGAGGGCGGGCTGAAATTTATCAGCGAACAGGGAATCGAAATGGGCCGGCCAAGCTTTTTGCATGTCGCGATCGCGCATGCCGGAAGGCAAATTACCGCCGTAAAAGTTGGCGGAAAATGCCGCGCGATGGGCGGCGGTTATTTCGATCTCGATGACGCGTGAACTTAACGACTCGTTAGGCGATCGCGTGCAACGAGGAAGTCTTAGCGCGCGAGGACGACGTCTTTTTTCGTCCAGGCGTGCTTCCCCTGGCAATGCGGGCAGGTGACTTTGTGCTCTTTCAACTTGGTTTTATCCCAAGCTTCTTCTTCCACCGTTTGCCCGGTAGCCGTGAGTTTGGAGGTGGCGGGGCAACGCACTAAAATTCGCTTAATCATGGAATGGTCGGGATGGTTGGGTGGAAAAAATTTGTTTAGCCGAGTCGGTAAACGATCCGGGCTTTGTCGATGTCGTAGGGCGACATCTCGAGTTTGACGCGATCGCCTGTCGTTAGGCGGATGAAGCGTTTGCGCATTTTGCCCGAAATGTGGGCGAGGACGGTGTGGTCGTTAGCCAGTTGCACCCGGAACATGGTGCCGGCGAGAACGGAAGTGATCTTCCCTTCGAGTTCGATAGCTTTTTCGGAATTCATATTTTTTGCAAAACCGGCGCTCAGGGAGCGCCGGTTCGCAGAATCAATGGTGCGGGATTAGTAGCGCCCGCCAGCGGTTTGGCGCGGCCGCTCTTCGCGAGGGCGCGCTTCGTTGACGGTGAGGGTGCGTCCTTGCACTTCTTTGCCGTTGAAAGCCGAGAGAGCGGCGTTCGCTTCAGTCGAATCCGGCATGGTGACGAATGCAAAACCGCGCGAGCGGCCGGTGGTGCGATCCATCATGAGTGCGACCTCGGCCACTTTGCCGTGTTGCTCGAACATATCCTGCAGATCGTTTTCTGTGGTCTCAAAAGAGAGATTACCTACGTACAATTTCATTATCGTTTAAGCTTGGAACAAAATACGCCAGCTACAGAGCCGTTCCCGAGAATCGGGTTTCAGAATCACCAATGAGGAATCTCAACTGACGATCTACCACGCAACGAACAAACAGAACTTCGTCCAAGAAGCTCGGATGGTCGCTCATTTATAGGGGATTACAACCGAAAGCTTTTGCGCTCGTGCGAAACGAGACGTGCGAGCTGCGCGGCTCAGGATGACAGCTTGGGGAGGCTGGATTCCTTTTTTCGCCTAACGAATGCAGGATTCTTTCCAAATTTTGCGGGCATGGAAAAGCTGCGGCGTTTTCTCGACATCTCTGGAAATTCTCGATAGACCGTAACACCCTAAATGGCCAGCGCGGCGCCCATGCAAAAGGAGGACAGGATCGTCTTCACCGTCGGACCGAAAAATTATTCGGTGCGCGATGTCATCGATGCGGCGCATTTTCGCGGGGAAGTGGAACCGTTTTGGAAGGATTTTCTCGCGCGAATCGCCTCGGAGAAAAAAGGCGGAGAGACCGAGCTCGATCAAGCGGCAGTCGACGATGCGGCGGTCGAGTTCCGTTACAAATATGATCTCATCACGGCCGAGGAGACGGAGCATTGGCTGGAAGAGCGCGGCTTAACGCTCTCGGATTTCAGCGATTATTTTGCGCGCGAATATTGGTTAAAGACTTTTCGCGCGAAACCGGAGCCGGTCCCATTTGAGGAAGCCTCGGCGGAGCTTCGGGAACTTTTCTCGACCGAGATGGTGCTCAATGGAGAATTGGATGTCATGGCCAACCGGCTGGCCTGGCGCGTCGCGGCTGCGGAGGAGGCGGAGATCGGCGAGGCCGAAATGGAAGATGAGCGCGCGCAATTTGTGCAACGAAGCGGCCTCGAGCTCCGGGGAATATCGGACTGGCTGCAAAAACTTGGCCGCGAAAAATCGTGGCTCGAAGAAGTAATAACGATGGAGGTGGCGTTTCGGAAAGCGCGCGCCGGGCTGCTCACGGCTGAAGCGGCTGAGCGCGAGATCGGCGCGTTGCGCTTGCCGCTGACGCGCTTCGAGGTCGAGACGATTGAGTTCGAATCGCGCGACGCGGCCAGTGAAGCCGTCCTCTGCGTGCGCGATGATGGAATGTCGATGGCCGAAATTGCCGAAGAAGGACGCTATCCCTATCGGAGGAATGAACTCGTCCTGGAAAATATCGCCGAAGAATTGCAGCAGAAATTTCTCAGCCTCACGCCCGGCAGCATGCTGGAACCGTTCGCGCGCGAAGATGGTTTCGAGCTTTCGCGCCTCCTCGGCAAAACCGAGCCGAAGGCGAGCGATCCGAACGTGCGCGCGCGGATTGAGCAACGCATTCTCGAACGTCACTTCGCCGATCTTCTTTCGAAACGCGTCCGCTGGGAAATTCTACCGGTGATTTCGGAATGAGAGCGCAGGACGAGGAAGTATTGGAGCGCTCGTCGCTCTTTCGGTTTTTGCCGAAAGAAAGTCTGGAACACCTGCGACCGCTGCTGCAGGAAGAACGCTTCGAGTTCGGCGAAGTCATCGTGCATCAGGGCGATCCGGCGGATTCTTTTTATGTCCTGCTCTCCGGTCGGGCGCGCGCGATCAAGGTCGACCAAAATGGCGCGGAAATCGCGCTGGCCACTTTGCGCCCGGGCGATGTTTTTGGCGAAGCCGCGCTCGGCGACGGCGGCACGCGTAACGCCATGGTGCGCTGCAGCACGGCGGTGGAAGTGCTGCGATTAAATCGCGACGATTTTCTGAAGCTCTGCGCGGAGGTGCCGGAACTCGAGCATCAAATGGAGATGACGAAACGTCATCGCGCGCTCCAGGGTTTTCTCTACGAGTTCAGCAACTTCGGACGTCTGCCTTCGCCCGCTTTGCGCAGCCTCATCGAAAAACTCGATCCGCTCGAAGTAAAAAAGGGCGACCTGATCATTCGCCAGGGCGAGCCGGCCGGACCGATGTACATATTAGAGAAGGGGCGCGCGCGCGCTTTCGCGGGCACCAACGGCCGCCAGCAAAATCTCGCGTTTTATCGCGACGGCGATTTTTTCGGCGAACTCTCGCTGCTCAATGGCTCGCCGCGCGCCGCTTCTGTCGAAGCTTTCAGTGATTGCCGTTTGCTTGCACTCGAGCCGAAGGATGTCTCGGATTTGAAGCGCAACTTTCCGGAATTCGGAAAGCTGATGGAGGAACGGCTCGCGCAATATCAGGCGAAAGTCGAAGCGCGCGTCCCGCTCGATTTCACGACGGAAACGCTGCCTGCGGAAGCGAGCGCGCACAACAAGGTCGCGCTCGATGGGGAGCATGCCGCGACCGAGAAAAAAGATGGCGCGGATCCATTTGCCGATGAGGCCGGTTTGTTCCGCAAACGCAAAGGCCGCATCCGCAAAGTCGAGCATGTCTTGCAGATCGACGAGATGGATTGCGGCGCGGCCAGCCTCGGAATGATCTGCCGGCACTTCGGTCGCAAAGTTAGCCTAACGAGAATTCGCCAGCTCTGCCACACCTCGACCGATGGCACGAGTTTGAAGGCGATGTGCCGCGCCGCGACCGAGCTCGGCCTGGCCGCGCGGGCGCTCAAAGTCTCGGTGCGAAATCTCGCGCACATGCCGCTGCCCGCGATCATTCATTGGGAAGGCAACCACTGGATGGTGCTCTTCGACGTGAACGAAAAATTCGTGCGCGTGGCGGATCCGGCCATCGGCATTCGCAAAATTTCACGGAAAGAATTTGAGATGAGCTGGTCGGGTTACGCCGCTCTTTTCGATTACACGACCGCGTTTGCGAACGCGCCCGAAAGTAAGCCCGGCCTCACCTGGATCGTGCCGTTCCTGGCCAAGTTCAAAGTCATTTTCGCGCAGGTCATGCTGCTCGCGGTGGCGATGACGTTTCTCGAGCTGCTCTTTCCGATTTTTACCGAGATGGTGGTGGACAAAGTCATCGTCGAAAAAAA
>CAXSCV010000047.1:17134-24114 GCA_964235895.1 uncultured Chthoniobacterales bacterium
TTCTCGCGAAATTCCGCACGACTTTGCTGCAGGTTTTGCTGCTCGCGATCGCCGTCACCTTTCTGCAAATGCTCTTCCCGGTCTTCACGCAAATGGTCGTGGACAAGGTCATCGTGGAGCGGGACATCAGCCTGCTGAAAGTGATCCTGCTCGGCATGGCGATCGCGCTTTTTTTCGTGCAAGCGTCGACCTTGGTGCAGGAATATTTGCTCGCCTTCGCCGCGGTGCGCCTGGACACGGCGATCCTGGATTTTCTTAGCCGGCAAATGCTTTCGCTGCCGATGACCTATTTCACCAGCCGGCGCACGGGCGATATTCAACGCCGGCTCGATGGCGCGCGACAGGTCCGGCAATTTGCCGTCGGGCAGGGAATCGGCGCGATCCTGGCAATGGTCTCCCTCATCGGCGCGCTCACGCTCATGTCGATTTACAGCCCGTCTCTGATGATCGCGTTTCTCGCGACCACGCCGCTCTACATCGGCTTGATGTATTTTTCCTTCAAGGTGTTGCGGCCGCTTTTTGCCAGCGTGGAAGAGAGCCAGGGCAAATATAGTTCGCATCAAATCGACGCGATCAAAGGCATCGAAGCGGTCAAAGCCGCCTCCGCGGAAACCGTTTTTCGCGATGCGATGTTGAACGAATTTCTGTCCGTTTCGAAAAAGATTTTTCGCAGCAGTTTCATCGTGATGTCGTACGACAGCCTTCTGCAAACAATCGGCATGTTCTCGACCGCCATCTTTCTCTGGGTCGGCGCGAATCAGGTCATGAACGGCAGCCTGAGCGTGGGCGGTTTCGTCGCGTTTAGTTCGCTGACCGCGATGGCCTATGGCGGAATTCTCCGCACGCTCGGCGTCTGGGATAATATGCAATTCGCCGCGGTGTTGCTGAACCGCTTGAACGATATTTTCGAGCAGGAACCGGAGCAGGGTCGCGATCGCTCGCGGCTCACACCGGTGCACAGCCTGGAGGGGCGGATCGAGTTGCGCGGAGTCAGTTTCAAATACGGCGGCCCGGAAGCGCCGAACATTCTCAGCAACATCACGCTCGATCTCGCGCCCGGCCGCATGGTCGCATTCGTCGGTCGCAGCGGTTGCGGCAAGACGACCTTGATCAAGCTCATCGCCGGCCTGCTCGAGCCGACCGAGGGAACGATTCTCTTCGATCACGTCGATCTAAAAACGCTGAACTACCGCGATGTGCGGCGGCATATCGGAATGGTTTTGCAGGAGAACCACATGTTCAACGAAACGATCGCGCGCAACATCGCATTCGGCGACACCGAGCCCGATCTTGATCGCGTCCTGACTGCGGCGCAAACGGCGAGCGCGCATGATTTTATCATGCGATTGCCGCTCGGTTACGAAACGAAGATCGGGGAATCCGGCCTGGCGCTTTCCGGCGGGCAAAAGCAGCGCATCGCGATCGCGCGCGCCATTTATAACAACCCGCCGGTTTTGATTTTCGACGAGGCGACCAGCGCGCTCGACACGGAATCGGAGCGCGCCATTCAGGATAATCTCGGCCGCTTGATGGCAGGCCGAACGACGATCGTAATCGCGCATCGTTTGAGCACGATCCGGGAGGCGGATTCGATCGTCGTTCTGGAAAAAGGAATGGTCGCCGAAGTCGGGAATCACGACCAATTAATGGCGCAACGCGGGCTCTATTTTTATCTCTCGAGCCAGCAACTCGGGATTTAGTTTTTCACAAAATGAACGGACAACTGGCGACGCGCGGCTCGATTGACACCGAGTCGGAAATGCTTCCGCAAGATCCGCCGGCCTGGATTATTCGTTCGAGCGCGTGGCTGATGATTGCGTTTTTCGGCATCGCGCTGCTGGCGGCGATCGTGGTCCATCTTCCGGAAACGGTCACCTGTCCGTTCGTCCTCGTACCGAAGGATGGGGCCGATCCGATTCAATCGCCGCACGTTGCGGTCGTGGCGAAAGTCGCGGTGAACGAAGGCGACACCGTGAAAGCGGGCGCGGAACTTTTCGTTTTACGATCGGATGAAATTCGCGGTCTCGATACGCAGGCGCGCACGCTCACGGAAGACCTGCGCACGCGGGAAGACAGCCTCGGCAAATCCGACAGCGCGCACACCGCGCAGGTGCAAATTAAGGATGCGGAAATCTCGCAGGCCGAAAGCGAAGTCACCTTTCGCGAGCGACACGCCAAGACGAGTCGCGAGCTGGTTGATCGAATGGAAAAGCTGTCGAAAAGCGGCGGGATTTCGCAGGTGGAACTTCTCAAGATGCGACTCGATCTCGCGGCTTCGGAAAAGGATTTGAGCGTAGCGCAGCGCACCTTGCAGCAGGTCAATCTCGAACGTCAGCGACTGGAGACGGATTACTCGCGGCAACGCGGACAGGACGCGGCGGAAATTCAGAACAGCAAATATCGGCTCTCGGCCTTGAAGTCCGATTTGGAAAATTCCAGCGAAAATCTTCTCACTTTGCGCGCACCTTACGATGCCGTGGTCATTTCGATCGCGCAACGCAATGCCGGCAGCGTTGTGCAAAATGGTCAGGAACTTTGCCAATTGGCGCGCTTGGATGCGAAGCCGCGCGCGCGCCTTTCGTTGAGCGAAAGCGGCCTGCCAAAACTGGCCGTCGGTCAGCGCGTCCGTTTCTTTTTCGACGCTTATCCTTACCAACGTTACGGGGCGGTTAACGCCAAACTCGATTGGATTAGTCCATCGATTGTCACAACCGCGGAAGGTCCGCGTTTTGTTGCTCTCGCTTCATTGGATGAAACGGAAAAATCGTCGCGCACGAAACCGCTCGCCTTGCGTGTCGGTATGCGAGGCGAGGCGCGAATCGTGACCGGGCGGCGGACCTTGATCGAGTATGCGTTCGAGCCCGTTCGGCAATTGCGCGAGAACATGCGCGACTAGTTTTTGCGTCGCATGCAGCCCACGCTTTCCAATCTTCGGCTCGAGCATTTCACGACGACGAACGAAGCGATGGCGCGTTGTTTGCGCCTCGCCGCGCTCGCCTGCAAGTCCGATGTGCCGGTCGTTTTGCTCGGCGAAACGGGAACCGGCAAGACGTTGCTGGCTCACGCTATTCACAACTCCTCGCTGCGCGCGGGCCGGGCTTTTGTTTCCTTTAACGCCTCGGCCATGAGCGACACGCTGCTCGAAAGCCAGCTCTTTGGCCACGAACGCGGCGCCTTCACCGGCGCGCAACAAACTGTGAAAGGAAAATTTGAGCTGGCGCATAACGGCACGCTTTTCCTCGATGAAATTTCCGAGATGAGCACGCTCGCGCAGGTGAAGATTTTGCGCGTTCTGGAGTATGGCGAGTTCGAGCGGCTCGGCTCGGAACGGATGCTGACTTGCGACGTGCGAATCATCAGCGCGGCGAATTGTTCGCTTCGCGAACGCGTGGCGAAGGAGAAATTCCGCGAAGATCTTTTCCATCGCTTGAATGGCCTCACGTTGTTGATTCCGCCGTTGCGTGAGCGGGTCGAGGAATTGCCCGCATTGATCGCCGCGGAATTGAAGGCAGCGGCCTCACGCGAAGGCAAAAACATCCGGGCGATTCATCCGGCTGCCATGGCACAACTAACTGCGCACGATTGGCGTGGCAATCTGCGCGAGCTCAGTCACACGGTTCGAACGATGACTTTGTTTTGTGATGGAAAAGTGATCCTTCCGGAGCACGTGATTTTCTCCCCCGATCTCGGTTTTTCCGGGGATTCGAAGAAGACTCCAACTGTGCAATCGGAGAAGAATACCAACGATCGCGATGATCTGTCGTTGTCTGGAGCTTTAGCGCGTCACGTGCAGTTTGTTTACAACCAAACGAACCAAAACCAGAGACAGACCGCGCGGCTTTTGGGCATCTCTAGATCGAAACTAGTTCGCCATCTTCGCAGCGTGGTTCGGAACGGTGCCGACGGCTCCGATGTGAATCCAGCCCACGCTCAGAACGAGTCCACGCTTGCTTGGGGAGTATAATCCCTGCGGCCGTGGAGAGAAAAAGTTTCGATTCGCGTAAACGCCTCAACATGTTATATTAACGTAGTGATTCGGCAGTCGAAATTCCTCGCAAATCGAGGCATAAACCGAGCTGGCACGCCGCATGTTAATAGGAGCGGTAGGTGAGTGCATCAAACCAAAAAAAAGATGCTCCAGCTGGAGATTCGAAAGATCAAAGGCCGGTCCGCTCGAAAAACAAAATGATCCGCTTGGATGATCTGATTCCGAAACAGACGGTTCATGGTGGCCGCAAATTGTTTTTCGGAGCGACCGACACCGAACAACCAACAACCAAAACACAGAAAGAATAAAGTTATGTCCGATAAAAAAGACGATAAGAAGCCAGAAGTTAAAGATCTCAGCCCGAAAAAAGACGCCAAAGGCGGGCGCGCGGTGCAAACGTCGGGTGGATCGATTCAGAGCGGCGGCTCCATCCAGAGCGGCGGCGGAATGGCGCAAGGCACGCAAAACCAATCGCGTGTTTCGGCCGCCGGCAAAGTCAACGAATCGTAAGGCAAACGCCAACAGGCTGCGTCGCGGTCCAATCCCACGGCTTGGCTGAAACTCAACCTCCGAAAGGAAATATGGCTACAGCAAAAAAAACTTCGAAAACAAGCGCGGCAAAAAAGCCGCAAGTTAAAGTTCAGGACATGAAACCGGCGAAAGACGCAAAGGGCGGCTCGAGCCTCAACCGCAGGGGCGGGCACGTCAGCACTCGGAATTACCTTCAGTAATTCGCACCGTTCCGCGCCTCGAGCATTCGCTCGAGGCGTCGACGGTCGGTTCCGCTTCGCGGGACAAGAAGACCGCGAGCGAGTTATCGTTCGCGATTGAAATCGCAGAACGAACGCAATTTTACTCCGGCGCAAGCCAGCGCTTCGCGCGCGCCAGGAGACCGTAAAACGCAAACTTCTTCTTCGCGTTCCTTCACGTAAACGGAGTCAAGCCCATTTGCGTGGCCGGGGTGACAACTCATCTCGGTCCATCCCAGAGGCAGAGAGCCAACAAGACTAACGAGTTGTTTCAGGGAAATCCCCGCTGGAAGGGTTTCTCCTTCGTCGGTTTGTCCATAAAAGCTACCCAAAAAAGCGAGCCCGTTCGTGTAACTGCGGAGCGGAACATTGAGCCGCACGGCGACTTCCAACATCAGCGTGCGAATTAGTTCCGATCGGTGCGCATGTTGATGCGAATCCAAATGCGATGGCTCGCGACCGAGCAACTTCACGAAGCGAGCGAGTTGCTGCTGAAGTTCGTCTCGAACTGCGGAAACGTCTTCCGTGTCGACTACGCGATAGGCCTCGATCCAATCGCCGCGGGAGTAACGCCATTCGCCTAAATCAAAATGGAGTCCGACGCTAAGCGCGGGGTAAGCGCGCGCATACTCGGCCGCTTCGTTCGCTGCCGAAGATCGAACCATCAGGCTCGCGCTCGTGACAATGCCGTGCTCGTGCGCCTCGATGATTCCGCGATTTACACCACTCGTTAGGCCGAAGTCGTCGGCATTGACGATTAAGAGGCGCGCGGATTCTTTCACAAGATCGACGCGCTCTGGCAGCCATGCTTCGGCAGGGAAATGCCGGCTTCGCGCAGAAGTTTCTCAAGCACCGTTTCCGCGCGAAAATATTCACGCGCAATTTCCGCCGCGCGCTTCGAGTGAGTGGCATAATTGCTCTTCACCTTTTCGATGGCTTCCAGAATTTCCTCCATCTTGGAAAAGGCGAATAATCCGGTGCCTGTCGGCAGCGCGTGACTGAAGCCGGTTTCCTGCGTGATGACCGGTCGGCCCGCCGCCAAATAAGTCGCCGCGCGATCGCTAAACCAGCCGCTCCGTAGCCGCACGTTTTGGTCTTTGGCCACCGTCCATTCACCGCGCGAACCCTTGATATATTCTCGGTAGGCATCGGGGTCGGAGGAAAATTCTAGCGCGCGCCGAATTTTCCAGCCGTGCGCTTCGAGCATCTCCTGATCGGCGAGTTCGTAACTGCTCAAAGCGAGTTCGAAACTCTGCGAGGCGCGTCTCGGGAGATCGATGAATTTCAAGAACTCGTGATGCTTGCTCCAATGGTAAACCTCGCCGTCGAACGTCACCGGCCGTTCCGGCTGCCGCCAGTTGGCAATCGTCGTGAACGACTCGCCACTTTGGTTTGGTGATTGTTGCCAAAAATCCAACACCACGGGCTGTCGTGTTGGATGAAATCTGTAGCGCGCGGGCGGCGTCGGCACTTTGCAATCGGCCGCGCCGAGATTTTCGGCAAAGGTGAAATGCGCCGTGTGCAAATCGAGAAACTCCTTCGTGCTCGCCAGATTTTGATGCAGTTCCACCTCGGGTGTGACCGGATCCGTCTCCACGTAAATGTAAGCCCCACCCGCCATGTGTTCCGGTCGCGGCAACGTCCCGCCATGCAAATTGATGACCGCGGCCGCGCGCCCGAAGGCTTGGTCGATCGCCGATTGACCGATCCCCAAATAGCGATCCTCGTTGTGCCAGGAATGCTGTGACCAGCGGTCGCCAAAATCAATCCGATCCATCGTGCGCGCGATAAAGGCGGCGGCGCGATTCGTTCCGTCCCGATCGGTTTGGTCGGTAAACATCGATGGCGCCATGCCGTGATCTTCCACGTAATAAACATCGAACCCGAGTCGTCTTAATCCGACCAAATAATGAATCGTCTGCCAGATAACGCCGCCCACTGGCATGTTCGTCATCAATCCCAGGACAATGATAATGGGAGCACGCTGCACGTTCATTTTCGCTTCGGAACCGCCGATAATATCTGAAATTTTTCGGCCTGCGCAGTCTTTTGCGAAATGGTCCAAGACTCGTTAGGCGCGTGCCTGGAGGGATTCGAACCCCCAACCTGCTGATCCGAAGTCAGCTGCTCTATCCGGTTGAGCTACAGACACCAAATCCGCGCCGCGGATCACCGCGAAAGGAAAGGCGGGTGGCCAACGGGACTCGAACCCGCAACAGCCAGAATCACAATCTGGAGCTCTA
>CAXSCV010000048.1:0-23758 GCA_964235895.1 uncultured Chthoniobacterales bacterium
CGGCAAATTTCCGGGGAGCGCAGGCTGCCAGTCTGCTGCGTCCGGCAGCTTGCCGGGCGCACCATTGTGCGGGCCTAACGGAAAGCGAAACAGGGGCGCCGGAAACCGGTCGTTGCGCATAAATGATTCGTTAATCACGCACAGAGATGTTTTCGGCAGGCTGCCGAAAACAGCAGGCTGGCAGCCTGCGCTCTCCAGAAAAAGACCGGCGTCCTGAGCCGGGCAACCAAACGCGCGCTCGCTTACAAACCCAAGCCGGCCATGCCCAGGCCGCCGGTAATTTTCGACATCTCGGATTGGCCGAGTTCCTTCGCCTGCTCGATCGCCTGCTTCACTCCGCTGAGCACCGCTTCCTCGAGGAATTCCACGTCTTCCGGGTCGACAATTTCCTTCGCGATCTTGATCGAGGTCACTTCGCCTGCGCCGTTTGCGACCACGGTGACTTTGCCGCCGGCCGCTTGCACTTCGACGGTTTTGTCCTCCAACTCGGCCTGCGTTTTGGCCATTTGCTCCTGCATCTTCTGCGCCTGCTTCATCAACTTGTTCAAATTCATAAGTCGTCAACTACTCGTTAGGTTTTGATTTCTCCTTTGAAAATTTCCAGCGCTTCGCGAATGAGCGGATCGTCGCGAAATTCTTCCCGCGTTTCCATTTTGCGCGGCGGCGGCGGCGCCGTTTTCGTCTCCCGCAATTCGGCGACCAGGCCTTCCTTCAGGCTGAGTTTGAAGGTCCAATCCTGGCCGCTGATTTCTTTCAGGATCGATTCGAGAAACTCGCGATTGCGCGGCATCGCCACGGATTCCATCGCGGTCTTTTGTTCCGGCGGAAAACCGAGATGCAAGATCTTTCCCTCCGCCCCGAGCACTTTCGCGAGCGCGACCCAGCCTTTGATCAACGGCCGGCGTTTGCCGATTTCTTCGATCGCTTTTTGCCAGAGCGCGTCCGGTTCCATCGGCTCTTTCGCGACCGGCGGCGCCTCCGTTTTTTCCGCAACGCGAAGAGGGGAAACTTTTGCAGTTTGCTTCGCTGGCGGGGGAGGCGTGGCCGTTTTCGCCGTCGCAGGCGTTTTGCCGTCGCGCAATGCCGAAAGATTTTCGATGACCTGATTCAGCGTGACCTGCTCGAGCGTTTGGATGGCTTTGATGACCGCGACTTCGAAATGCAACCTCTTGTTAGGCGCCCATTTCATCCGGCCTTCCGCGCCGGCAAATTGGTCGATCAATTCCAGCAGCCGATCGGTTTCGATTAACGCCGCCTGCGCCTCCAAGGCCCCGCGCAATTCCGGATTAAAATCATCCGCGACCGCGTCCGGCTTCACTTTCGAAACGAGCAGATCGCGCAGATAGGCGATCAAGTCGGACATCAATTTCATCATGTCCTTCCCGTTGTTTGCCTCCGCTTGCAGAAGCCCGAGCGCTTCGGCCGTCGCGCCGTGCAGAATCTTCTCGGTAAAATTCACCACTGTCTCTTCGCTGGTGAATCCGAAAACATTCAGCACATCCTGCTCTTTGATTTTCTCGCCGCAAAACGCGACTAATTGATCGAGCATCGACTCCGCATCGCGCAGCCCGCCATCCGCGCCTTTCGCGATCGCATGCGCGGCCGCCGGGGCGAGCGTGACCTTCTCTTTCCCCGCGATGAATTGCAGATGATCCGCGATCAAATTCGCCGGAATGCGATGGAGATCGAAGCGCTGGCAGCGGCTCAAAATCGTCGGCAAAACCTTCTGCGGCTCGGTCGTGGCGAAGATGAATTTCACATGCGGTGGCGGCTCCTCCAGCGTCTTGAGCAGCGCGTTGAAAGCAGCCGAAGTGAGCATGTGCACTTCGTCGATGATGTAGATTTTGAAATGCCCTTGGCTGGGCGCGTAGCGCACGTTGTCGCGCAGCTCGCGCACTTGTTCGACGCCGTTGTTGCTCGCGCCGTCGATCTCCAAAACATCGAGGCTGTTCCCGGCCGTGATTTCCTTGCAGGAATCGCAGACGCCGCAGGGCGTGGTAGTTGGGCCGTTCACGCAATTGAGCGCCTTCGCCAAAATGCGCGCGGTCGAAGTTTTTCCTATCCCGCGCGGACCGACAAAAAGGTAAGCGTGCGCGAGACGATTTTGTTCGACCGCATTCTTGAGCGTGCGCGTGACGTGCGCCTGCCCGACGAGATCGTCAAAGGTCTGCGGCCGATATTTTCTCGCGAAAACCTGATAGCTCACGCCGTAATCTAAACGGCCGAATCCGACCGCGAAAATAGAAAACGGCGTCTTCTTTCAACTCGACGCCGCTACCCGCAACTTGGAGTCTTTGGCCCGGCCGATTGCCGCCTCGCGATGTCCACCGAAGGTAAAGACGAACTTCCGCTGGAGATCGCGCACGTTTTGTTCGTCGACCTGATCGGCTACTCGAAGTGGTTGATCAACGAACAACAAAATTCCTCGGAAGAGCTGAGCAAAATCGTTCGCGAAACGGAAACGTTCCGCGCCGCGGAGATGGCGGGGAAATTGCACACCTTGCCGACGGGCGACGGCATGGCGCTGGCGTTTTTCACCACGCCGATCGCGCCGATCGAGTGCGCGCTGGAAATCAGCAGGGCGTTGCGAAATCGCCACGATCTTCCGCTACGCATGGGCGTGCATAGCGGGCCGGTCAGCGTGCTGGTGGATGTGAACGATCGCACGAGCGTGGCCGGAGCCGGCATTAACCTGGCGCAGAGCGTGATGAATTGCGGCGACGCCGGTCACATTCTGGTCTCGAAGCGCGTCGCGGAAGATCTCGGTCAGTATCGGCAATGGCATGATCGCCTGCACAATCTCGGCGAGCACAAGGCGAAGCATGGCCAGCTTGTTGCGGTCTTTAATTTTTATGGCGAGGAATTCGGCAACGCGGAAATCCCGAAGGTTTTCCGAAGTTGGCGGAAGCGGCGCGGGATTGCCAAATGGCCGAGCGATCCGGCGGCCGAGCGCGCGAGCAAGCTGACTGCATTCGTCGGCATTGCGGCATCGCTGGCTTTAATCGCGGCCGCGTTTTGGTTTTTTTCCCATCCAGGAAGCCGCGCGGGATCGGGTTTCATCGGAGACAAAAGCATCGCGGTTCTCCCGTTTGAAAATCTCAGCAGCGAGAAGGAGAACGCCTATTTCACCGATGGCGTGCAGGATGAAATCCTGACCGACCTCTCGCGCATCGCGGATCTAAAAGTGATCAGCCGCACTTCCGTGATGCATTACACCGGCGGCCAACCGCGCAACCTCGCGGAAATCGGCCGCGAACTCCGCGTCGCGCATGTGCTGGAAGGAAGTGTGCAGCGCGACCACGGCAAGGTGCGGGTTAATGCGCAGTTGATCGATGTCCGCACGGACGCGCATCTCTGGGCGCAAACTTACGATCGCGACCTGGCCGATGTTTTCGCCATTCAAAGCGAGATCGCCAAAGCGATCGCGGACCAATTGCAGGCCAGGCTTTCGCCTAACGAACAGCGCACACTCGAGCTCGCGCCTACTTCCGACGTGAAGGCATTCGATTTCTACAGCCGCGCGAAGACGCTTTATTATTCCGTCAATTTCAGCGCGTCCGGACGGCAGAGTTTGTTGCAAGCGGTCGATCTCCTAGGCCAGGCGGTGGCGCGCGATCCGCAATTTTTCCAGGCTTACTGCCAACTCGCTTACACGCACGACCAACTTTATTTCCTCGGGCTCGATCATACTCCCGAGCGCCTGGCTCTGGCCGATGCGGCGATGACGACCGCGCTGCGTCTGCAGCCGCGCGCGGGCGAAGCGCATCTCGCGCGCGCGGAAAATCTTTACCGTGGTCATCTCGATTTCGAAGGCGCGCTGATGGAGTTGAAAGAGGCGGCGCAGACTTTGCCTAACGACCCGCGCATCTTCGCCTTGAAAGGATATGTCCAGCGCAGACAGGGCCGTCATGAGGAAGCGTTGCACGATCTGGAACGCTCGCTGGAGCTGGACCCGCGCAATTTCTTCACGCTGCAACAGCTCGGCATCAGTTACTACATGCTGCGGCGATACAGCGAGGTCGCCACGACTTTGGACAAGGCCTTGGCGATCAATCCGAACGATGGCGAAACGCAATTCACGCGCGCGTTAGTGGAGCTCGATTGGAAAGCGGATAACCGTCGCCTGCATCAAACGATCGAGATGGCGCGCGCGCAAAATCCCGCGGCGTTGCCGGCGGTCGCGGGCATTTGGATGATCTGCGCCTTGAGCGAGCGCGATGCGCAGAGCGCGGAGGCAGCGTTGGCCGCGCTCGGCCAGAACACTTTGGGTTACGACGCGGTGCAATTTCATCGCCCTTTTTGCGAAGGCCTGATCGCGCGAATGATGAACGACGAAGAACGCGCGCACGCGGCTTTCGCGCTCGCGCGTGTCGAGCAGGAGAAGCTGGTCGCGGAGCAGCCGGAATATGGACCGGCCCTTTGTATTCTTGGTGTGATCGATGCGGCGTTGGGACGAAAAGAAGATGCGTTGCGCGAAGGACGGCGCGCCATCGAGCTGCTGCCAGTGGCGAAAGATTCGATCAATGGCGCGCGGATGATCGAATACTTCGCCGTCACCGCGGCCTGGGTAGGCGAGAAAGAACTGGCCTGCGAACAACTGGAAATCGCCACGCAACTTCCCGGCTACGGCTTGCAAACCTACGGAGAATTGAAGCTCAGCCCGTTCTGGGATCCGCTCCGGGGCGATGCGCGTTTCGAGAAACTGGTGGCCACGCTCGCGCCGAAAGCATGACTCGTTAGTCTATGGGAATCGGCGTCGCGGCCAGCGGCCTCGCTTTGTTTTTCCGATGATCGGCCGTGATGACAAGCGCGACCGAACCGATGATCAAGCCGGCTGCGAGGACGGTTTGCACGCTCAACTTCTCGCCGGCAAAAACCGCGCCCAGAAAAACGGCGACGATCGGATTGACATATGCGTAGGTGGCGACTTTCGAAGGCTGGCAATGACGGAGCAGCCAGATGTATGCGCTGAAGCCGACAATCGCACCGATGAGCACAAGATAGATCCACGCCTCGATCGATAAACGGGTCACACGCTGCGGATCGAAGCGCTGCCATTCGCCGCGCGCGCTCGCGACCAGAAGGAGCAATGCGCCGCCGCAAATCATTTGTTGTCCGGCGGCCAGAAACGGCGAGCCGGTGGTTTTATTTTGGCGCGAATAAAGGGAGCCGGCCGACCAGGCGAAGGCGGAGAAGAGTAGGATGAGAATGCCGGCCAGCGCATGCGGATGGTCTTCCGCGCTCAGTCGCAAAGCGGGCGCGAGGAGAATGCCGACGCCGGCAAATCCACCAGCCAGCCCGAGCCAAATCGTGGGCGTCGGTCGCGGCGCGGAACCGCTCAACCAACCAAGGAGCGCGATGTAAATCGGCACCGTCGCGATGACCACGGCGGCTAAACCGGAGGCGACATATTGTTCGGCCACAGTCACGCCGCCGTTCCCGCCTAACAAGAGGCACGCGCCCACGATCGCGGCCGTTTTCCAATCCCGCCAACTCGAGCGCGTCGCGCCCTGCGACCGCGCGAGTGCGTAAAGAATCAGTCCCGCAACGAGGTAACGCGAGCCTGCCATGAGCAGCGGCGGAATGGATCCGATCGCGAAAAGAATGCCGAGATAAGTCGAACCCCAGATGAGATAAACTGCGGCGAAAGCGGCGATCAGCGCAGGTTTGGAAGGCGACGACATGAAATGGACGAGCGCATTCCGTGAGTCGAAATGCAAACGCGCCAGCTCTGGCCGGCCGATCGTTTTCGGAAGAACGCGAAGCCGCGTTCGTTAGGCGCGCCGTCCGAATATCATCCGGTAAATGAGCAGCAGAATCATTGCGCCCACGACCGAGAAGATAAAGCCGGCCGGCTGTCCGGGTTGATACCAACCCATGGCCTGCCCGAGATAGCCGGCTAAAAAAGAGCCCGCGATACCGAGCAGGATGGTGATGATGCAACCGCCCGGATCGCGTCCGGGCATGAGAAGTTTGGCGACGACGCCGATGACCAAACCAATGACGATGGTAGTGATAAGGGAACCCATGGCGCGGAGATTATTTTCTGCGCGCGCGCGGCGAAAGCTAAATCGTGAAGCGCTTTATAATTGCACGACCTGCGCGGAACGAATGTCGTCCGTCGCGCGAATGATTTGCAGCAAGTCCTCGTCCGGCGCGGTGTCGAGATTCAAAACGGTCAACGCTGTCCCGCCGGCTTCGTTGCGACTGAGCGACATGGTCGCAATGTTCACGCCGTGATCGCCGAGCAGGGTGCCGATGCGGCCGACGATGCCGGGACGATCGCTGTTTTCGAGAACTAAAACGACGCCGTGCGGCCGCGCTTCCACCGGCCGGCTGTTGACGTTCACGATGCGCGGCGTCGCGCCAAAAAAAGCGCCGGCCACCGAAACATTTTTTCCTTCGGCCGCGACCGAAAGCTCGAGCAGATCGGTGTAATCGCCCACCGCGCTCAAGCGTGTTTCAGTGATTTTCAATCCGAGACTTTCGGCGAAGGCGAGCGCGTTCACGTCGTTCACATCGGTGCCGCCGGCGTTCTGCAAAAATCCTTTCAAGACCGAGCGCGTGATCGCGGTCGTGTCGACTTCGTTCACTTTGCCGCTGTAGTTGATGTTCAAATGGTCGACGCGCTTCGGCGCGAGCTGCGAGAGGAAACGGCCGAGTTTTTCGCCGAAGCGTAAATGCGGGCCGATGATCGCAAGCGTTTTCGCGTCGAGGTTCGGCATGTTGACGGCATTGCGAATAGTGCCGTCGAGGAGCGCGGCGCGGATCGATTGCGCGATCTCGATTCCGACGCTTTCCTGCGCCTCCGCGGTCGAAGCGCCGAGGTGTGGCGTCAGGACGAGGTTCGGCAAATTGCGCAGCGGCGACTCGTTAGGCAACGGTTCCGTTTCGAAAACATCGAGCGCGGCCGCGGCCGCCTGACCACTCGTTAGGGCGTCGGCCAGCGCGGTTTCGTCGATCAATCCACCGCGCGCGCAATTGATGATGCGCACGCCGCGTTTCATGCGCGAGAGACGCTCGGCGTTTAGCAAATGATGCGTCTCGGGCGTGAGCGGCGTGTGCAAAGTAATGAAGTCCGCAGTGGCGAGAAGGTCATCCAGGTCATCGACCAGTTCGACCTGGAGCGCGCGCGCGCGCGTGGCCGCGAGATAAGGATCGAAGGCGAGAACGCGCATGCCGAAAGCGATCGCGCGCCGGCTCAATTCGCTTCCAATGCGGCCCATGCCGACGATGCCTAACGACTTGTTGTGCAGTTCGACGCCCTGGAATTCTTTGCGGCTCCACTTGCCGCTCCGCACCATCGCATCGGCCTGCGGGATTTTTCGTGCCGCGCACAGAAGCAACGAGAAGGCATGCTCGGCGGTGGAAACAGTATTGCCGCCGGGCGCGTTCATGACGATGACGCCGCGCTTCGTGGCCGCTTCCACGTCTACGTTATCAACACCGACGCCGGCGCGTCCGATCACGCGCAACTTGCTCGCCGCCTGCAAAATCGCGGCGGTGATTTTCGTTTCACTCCGCACAACGACCGCGCTGAAATCGGGAATGATCTCGACCAGTTTCGCTTCCGATAATCCGGTCTGCCGCGAAACTTCGAGTGCACCATCGCGAGCGAGTTCATCAAGACCGCTGGGAGAAATCGGATCGGCAACTAAAACCTTCGGCGCATTCATGTTCGGGGAACTTCGAGGTTAGAGAGGCGCGCGGCCGTTGTCATTGGTCATCCTGAAGCGCAGTTCAGGATGAGAGGGCAGCGCTGGCGATTTGTGGTTCCTCGAGAAGTCGGCGCGCGGAAGCGAGATGTTCTTCGCTGCCGAGCAGCAAAATTTCATCGGCCGCGCGCAACTCTTCATCCGCGCCAGGATTCACCAGGCTGAGGCCGTCGCGTTGAATGCCGACGATGCTTGCTCCGGTGCGCGAACGCAGGCGCAACTCGCCGATCAATTTGCCGACCGCATCCGTATTTCGCGAAAGGACGACGGTGATTAATTCGGCGTGATGCAGGATGGGCGACAAGGCGCGCGGCGTGGGCGGATGCCGTGGCGGCGGCGGTGCGGAGAGCGTCTCCTGCAAGGCGAATTGTCCTCTTGCATAAAGCCGAATGAAGGCGCGGCGCAATAAAACGGCGCTGCCCGCGACGATGAGAAGTTGCACGAGGAGCAATTTTCCCGAAGGCAAAATCGCGGAGCTGAGCAGCAAAATAATCAGAAGCAAAATGAGCGAGCCGGCCGCAAGGATGGTGTTCGCGACGACCGCGCGGAGGGCCGCGGTGTTCTCGCCGCCGGCAGAGCGCGTCACGCTGATTTCAGAAAGGAGCATGGAGAGCGCGCGCAATTTGCGAAAAACCGCGATGACCAGCGGCAGGCTCAGGAGCATCGCGCTGAGCCAGAGTGCGGCTTTCACGCCATCTTCCCCCCGCGGAATTTCCGGCCACCAGGCCAGCCCGCGCGATTTCAGGGAAGCCGCGCCGATGAAAATTCCCATGATCAAAATGAGATTCAAACCGATCTGCCAACCCCATTTGCGCGCGAGGCTCAGCCCAAAATTTTTGCCGCCACTTTCGCTCAAGCGCGCGACCCATTGAGTGTAAACGTCGAGCCAGTTCTTCAACGATGGCGGCGCGGCGCGATCGAAAAAGGCCGCGACGCGATCGGAATTTTTGATGAGGTACGGTGCGGTGAGTGTCGTTAGGGCGGAAACGGCCACGGCGATCGGATAAAGAAAATCGCTCGTGACGCGGAGGCTTAATCCGAGCGCGGCGATGATGAAGGAGAACTCGCCGATTTGCGCCAGACCCATGCCGACGCGCAACGAAACGCGCCGATCATGTCCCGCGACGAAAGTGCCGAAAGTGCAGGAAAGAATTTGGCCGACGATGACGAAAAGCGTGATGACGAAAATCGGCAACGCGTAACGCGCGAGCAAAACTGGATCGATCAACAAACCGATCGAAACAAAAAAGACCGCGCTAAACATATCGCGGACCGGCTCCATGAGGATTTCGATGCGCGCGATTTGGCGCGCTTCGGCGATGATCGCGCCGATAAGAAAGGCGCCGAGTGCGACACTGTATTCGAGTTGCACGGCCAGAAGCGAAACGCCGAAGCACAACCCGAGCACGGTCACGAGCAACATTTCGTGGCTCTTGAAACGCGCGACGTAATTGAGCAGGCGCGGGACGAGAATCAGGCCGGCGACGAGCAGGATTCCGAGGAAAGAAGCGAGCTTGGCGACGGTGAGGCCGATCTCGCGCGGCGAGAAGGAACCGGTCGTGGCGAAGCCGGAAAGGAGCGCGATCATGACGATCGCGAGAATGTCTTCGACGATGAGGATGCCGAAGATGAGCTCGGCAAAATTTTCCTTTTTCAGGCCGAGCTCATCGAGCGCTTTGATTATGATAGTGGTCGAGGAAATCGAAAGAATCGCGCCGAGAAAAACGCTGTCCATGTTGTTCCAACCGAAGGCCTGGCCTAACGAGTAGCCGGCGATCGACATGACCAGAATGGCCAGGCTGGCGGAGATGAATGCCGTCGCGCCGACTTCGCGCAGTTTTCGCAAACTGAACTCGAGGCCTAACGAGAACATGAGAAAGATCACGCCGAGCTGCGAGAGGGTGTGAATTGTTCCCGCGTTTTCGATCAAGGGAAACGGCGGCGTGTGCGGACCGATGATGACGCCGGCTAAAATGTAACCGAGCACGACCGGCTGTTTCAGCCGGTGAAAGACGATCGTGACCAGGCCGGCAACGATCATGACGATCGCGAGATCGTGCAGAAAAGTCAGGTCGTGAGCGGCAGCGGCGTCGTGCATGCGAACGACAAATTAGCCTGCATGACGACTCACGCCAGACCTTGGCGCGCACGATTCAGCACTCGTTAGCCGAAAATGAGCAGCCGGATTTCGTCCGGCAAATTTTGCGCGACGCTCGTGACCACGCTGCCGCGCAAAAGATGCGCCAGACCGGTCCGTTGCGACGCGCCGATCATCAGATAATCGGCGCCCATGGTGGCCGACAAATCGAGAATGGTCGCGGCCGGATCTTCGCTGATCGCATAGATCGGCAAGACGCAAACCCCACGCTCCGCGCCCATCTTCAACATGAGCGACATGATCGCGTTGGCCTCGGGATCGTCCTGCCATTTTACCCGGCCGAGCGCGGTCGGCGGGCCGGCGAAATAAACGGAAATTTCTTTGACGAAGAGGACGCAAAGGACGGCTTTGCGCAGTTGTGCTTCGTCCATCGCGAACCCGAGCACCGGCGTGATGCCACGCGCGGCGACCATGATTTTTTGGCCTTCCTCCAGGCGCGGTTGCAAGGCCGCGCCGAGATTTGGCGTGACCATGGCCGCGACGCCGCGACTGACCGTGACGGTTTTTAATCCGGAAATTTTATGCGAGTAAGCGCGCAGGGCCCAGCCGACGCCGAGCACGCAAAGCGCGAAGAAGAGCGCCTCCGGTTTCGTCTTGGCGATGGTCAGCTCGACGGCCGCCAGAATGAAAAATGTGACGCCCATGATGCCGCGTTCGTACCAGCGCAGATCGAGACGTTTATTGAAGGTGCAGGCGCCCAGATTGACTGCGATCGCGCCGACGACACCGATGGCGTAAAGGCCCGCGAGTCCCTCGAATTGTTTGGTGATCGCGAGGATGAAAATCGGAATCCCGACGGCGATGGAAAGTGGAATGACCGGGACGCCGTGGCTGTTCAGGCGCGCCAGCCGGCGCGGCATTTCGCCATCCTGCGCCATCATGTAGATGACGCCGATGAGCGCGACGACCGCGGTGTTGACCGCGCTGAAAAGTAACAAGCCGAAGACCACGCCGACGACGATGCCGAAGATCTGGCCCGCGGCTGGTCCGATGACGAGCGTGCCGTAATGCTCGGCCAGGAAGCGGAGCATGTCCTCTTTGTGCGCGTCGAGTTGGGGCGCGAAATGTTTTGGCAACGAAAGCATCGCCCACCCGAGCAAGGCCGTCCCAACAACCACTTCGATCGCCACCGGCACGATCGCTTTCGTAGCGGTGCCGGTGACCTTCGGATGTTCGGGCGTGGAATCCGCATCGGTCTTCATCACGCCGGTGAGATTGGCCACCGCTTCCACGCCGCTGAGCGCGAGAATCACGCCGACGAACGCAACCCAGGTGTGCTCGAGATTCTGATGCCGCGGCTCGAGATGCACGGTCGTGAGATGCGGCGCGCTCAATCCAATGATCAGCAAAACCGCGAGCACCGCGGGGATGGCCAGCCAAAGCGAAACGCTGCCGCTGTGTTTCGGCCCGAAGTAATTGATCGCACCGACCACGAGAACCAGGCCCATGGTGGTGATCGGCGCGTAAGCTGTCGGCACGCCGAAATAACTGACCGCAGCCCAACCGCTGAGCGCGGCCGTGACCATGAAATTCGCCACCAGCAACAGCGCGCCGGTTGATGCGAGAAAACGGCTCTGTTGCCGCGCGGCGGAATAAACACCGCCGCCATCGGGAAAATGCGAGCAGACGATGATGTAGTTGAAAGCGACAACCGCAGTCAGGATGCAAACCGCAAGGATGATCGAAAGGGAAGCGAATCCGGCCGCGACGAAAGCGAGCCCGATGACGTAGGCTTTGCTCGTGCCCCAGTCGCCGTAGAGCAGGGCAGCGGCGCGTTTCCAATCAACATTACGAGGGCGATGAACGCCGGGCGCGACGGGTAAATCTGCCATCAGGAACTGGGGGACGATTCGTTAGGGCGATGGATTTCCACGGGAAATACCTTCGCCTCCGGCGCGAGCTGGCGCAACGATTCAGTGCGGAAAGGGCGGCGCCGAATTCGCGCAACCACTCGTTAGCCGTGGATGATTAGCTCGATGTCCTCGGGCAAATGTTCGGCCACGTTTGCGACTACGCTGCCGTTAAGCAAATGCGCGAGCAGGTTGCGTTGCGATGCGCCGATCATCAAATAATCGGCGCCGATGGTCGCGGATAAATCGAGGATGGTATTGGCCGCGTCTTCGCTGACTGCGTAGACCGGCAGGACGTTCACGCCCCGTTCTTCGCCGAGTTTCAACATGAGCGTCATGATCGCGGTGGCTTCGGGATCATCCTGCCATTTGGTGCGGCCGACGGTGGCGGGAGCACCCGCGAAGTAAACCGCGATCTCCTTGACGTAGAGCACGCAGAGAACGGCTTTGCGCAGTTGCGCTTCGTCGAGCGCGAAACGCAAAACCGGTGTGATGCCGCGCGCTGCGACCATGATTTTTTGCCCTTCATCGAGGCGCGGCTGCATGGTCGCCAAGAGATTAGGCGTGACCATTTGCGCGACTTGTTTGGTCACGGTCATGGTCGTTAGGCCGGAACGTTTTTGCGTGTAGGAACGGAGGACAAGCCCGATGACCAGCACACACATGACAAAGAAAAGCGCGTCGTGTTTTTCGTGCGCGAGAGTGAACTCGACCGCGAGCAGGATGAGAAAGGTGACCGCAAAAAGCGTGCGCTCGTACCATTTTAAAGGCAGCGCTTTGTTGAAAGTGCAGGAGCCGAGATTGAGGACGATCGCGCCGACCACGCCGATGGCGTAGAGGCCGGCCAGCGCCTGGAAATCCGCGGCGACCAGGAGCACGATGATCGGCAACGAAACCGCGATGACGAGCGGCAATTTCGGCACGCCGTAATTCGAGAGAGCGGTGAAGGCGCGTGGCATCTCGCGATCGCCCGCCATCATGTACATCAAACCAATCAGGGCCACGATCGCGGTGTTGGCCGCGCTCAGGAGCAAGAGGAAGAAAACGATGCCGACGAGCGCGCCGAAGAAATGGCCAACGACCGGTCCGAAAGTCGCGCCGGCGAATTGTTCCGCCATGAAACGGAGCATGTCTTCCTTATGCTGATCGAGCAGCGCGACGACCTGCGCTTTACTCGTTAGGCCAAGATTGTGTTGCAGCACGCTGGGCAGCGAAAGCATGCCCCAGCCAAGCAGGGCGGTGCCGAAAACGACTTCGACTGCGACCGGCCAGATCGCCTTCGCCGCCTGCCGGCCGACCTTGGGATTTTCCGTGGTCGAGCCGCGGTCCAGTTTCATCACACCGGTGAGATTGGCGATCGCTTCCACGCCGCTGAGCGCGAGGATGACGCCGACGAATTGCACCCAAAGCGTGCTGAAACTTTCATGCGGCGGCTCGAGGTGCGCGAGGGTGAGATGCGGCGCGCTGAGCGCGATCAAAATGATCACGACGATGACCGTGGGAAGAGCGAGCACGACCGCGAGAGTGCCGCTGTGTTTTGGTCCGAAATAATTTACGCCGCCGAGGAGCAGGATGACGCCGGCGGTCGAGAGCACGATGTGGCGCGAGAAAATTTCCACCGGAAAATAGCTGAGCGACGACCAACCGCTGAGCGCGGCGGTGACCGTCAAATCCGCGACCAGCAAAAGCGCGCCGATCACTGCGAGTAAGCGCCCCTGCGATTTCGCGGCGGAATAAACGCCGCCGCCATCCGGGAAATACCGGCAGATGATCGCGTAGTTGATCGCGACCAAACCGGTGACCGCGCAGACCGCGAGAATGATCGCGAGCGAGGAAAAACCGGCGGCGACGAAAGCCAGACCGATGACGTAAGCCTTGCTCGTGCCCCAATCGCCGTAGAGCAACGCAGCCGCGCGTTTCCAATCCACATTCCGTGGTCTGTGCCCGCTTGCGGCAATCAAATCAGCCATCTGTTGGCGGGAATGTCTGCGGGGCCGGTGGATTCTGGCAAGATATTTCGCAGCGGCCGCCGCCGTCGGCGATGCAGGGCCGGACGACGCCGGAGAGTGAATCAACAACACGCTTGCTGCTGCCAAAACCTCCTCGGGTACGAGGTAGAAACTTGGCAAAGTCAGACGCGGACTTGGTTAAGTTGGGGAGAAACTTGGCGAACTCAGCGTGGAATTTAGTGAAGTGCGTGCTGGATTTGGTTAAGTCCGCGCGAGAATTAGTGGAGTCGGCAAGGATTTAACCAAAGGGGCGAGGAAATTGGGAAAGTCGACGGCGAATTTGGTTAAGTCGCCGATGAACTTAGGCAGGCCGACGGGCGACTTAGTCAACTCGGACGTGTGATTGGTTAATTCGGCGTCCGACTTAGGGGAGTCTGCGCCGGACTTAACCGAGTTTTCCCGAAGCGGAAGCGGCTTTCACAGGGACTGAAGAAGATTTTACTTCAAATTTTATCGTGCGCGCAGATGGGCCAGACACTCGATCTCGGCGGTTTGCGGGAACATGTCGAGCGGGGAGACGGACTCGATAGTGAATCGCTCGCTCAGTTCGCGGAGATCGCGCGCGAGGGTGGGCGGATTGCAGGAAACGTAAATGAGCGTGGCGGGCGCGTGTTCCTTGAGGGCGCGGCGCGCGGCGGAGCCGAGGCCAGTGGCGGGCGGATCGACAATCACGGAAGTCGCGCGGGCGTTGGCCGCGCGCAGTTGTTGGGGCAATTCCGTTTCCACATCACCGGCCAGATAGCTCTCGTTAGGCGCGGCTTTTTCCTGCGCGGCGGCGACGGCGTGGCGATCCCATTCCAAACCGAGAACGCGCGCGAATTGATTCGTTAGGCGTTTTGCGAAAAAGCCGGCCCCGCAATAGGCATCGAGCAATAAGTCGTGACCGGCCGGGAGCGTTTCCTCGACTAGACGCGCGAGCGCTTCCGCAACCTCGTCGTTCGTCTGCGCGAAAACGCGCGGACCGGAATGCGCGCGCAGGGAATAATGTCCATCGCGCGGCCGGCGCGCGCGCAACTCGGCCAGCGCGCGATTCACTTCCGGCTGCGCGATCGGGCAGCGCTCGATGTCGAGAAGGCGGTGCGCGTCGCGCCGATAGTAACCGACGACGCCTTCCTCGGCGTGCACGGTAATGCGGTTGCGATATTCGTAGGCTTTGGGCGAGGGGACGATCGGACGCAGCGGCGGATTTTCCATGCGCGCGATCCGCCGCAAGGCTTGCTCGACCTGTTTGGTTTTGATCGCAAGCTGCTGCGCGTAGTCGATGTGCTGGTAACTGCAGCCGCCGCAGATTCCAAAATATGGACAGGGCGGCTCGACGCGTTCCGCGACGGGCTGGAGGACGCGCTCGAGTTCCGCTTCGGCGAATTGCTTTTTCTCGCGCACGATCCGCGCGGCGACGCGCTCGCCCTCGATGGTGAAGGGAACGAAGACGGCTTTGCCTTCGTGACGGCCGACGCCTTTACCGCCGAATGCGATGTCGGCGATCTGAAGCTCGACTGCGCGCATGGCAGCCGACGCTACGGCATTCTAGTAGTGCCGCACGTAGGGATATTTCGAATCGTTCCCCAGTTCCGGCGGAAATTCTTTGTAGCCGGAATGGATGAAGTGGGTGTCGCTCTCGAGCAATGGTTGATAACTGCCGCGGACGAGCGGCAAAGGGAAGGTGAATATCTCGAAGACGCCGGCTTGGATGCGCAAGACGCTGCGGCCGACTCCGCGCACGACGCCGTAACCGGCGGCTGCGGAATTTCCTTCGTGCGAATTTATTTTGCCGATGGTGTCGGGCAGTTCGGACCAGCCGAAGAGTAAGTTCGAGATGCCGCGGCCGAGTTTGCGGGTCGGGCCCTGGTCGTTCGAGGGCGGGTCCTGAATATCGGCGAGGCTGAGGCCGGCGAAGGTGATGAGCAATGCGAGCGCGAGCAATGTTCTCATGACGTTCCGAGTGCTAACCGGCTTGCGCGGGCGAGGCAAGATTTCAATCGCTGCCCGGCTTGGCGGTTTTGCCGCGAGTGGCGCGCATGGAAAGAAAAATAGTGATCGCGAGAGTGGTGATGATGACGGCGAGCGAGGCCCAATTCGGGATGTGGAGAAAGCGCGCGCAAATCATTTTGAAACCAACGAAACCAAGAACGAGTGCGAGGCCGGTTTTCAAATAAATGAAACGATCGATGACGTGCGCGAGGACGAAGTAGAGCGAGCGCAGGCCGAGAATGGCGCAGATGTTGGAGGTGTAGATGATGAATTCATCCTGCGTGATGGCGAAGACGGCCGGGATGGAATCGACCGCGAAGATGAGGTCCATGATGTCGATGACGATGAGGACGAGCGCGAGCGGGGTGAGCATCCAAAGGCCGTTCTTTTTCACGATGAATTTCTGCTCGTGATATTCCGGAGTGACGCGCGTCCAACGGCGGCAGAGGCGCAAAACGAAATTGCTCTCGAGATCGATTTCTTCGCCGTGGCTGGTCAACATGCGCGCGCCGGTAACAAGGAGGAACGCGCCGAAGATGTAGAGGATCCAATGGAAGCGATCGACCAGCGCGACGCCGAGCCAGATCATTAAACCGCGCATGATGAGCGCGCCGATGATGCCCCAAACGAGGACGCGATGCTGATATTTTCGGCGGACCTGGAAGTAGGTGAAGATGAGGACGAAGACGAAAATGTTATCGACGCTGAGCGAGTATTCGATGACGTAGCCGGTAAAGAAATCGACTGCGGCTTCCGCGCCTTTCAGATTCCAGACGAGCAGATTGAATCCGAGCGAGAGCGCGACCCAAACCACGCTCCAGATAGAGGCTTCTTTAATGGTGACGACGTGCGCCTTGCGATTGAAGCCGATGAGATCGACCGCAAGCACCGCGAACACTCCGAGATGGAAGGCAATCCAGAACCAGAGTGGCACGAGCGAGAACGGTTTCATGCGCGGTCGGAGGTGGCAATCGGATTTGCGATCTTCGCGCGCGAATTTGTTGTCGTGAAATAAGCGAAGCGGCTTACGCTCGCAGCTCCCCCGATGCTGCCGAATGCCGCGACTCTGCGCGCGCCTTGCTCATGGCGCCGCGTCTTTTTTTTCCTGGCGCTGAGCTTTCCGCTCGCGCTCATCCTGGTGCGATTTCCCGGCCCGCCGCGTCACGATCTCGATGCCTCGTGGCACATGGCGCTCTCCTATTTTCATGAACAGGGCTTTCGTTTCGGCCGTGAAATTATTTTCACCGCGGGCCCGCTTGGCTTCCTGACTTCGGGTGTGGTCATGGGCGGCGCGTCGCTCGGCCGCGTTCTGTGGGAATGCCTTGGGAAACTGGCGCTGGCCGGAACGCTGGTGGCAGTGGGTGCATCGTTTTCGCCGATTCGATTTGGGATTTTTTATCTCGGCGTGGCCTTCGCGGCCGTGACCATGCCCGATGTTGCGGTAGCAGCCTGCATACCGATTCTCGCACTCGCCTGGGTCCTGCCGGAGAAGAGCGCGCGTTGGAAAATCGCCCTCGCCCTGATCTGGATGGCGTTCGTTTCGCTGGTGAAATTCAATCTCGCTCTGACTGCGACGCTGGCCGTCGCGCTCAGTGTTTTCGATCGCTTGCGTCGGGACGATCGACGCGGCGCGGTCGCAATTCCCGCGGCATTTCTCGGCGCGCTGCTTTTTCTATGGACGCTAGCGGGTCAATCGGTGCTCGATTTTCCGGCTTACGTGCAGAGCAGTTGGCACATCGCCTCGAGTTATCTCGCGGCGATGTCGCTGAATGAATTAAGCGCAATGAGTTGGACGATTGCGCTTCTGCTTTGCGCGCTCGTCCTGCTGGTTTCGGCCGTCCTCATTTTCAAAGGCGACGCGAACGAAAAAATGCGCGCTTTCTTCTTCGCGATCGTTTGGTATCTGACCTGGAAGCACGGTTTCACGCGCGCCGATGAAGGGCATCTCATCGATTTTTTCTCGACGGCGCTGATTCTGGTCACAGCCTTCGCCGGTAGTTTTCAACATCGACGCGCGACTCGTCTTTTATATCTCGCGCCGATTCTTTCTCTGGCCGGTTTGTGGGCCGGCCGGCCTGATTTAATCGAGCTCGGGCCGACGCATGTGGCCGAGCGTCTCGCGCAAAATTATGTCGACGTCTTTAAACCGCATCGACGCGCAAAGCTCTTCGCGAAGGCCGAAACGCGGGATCGCAACGGTTACGCGCGCGCAAATTTGGCGGAAAGAGTCGGCCGGGAAACGATCGACGTTTTCAATTTCGATCAGGACGAATTGTTGCGCGCGCGCTTGAATTATCGGCCGCGACCGATCTTCCAGGGTTACAGCGCGACCGATGGTTGGCTGTTGCAAAAAAATCAGCGCTTCTATGAATCGCCGGCTGCGCCGCGCTTCGTTTTCGCGCGGTTGCAATCGATCGACGGGCGATATCCACCGCAGGAAGATTCGCTCGCGCTCCTGGAATTATTGCGGCGTTATGCGGTCGATCGACGGGAAGACGATTACCTGCTCTTGCGCCGGCGCGCAGTTCAACCCGTGGGCGAAATTGCGCGGAAAAAAATCGACGCGCGCGGTATTTCTTTTGGCGAAACAATCCCGTTGCCTAACGATACGTCCTGCGCGGTGGAGTTGCGGACGACCTTCAGGCCGAGTCTTTACGGCCGCTTGCGTGCGCTGCTCGTCCAACCGCCGGTGGTGAATCTGGTCTTGATCGACGACGCCGGAAAATCGCACACGGGTCGCCTCGTGCCCTCGATCGCGGAAGCGGGATTTCTGGTGCAGCCGATCTTGGAAACGCAGGATGACCTGGCCGATTTCATGGAAGGAAAATCCGGGAAAATTGCGCGCGCCTTTCGTCTCGAAGCTGTGCAAGGAACGGCGAAATGCTGGTCGCGGATCACGATCGAGCTCAGTCGTTTGCCGGAGATTTTGCTGCCGGGGATTGATGAGAAAACAATGGGCGCGAACGATTTATAACGAGCCGGCGGGAGAGCGCCGAGACCCGCCGATTCGAGTTTTCTCTCGCCAAGTGAAGCGTTCCCCGTAGCGTGTTCCATCCTAGATGGACGCAGAACTGGAGAAACTCACCGAAGCCGGAAAGCTCACCGCCAAAGCCGCTGATCAACTGGAAAAATTAAAGCCCGGCACCTTTTGCCTGCACAAAAGTTGGGGATTCGGGCGCGTCGCGGATTGGAATCTTCTGCTCAATCAGATCCTGATCGATTTCCAGGGCAAAAAGGGGCATCCGATGCAGCTGGTTTACGCTGCGGATAATCTGACGCCGATTCCGCCGGAACATTTTCTCGCGCGTAAAGCGACCGATCTTGCCGGGGTCAAAGAGCAGATGAAAAAGGATCCCGCCGCGGTCGTGCGCAACATTCTCGAAAGCGCCGGCGGCTCGGCCACGGTCACGCAAATTAGCCAGATGATGATCGGCGATTTGTTCACAGAGGCGGAATGGAAACGCTGGTGGACCTCGACCACGAAGGTGCTGAAGAAGGAAGGCTATTTCCACATCCCGGCCAAGAAGACGGAGCCGATTCAATTGCGCGCGGAGAAAGTGGCGCGCGCGGATGAGTTGGTCGCGGCTTTCAATAATGCGCGACAACCGAAAGACCAAACCGCGGCGCTCGATCAAATCATAAAACTGCAAAGCGAGTTCAGCGATCCGGCCGGGCAACTTCAACCGCTGGTCGATGCGATCGAGGAAGCGGCCGTGCGCAATCAGCGTTTCAATCCGGCTTTTACGATCGAGCTGGTGATGGCGCGCGACGATTTGCTGAAGGGCTCGTCAGAATTGAAAAGCAACGACGCAGAGCTGACGCTCAACAAAATCATCGCGGAAGAGGATGGAAAACTGGTGGTGATTTTGCCGAAGCTTCCGTCGGCCAAGGAGAAGCGGGTGTTGCAAGCTTTGCCCGCGGCCTTCGGAGCGGATTGGGGACCGCGCGCGTTGAAGTTAATGCAATCGAATCATGCGCGCGGGGTCGGGCAAATTCCGCGCGTCTTTGTCGACGCTGGTCAGCAGGGAGATTTGCGCGCCTATTTTCAGCGCGCCATCCGCGAACATTCGGCCACCAGCGAAATGCTTTATTGGCTCTGCAAAGAGCGCGCCGGCGAGTGGCAGGATCTGATCACGCCAGACTTGTTAGGCGCGATTCTCTCCGCGCTCGAGCGCGATCAGCATAACGAAAACAGCCGCGGCAGCCGGTTGCGCGATTTGTTGCTCGAGGATCGGGAACTGATTTCCGATATGTTCACCGGCGTAGAAACGAGCACGGCGCGCGACGCGATGCGGCGGCTCATGCTCACGCCGGTCTTTGATGAATTAACCAAACGCTCGCTTCTAGCGCGCATCATCAAGTTGTATCCGCAACTCGAAAACGTCATCACCGGCGAACAAAAGGAAGAGAAGACCGAGTCGCTCATTGTTTCCTGGAGCAGCCTCGATAAACGCAAAGCGGAATTCGAGGAACTGGTGAACAAAAAGATTCCCGAGAACAGCAAGGAAATCGGGGTGGCGCGTTCCTACGGCGATCTGCGCGAGAATTTTGAATTCAAGGCGGCGAAGGAAATGCAGGCGGTGCTGATGCGCCGAAAATCCGAGTTGGAAGCGGCTCTGCACCAGGCGCGCGGGACGAGTTTCGAAAACCCGGACACTTCGCAGGTTTCCATCGGCACGGTCGTTAGGCTGCGCGATTCCAGCGCGGACAATGAGGAAACTTACACGTTGCTCGGCGCGTGGGATGGCGATCCCGATCGGCAAATTATTTCCTACCAGACCGCGATCGGCCAGGCGCTGCTCGGTCGGAAAGTGGGAGAGAAGGTGAATCTCAATACCGAGCAGGGCTCGGGCACATTCGAGATCACGGCGATCGAAGCGGCGCCAGTCGACGTGATGCCCGCGGAAGCGAGCGCGGAAACGGTGGCCGCCAATTAGCCGCCGGCGCGCGATCGGTAAATCCAGAAGAGGACGAGCACGATCAACACGGCGATAATCGCCATGGCGTGACGTAATCCGGGAGCGCGATTTTGTTTTCGATTCGAAAGAAAATAAATCCCGCCGACAACGACGAAGAGAACGGAAAAGAGAGCAGCGAAAAACATTTGGAGTGGGCGAATGCTCTTGCTTCCCGCGCCCTCGGACAAGAACTATTCCTCGCCGAAAACATAGGCGGCCCCTCCCATGAATGATCCCATCCTCGTCGCGCAAGCGGACAAAACGCCAATCTTCCTGCTTCCGAAGATGGCTAATCGGCACGGTCTTATCGCCGGCGCGACCGGCACCGGAAAGACGGTGACGCTGCAAACGCTCGCGGAAAGTTTCAGCGCGCGCGGCATTCCTGTTTTCATGGCCGACGTGAAAGGCGATCTCGCGGGAATCAGCCAGGTCGGCGGGAACAATCCGAAGGTGCTCGAGCGGGTGAAAGAGCTAGGTATCACCGACTTTAAAGGCGAGGCTTCGCCCGTCGTCTTCTGGGATGTCTTCGGCGAAAACGGGCATCCGGTGCGTGCGACCATTTCAGAAATGGGACCGCTGCTATTGAGCCGCTTGTTAGACCTGAACGACACGCAGGAAGGCGTGCTCAACATGGTTTTCAAGATCGCGGATGAGAACGGAATGCTCCTGCTCGACCTGAAGGATCTGCGCGCAATGCTGCAATATGTGGCTGACAACGCGGACCAGTTTAAGACACGCTACGGCAATGTCTCGACCGCGAGCGCGGGTGCGATCCAGCGCAATTTGCTCGTGCTTGAAACGCAAGGCGCCGAGAAGTTTTTCGCCGAGCCGGCGCTGGATTTGGATGACCTAATCCAGACTGAAAATGGAAAAGGTGTGGTCAATATTCTGGCGGCGGAGAAGCTCATGCAGCAATCGCCGAAGGTGTATGCGACTTTTTTGCTCTGGTTGCTTTCGGAATTATTCGAACGCCTGCCTGAAGTAGGCGATCCGGAGAAACCGAAGCTCGTTTTCTTTTTCGACGAGGCGCATCTGCTTTTCGCCGACATCGAAAAGGCGCTGGAACAGAAGATCGAACAAGTCGTTAGGCTAATTCGTTCGAAAGGGGTGGGCGTTTATTTCGTGAGTCAAAACCCGCTCGACATTCCGGATGTCGTGCTCGGTCAACTCGGCAATCGCGTTCAGCATGCCTTGCGCGCTTTTACGCCGCGCGATCAGAAAGCGGTGCAGGCCGCTGCGCAAACGTTCCGGCAAAATCCGAAGCTGAAGGTCGAGGCGGTTCTAACTGAACTGGGCGTGGGCGAAGCGCTCGTCTCGATGTTGGATGAAGATGGAAAACCGGCTGTGGTCGAACGTGCGAAGATTGTCCCGCCGCGCAGTCAAATTGGGGCGATCACTCTGGAACAACGACAGCAAATTATCAGCTCGTCGAGCGTCGCTGGTCATTACGAGAAGGCGATCGATCGCGAGTCGGCCTACGAAAAGCTGCAAGCGCGCGCCGCACAAACGGCCGCGGTCAACTCGACCGCCGGGCAGTCTGCCGCGACTTCAGCGCCGACAACTCAGCCTTCCATTATCGAAAAGGTCGGGTCGATTTTTCAACCAACCATCGGGCCGCGGGGTGGTCTACACGATTCAGTGGCAACGAGGATGGCAGAAAGCGCGATGCGCGCCGCCAGTAGTCAGCTTGGCCGGCAACTCATTCGCGGCGTTCTGGGCGGTTTGTTCGGAGGAAAACGCGGCCGTTCCTAACGGCCGCTCTTACCCCGCCCGAATTATTTCTTCGCCGGGCTCGCGTCCGGAGAGGAAGCTGCGTTCTTAGCCGATTTTGCCGCCTTCATCGGTTTTGCTTCGATCTCGGTCGCGGTCATTGTATAAGTGATCGTAACCTTATCGCCTACTTTCGCTTCGCTAGGAGCCTTCGTGCTGGCGTCCCGGGCGATTTCCCAGCGATCTTTGCCCTTTTGCACCGCGACCATCTGGTCGTTCATTTCCAGAATCGGACCTGTCACCTGATAAGTCTTGGTCGGGCCGGCAAAACTCAGGCCGCTAAGTGAGAGAATAACAAATGCCGCTAAACTGAATGCTTTAGTTTTCATCATATTACGAATCGGAGCCGGGCCACCTTCAGGCCTTGTCTGGCCGGCTATGAGTGCTTCGGGTCGGGCATGGTCTTAACGCCGACGCGCGCCAGATATTCATCCGCTTGAAGCAGATTAGCTCCGGCTCGCTGCACCATCTTTAGCAGATTATCCATGGAAGAAACTTCTTCGAGTTGTTCAGCCAGGAACCACTGCAGGAAATTAATTGTGATAGTCATTCTCCTTTCGCGCCAGCTCTACCAGCCCATTGATCTGCTGTGTTACGTGAACCTCTTGATCGTAGGAAAGCTGGATGGCCGCCTCCGCGTTGCCAAATTCTCCTTTCGGGGCCGCCAGCGCAGGGAGAATTACGCGTCCGCCGACATCCACGACGTATTTGAGGAAGCGAAGCGCGTGGCCCCTTTCTTCTTCCGCCTGCTTGAAAAAATGCTGTGACAATTGCGGCAGCGCCTCTTCGGCAAAATGCGCAGCGATAGCGTAATACTGCATCGAAGCGCTGAATTCATAACCAATTTGTTCGTTTATCGCATCGATCACTTTTTGGTTGGTTAACATAAAGAGTATCCTTGTTTGGGGCCTCTGTTTGTCTAACGCAATCTTCACCGCCGTTCAAACTTCTTCGCTCCTACCGCCGATTTCTTGAATGAAGAAACGTGTTGAGCTCGGTTCCTCTGCGATTGCAGAAATTATTTATGACTCGAAGAAGCACACGCTCGAAGTACTATTTCGCGATAGCGATAGGTATCGTTATTTCAATGTGCCGCCACTCGTAGTCGACACTTTGCTCGCAGCCAAATCCGCCGGCGCTTTCTGGAACAGCGTGAAAGATAATTACCGTTATAAGAAGCTCAGATGAGGCTCCGGTACGAAAAAAACCCAGCACTTTGTTTCCAAAGTGCTGGGTTCTGGCGACGTCCTACTCTCGCACAACCTTTCGTCGCACTACCATCGGGGCTGCAGCGTTTCACTTCCGTGTTCGGAATGGGAACGGGTGG
>CAXSCV010000049.1:0-18117 GCA_964235895.1 uncultured Chthoniobacterales bacterium
ACCGCCACGTCCGCCACCGCCACCGCCGTAACCGCCGCCGCCACCAGGCGGACGAGCTTCACGCGGGCGCGCTTCGTTCACGGTCAAGGGCCGGCCTTCGACCGTCTTGCCATTGAATTCGGTGATCGCTTTCTGCGCATCCTGTTCGGAAGTCATTGTCACGAACGCAAAGCCGCGCGACTTACCGGTAAATTTGTCCTGCATGAGCGTGACCTCCTGCACCGGGCCCGCTTGCGCGAAAAGATCCTGAAGATCGGTTTCGGTCGTATTGAAGGAAAGATTCCCTACGTATAATTTAGTTCCCATCTGAGTTTACTGTGGAAAACGCTGCTTCGGTCTTTGTTCCCGCTCATCGGATTTCAAATCGCCACTGATAAACTCAACTGACAATCCACCAACTTCCCGAGCTTTCGTTTTCTTTTCGGCCGATCATTAAGGCTTCTAACCGGCGAAAGCAAATGGAAATCCCACGCTGTCAAGCCCCGTAAAATGAAAATTTTAAAACCGGAAAGCACCGAGCTTCCGCGGGCGCGTGTGGCTGTCGTTGCGGCCGGGATTGTCAGCCCTCTGGGCTTCGGATTAAACGAAACCGCCGAGGCTTTACGCGAGGCGCGCGATTGCGTGACGCCGGTCGCGCTTTTCTCCGTCGAGCAATGCCGTTGCCAGACGGCGGGACAAATTTCCGATGCGCGCTTGCAGGAAAAACTGCCGCGCCATCGCCGCGCGCGTCGTCTGCATCGCGCTGCGCAAATGACCCTCGTCGCGCTCGAAGAAGTGATGGCGCAAACTCCGGATTTCAAACCCGAGCTGACCGTCGTCGGCACAACCAGCGGGGGCATGACTTTCGGCGAAGAATATTATCGCTCACTCCAGCGCAGCGGACCTTTGCGTCGCGCGCCTTCCTTGATCGCGAATTACACGCCGCAAAAAGCGATCGTCGACGCGCAGGAAATGTTCGGCATTTCCGCGCCTTGTCAGGTGATCGCGAATGCTTGCGCTTCGGGGACGAACGCGATCGGGCACGCTTTCGAATGTGTTGCTTCCGGCCGTTATCAACGCGTGCTGACCGGCGGTTACGACGCACTTTCCGAGTTGGTCTTCGTTGGTTTTGATTCGCTGCAAGCCTCCACGCCGGAGAAGTGCCGGCCGTTCGATACCGGCCGGAGCGGTCTCGTTCTCGGCGAAGGCGCGGCCATTTTGGCGCTGGAGAATTTTGAACTCGCGGAAGCACGCGGCGCGCAAATTCTCGGCGAAGTGGTCGGCTACGGACTCTCGACCGACAATCATCATCTGACGCAACCGAACCCATCGGGCAGTGGTGCGCGCCAGGCCATGCAGCAAGCACTCGAGCGCGCGGGATTATCGCCGGACGCGATCGATTACATCAATGCGCACGGCACCTCGACGCCTTTCAACGACGCGGCTGAAGGCAAAGCGATCGCCGAACTTTTCGGCGCCGTCCCGGTCAGCTCGACCAAGAGCATGATGGGCCACTCGTTAGGCGCGGCCGGCGCGATCGAAGCGGTGATCAGCTTGCTCGCGCTACGCGAACAATTGCTTCCGCCCAATATCAACTTCCGCGAATCCGATCCCGCGTTGCATCTCGAGATCGTGGGCAACGCGGCGCGGCCCGCAAAAATTCGCACCGTGCTTTCGAATTCCTTCGGCTTCGGCGGGACGAACGCCTCGCTCATTCTTCGACATGGATAAGCCCGACAAACGCTGGAACCGGTCCGCCCTTGGACCGGATTCTTCGCGCGGTTCAAAACTTCCGCATCCGGCGCGAGGGCGCGCCGGCTCCAGCGCATGAGTTTGCGCATCGGCGGGATGGGCTGGGTTACGCCGCTCGGGAGCGGTGTTCCGGAAGTTTGGGATCGCTTGTTGCGCGGCGACGAAGCGCGCGCCGAAAAAATTACCAATCCATCGAGCGACCGTTCCTATCCCGTCTTTCGCGTGCCGGCGGAAGCGCTCGCGAATGCACCTGCGCATGCGCGGTTGCGTCGCTCCAGCGCCATCTCGCGCTTCGCGGTGGTCGCTGGTCTCGCCGCTTTGGACGACGCAAAAGTGCATCTCGAACCCGCCAGCGCGGGACGAACCGCGATCATTTTCGCCATCTCCAATGGCGGCGTCGTTTACACAAAGCGTTTCTATCACGACGTGGTTGAAGCCGGCGCGCAAGCGGCCAGCCCGCTGCTCTTTCCCGAAACCGTTTTTAATGCGCCGGCCAGTCATCTCGCGGCCATTCTCGGAATTGCCGGCGCAAGTTACACCCTGGTTGGCGATGGCGCGGTCGGTCTCCTCGCGCTGAAAATGGCGGAAGATTTGATGCAAAATCCCGCGCTCGATCGCTGCCTGGTGGTCGGCGCGGAAGAGGCCGACTGGTTAGTCTGCGATGCTTATCGGCGATGGCGTTTGCTGCGAAACGCGCCGCCGATCGAGCTGTTTCAAACGCCGGCGCGCGGGATGATTTTGAGCGAAGGCGCAGGCGCAGTGTTGCTCGATCGCAGCAGTTCCATCGCACTCGAAAAGATCGACGCGGGATGTAATTTCCGACGGCAAACCGAAGCCGCAAATTGCCTTGATCTGATCTTCCAACGTCTCGGCGCGGCAAATGCAGACCTCGTGATCGCCAGTGCCAACGGCACCTTCATTGACAAAGCCGAACGCAAAACCATCGAGCAACGCTGTCCGCGCGCCGCCGTCTATTCGCCGAAGGTCTCGTTAGGCGAAAGCGTCGGCGCGAGCGCGATCTGGCAGGTCATTTGCGCGGCAGAGGCGCTGCGCAGCCAGCGTCTTCCCGCTCAGGAAAATCGCGAAATAGCTCGCGTCATCGTCTCGAGTTGCGGGTTGAATCAACAAGTCGCGGGCCTCCGCATGACGCTGGTGTAAATGCACTCCGCGCTGGGGCGGCTCGACCCATTTGCCCTTTGCAACGCCTGACCTCGGAAGTAACTTCGCGCTCCAGAATGCCTAAGCTGCTCCTTCTGATTTTCGCCGTCGCGGCGGGGAGTGCTCTCGCGCAAACATCGCAAAACCAATCGCTCGGCGGACAACCGATCGAGATCACCGCGACCGGCGGCACGAATTACGATAACGGCCTCGCCACCGCGATCGATAACGTGGCCATCCACGTCGGCGATACGGACATTTATGGCGATCGCGCGACTTACAACTCCGAGACGCACGAAGTGCATGCCGAAGGGAACGTGCGCATTTATCGCGGCGCGTTTGGGAAACATCCGGCCGAGCTCTATGTCGGCGACAGCGGCACCTACAATACGCAGACCAAACAAATTTCCGCCGAGACGATGCGGACAACAAATTATCCGTATCTCTTCGGCGGCAAAGACATCTCCACCATCGGCGACAACGCCAAGCTGATTCTCAACGGCACCTTCACCACGCACGATTCCGCGACGCCGGATTTCACTTTGCGCGCGCGCCGCGTCCGCGTTTACGAAGGCGATCGCGTCATCATGCGCGACGTGACGTTTTACATCGGCAAAGTTCCGATTTTTTATTGGCCGTATCTCTACCAATCGCTCGATGACACCTTCAGTTTCATCATCTCGCCCGCTTACTTAAGCTCGTGGGGGCCGTCGCTTCTCGGACGCGTCACTTTCCCCATTACGAAAGATATTAGCGGGACCGTGCGCCTCGATTTGCGAGGCCGGCGCGGCATCGCCTTGGGGTTCGAATCGGAGATCGAATACGGGAAGAAAAACAAAAGCGCAGCCAAATTACGCACCTACTTTTTGCGCGATCAGAATCCATTTCTCAATCGAACTTCTTTGCCGCGCGGCTCCATTCCAACGGATCGTTTTCGCCTCTCGCTCGCGGATCGCACCGACTTCGGGAACAACATCACCGGCACGATCAACGTCACGCGTTTAAGCGATCCGTTTATTTTGCAGGACTTCTTCCAGGCGGAATTCCGGCTCAACCCACAACCCGATAACGTCGTCTCGATCGCGAAGGTAAATCCGAACTACACGCTCACGGCTTACACGCGTTTTCAGATGAACGATTTCTACGAAACGACCGAGCGCCTGCCCGAGATCGCGCTCGACGTGAAGCGGCAGCAGGTGCTGGGCAGTCCGATTTTCTACGAAGGCGAAACGAGTTTCGGCAGCTTGCGGCGCGCCTTCGCGAGCGATTCGCCTTTTCAAGACTACGAATCGCTGCGCTTCGATAGCTTCCATCAATTCACTTATCCGAACACTTACTTCGGCTGGCTTTCCGTCGTTCCGCGGGTCGGTTTTCGCGCGACTTATTACACGGAGTCGCGCGACCTCGCGAACGTGCCTTACGTCCCAAGCAACGATCCGCTCATTCCGGATTTCCTGATCGATCCGCCGAGCGCGGCCACGCCGTTGCTGCCCGGCGGCGATCGTCTCCGCACGATCGTTAACACCGGTGTGGAAGCTTCCTTCAAGGTTTCGCGCGCCTGGGAGAGCGCGCAATCTCGCGCGCTCGGCCTCGATGGTTTGCGGCACATCATTCAGCCCTTCGTAAATTTTTCCTACGTCACCGGCGACAATCTCAACCCCGCGGAAATCCTCCAGTTCGATCGCTATCAGCCGTCCACGCAATTGCGTCCGATCGACTTCCCGCAATTCACCTCGATCGATTCAATCGACAACTGGACGATCGCGCGCGTCGGCGTGCGCAACCGACTTCAGACGCGCCGCGACGATTCCACGATCAACTGGCTCGAGCTCGAAACTTACTTCGACGTGAACATCGATAACCCCTACGACCGCAGCTCATTTTCCAACGTCTTTAACAAGTTGCGCTTCGTGCCCTTGCCCTGGGCCTGGCTCTCCATTTCTTCGCAGCTTCCCTTGCTCGCGAACGGCTTTACCGAAATTAACACCGACATCCATCTGCAACCGATCGCCAGCCTTCAGCTCACGCTCGGTCATCGCTATTTGCGCGACGCTCCTTTTTTCGACGACAGCAGCCTCTACACTTTCGGCGGTTACTATCGCGTGAATGAGAACTGGGGCATCGGCGCCTACGATCGCTACGAAGGCGCGACCGGTTTCTTTGAGGAACAACGTTACTCGGTTTATCGCGACCTAACGAGTTGGGTTGGATCGCTCGGCGCGATCATTCGGAATAACGGCGGCGTGAAAGAATACGGCCTCATCCTGAGTTTTACACTCAAGGCCCTGCCAAAATTCAGTTTTGATTTTAACTACGATCCCTCGGGCCAGGGCGAGCCAACTGGTGCGCAATAAAACGACCGGGCCTATTTGCAATCACCTCGTTTCCCTGTTCCTTCGCTAGCTGCGGTTGATCCGCGGCTTTTATTTTCTTCGCATGGATCTTTCGATCATTGGCTCCGGATATGTCGGTCTAGTTACTGGCGCGTGTTTCGCCGACGTCGGCCATAACGTCATTTGCGTCGATAACGACCCGCGCAAAGTAGAAGCGCTTCAAGCCGGCAAAGTGCCAATCTACGAACCGGGACTCGAAGAAGTCATTCACCGCAACGTCGCCGCGCAGCGCTTGCGTTTCACCGGCAGCATCAAAGACGGCGTCGATAATTCGCAGGTCGTCTTCATCGCCGTGCCCACGCCGCAACAGCTCGATGGGCAGGTTGATTTAAGCTTCATCGAAAAAGTCGCGCGTGAGATCGCCGGCGTCCTAACGAGTTATCGCGTGATCGTCGACAAGAGCACCGTGCCGGTGAAGACCGGCGAGAAAGTCGCGGAATCGATCAAGCGCTACAACCGGCACGGCGCGCAATTCGATGTCGTAAGCAATCCGGAATTCCTCCGCGAAGGCTGCGCCGTGGCTGATTTGATGAAGCCGGATCGCATCGTCATCGGCGCGCAAAGCGAACAGGCCATCGACCTGATGAAGAAAATTTACGAGCCCTTCATGGCGCCGATTCTCGTGACCGACATCAACAGCGCGGAACTGATCAAGCACGCGGCCAATTCATTTCTCGCGCTCAAGATTTCCTACATCAACGCCGTATCCGCCATCTGCGAAGCGAGCGGCGCCGATGTCGAAAAAGTTGCGGACGGCATCGGCATGGACCGTCGCATCGGCCGAAATTTCCTGAATGCCGGCATCGGCTACGGCGGCTCCTGTTTTCCGAAAGACATCGCCGCCTTCATTAAAATCAGCGAGCAACTCGGCGTTCCGTTCCACTTGCTGAAAGAAGTGCAGCGGATCAATGCCTCGCAGAAAGATCGTTTTCTCACTTCTATCCGCGAAACACTTTGGGTTTTGCGCGAGAAGAAAATCGCTGTTTGGGGACTGACCTTCAAACCCGACACGGACGACATTCGCTCATCGGTCGCGATCGATTTAGTCGCGGATATGTTGCGCGAAGGCGCGCACGTGACCGCTTACGATCCGAAGGGAATGGAACGTGCGCGCGAAGTGAAAGAAATTTCCGGGGCTACGTTTGTCGATTCGCCGCTCGCGGCCGTGGAAGACGCGGAAGCCCTGATCGTTGCGACGGAATGGTCCGAGTTTGCCAACGTCGATCTCGCAGCGGTCAAAGAAAAAATGGCCACGCCGATCGTCTTCGACGGGCGCAATTTGTTCGATCCGAAAACGATGGCCACGCTCGGTTTCAATTACCATTCCATCGGCCGCGATCGGACCGCGACTCGTTAGGCCAGCGCGCATCATGGCGCTTCCGTCCGCTCGCGGCGTCGCGCTCGAAGCCTTGTTACGCTGGCGAAATGGCCGGCAATTTGCCGACGCGGTCATTCAGCAATTGCTGCGCGATAACTCGTTAGGCGAATCGGATCGCGGCTTCGCCACCGAACTTTTCTACGGCGTCCTGCGCCACCTCACGCTGCTAGATTTCTGGATCGATCAACTGCGCTCCGGCGCGCTCGATCATGTTTCTCGGGATTTGTTGCGTCTCGGATTCTATCAACTCTTTTGTTTACGCACGCCGGGTCACGCCGCCGTTTTCGAAACGGTCGAACTCGCCGGAAAAAAGAATCGCGCGCTCATCAACGGCGTTCTTCGCAACGCGCTGCGCAACTTCGATCAGCTGGAAAAATCCGCCGCCGTCGCGCCCTTACCTGTGCAACTCTCGCATCCGCAGTTCCTCATCGATCGCTGGATAGAAAACTTCGGGCACGAAGCCGCCATCGCGCTTTGCCAATGGAACAATCAGCCCGCGCCGATGTATGCGCGGATCAATCGCCTGAAAATTTCCACGCCTGATTTTCTGTCGCGCTACGAAAAGAACGAAACGATCGATGGCAAAGACAACTTCGTCCGCGTCGCGGATATTCCATCCGACGCGCTCACCCACGGCCATTGTTACATTCAAGATCCGAGCACCAGTCTCGCCTGTGAGTTGCTCGATCCGCAGCCGGGTGAAACCATTCTCGATGCCTGCGCCGCGCCCGGCGGGAAGAGCGCGCTCCTCGCAGAACTAATGCAAAATCGCGGACGCTTGGTTGCTTGCGATCGTGATGCGCGGCGCCTGGCGATTCTGCGATCAAATCTGGAAACGCTCGGAGTCACTTGCGCGCAGATTGCAGCGCAGGATTGGAACGCGCCGACGGGCGAATTCGCAAAAGAATCCTTCGATCGCATTTTGGTCGACGCGCCTTGCAGCAACACCGGCGTGATGCGGCGACGCGTCGATGCACGCTGGCGTCTCACGCCGGAGGATTTCCTGCGCATGCCTAACGAGCAGTTAAGAATCCTGCGCGCGGTCGCTCCACTCTTGAAACCAGGCGGAACGATTGTTTACAGCACTTGCAGTCTCGAACCCGAAGAGAACGAACAAGTCGTCGCGCAATTGCTGCGCGAGTTCCCGCGCTTACGACAAACAACCGAGCGTTCGGTTCGGCCGTTCCGCGACAGCTTCGACGGCGCCTTCGCCGCGCGGGTGGAGCCGGCGCGCCCTCGCGCCGGAGACTAACGAGCAGAAAGACGCGCATTGAATTCCGGCCCGAGGGCGGGCCGGCTCCACCAGCATCTTGCATCCGGCATTCGCGATGGAATCGTGAGCGTCATGCACGACCCACGCTTCGATAAACTCGCGCAGCTTTTGGTGGAATATTCTACGCGACTGAAACGCAACGAGACGGTGCTCATCGAAGCCTTCGATGTGCCGGACGAAATGACAGTCGCGCTCGTGCGAGCTGCGCGGAAAGCGGGCGCGCTCCCGTTTACGCAAATTCAACGCGGTCGCGTCTCGCGCGAGCTGGCGTTGAACGCGTCGGAGCGACAACTCAATCTCACTGCCATTCACGAACTCGCGCGCATGAAACGCATGGACGCTTATGTCGGCCTGCGCGGGAGCAATAATATCAGCGAGCTTTCCGACGTTGCGCCCGAGCAGATGAAGTTGGTCGCGAAAAAAATGCGACCGGTGCAGGACCAGCGCGTGAAGAAAACGAAATGGGTCGTTCTGCGCTGGCCGACCGCTTCCATGGCGCAACAGGCCGGCATGAGCACGGAAGCTTTTGAGGATTTTTATTTCGACGTCTGCACACTCGATTACCGCAAGCTGCAGCCGGGCATGAAAGCGCTGCGGACGTTGATGGACAAAACCGATCGCGTGGAAATAAAGGGACCGGGAACCGATTTGCGTTTCAGCATTAAAGGAATCGGCGCGGTTATTTGCGGCGGCGATCGGAACATTCCGGACGGCGAAGTTTTCAGCTGCCCGGTGCGCGATTCGGTGGAAGGCCACATCACTTTCAACGCTCCGACGATTTACCAGAGCATCGGTTTCGATGGCATCCGGCTCGATTTCCGCGAGGGCAAAATCGTCGAAGCGACCGGCAACGAAACGGAAAAGCTGAACAAGATTCTCGATGCCGATCCGGGCGCGCGTTACATCGGCGAGTTCTCGTTAGCCTTCAATCCTTATATCCTTCATCCGATGCGCGACATTCTCTTTGACGAAAAAATCGCGGGCTCTTTCCACTTCACGCCGGGCCAGGCTTACGAGGAAGCGGACAACGGCAATCGCAGCCAGGTGCATTGGGACATGGTCAATATTCAGCGGCCGGATTACGGCGGCGGCGAAGTTTATTTTGATGGGAAATTGATTAGGCGAGATGGCGATTTTGTTCCGAAGGAATTGCGTTCGCTGAATCGCAGCAGTTTCTCCAAGCGCTAAACGCGCAGCGCATCTCGATGGTTTTATAACCCCGCGCGCGCTTCCCGCGCCGCTTGTCATCCCGAGTCGCGAAGACGACGAGGGACTCGCCCACTCGCGCCACGCTCGCTGCCAAGACTGACATCGTAACAACGCCGTGATCCGGCGCTGCCACGATCACATCGCCGCAGATCAACACCGCGACTTCGTGGAAAGATCCCTAGTCGTCTCCGCGACTCGGGATGACAAGCCGGAGCGCGAGCGAGAGAAACAACGCGAATGACGCGCAGTAACGCGCCGGTTCCGCCTGCTCGTTAGGCCAAATTCTTCGGCACTCGCGCTCGTTCCAAAAAACAAAAACGGCTCGCGTTTTGCAACGCGAGCCGTTTTAGAATTTGTAAAATACGCTGCGAATTAAACGCGTTTTGGCGCCGAGCCTTGCGGATTCAACTGCATCATGCCGAGTTCGCCGTTGCCACCGAGTTGCACATTGACGATCTCGAATACCGGCGCGCCTTCCACTGCGCTCGGGCCGGTGCCCGGCAATTGCACCGAAGCCGTCTTCGACGTCGCGTTCAGAATGATCGATGCGATCTCGAACGACGGCGAAAATTCCACGGTCGCGATTTGGAAACCTGCGGTCACGTGAACCGAAGCCTGGCCTTGTTGCGAAGGAGTCAGTTGCACCGGCGCGGCATCGGAACCCGAGACGAGTTGGAGCCCAGTGATGTTAAATGACGGCGAAGTCGTCACGCCCGGCCGCTGTTGCTGCGATGGCGTCAGGCGGATCATCCCGAGGCTGTTGCCGTTCAATTGCACGCTCGCGATTTCGAATGTGACCTGCAGATTCATCGCCGGTTGCGGATGCTGCGAAGGCGCGAGGCGCATGGTCACGATCTTCGAAGTCGGCTTCAATTGCAGCGCGCCCATCTTGAAGTTCGGCGTCAGTTGCAGAGAAGCGATCTCGAAGGAGAACGTCAACTGCACATTCGTGTGCATTCCGCTCGGCGTTTGTTGCAGGCCGGCTGGTTGCATGGTGGGTTGATTGCCCCCGGTCATTGGAGCGATTGGACCTGTGCGGATTGTCGGAGCGGGTGTAGTTGGTGTCGGTTGGGCCATGGTTGCTGGTGTGGTTGAATGAATGGTTGGCTCGCTCGAAGTAACCTGCGGAGCGGACGGCGAGCGGTCCACAGAATGGCGTAGTGCGCCGATCCCTGCAAGTCCGGAGCCGGCTGCGGCCGCGAAACGTTCGCGCGGCGCGTCCGATATCGGCGCCGCCAGCTGGGTCGGCTTCTCTTCCGCCGCGGCGGGCGTGAGATAAGGAACTGGCTGACCTTGTCCGATTGGTTCGTCGGCAGATTCTTTCATAGCGATTGGTTCTTCCGGCATGGTCGCCTCGGACGCAACGATTGCAGCGGGCGCTGCTTCCGCGGTTGCGATCGGTCCGTCCATCTCCGCCGGAAGTTCCTCATCCATGAACGAAACCTCTTCGGCCACGGCGGAAGTTGTTTCCCATTTCGGCAAACTCACCTCCGCAGGCGCAGGAGCGAATACTTCCACCGGCAAGAATTCCTCGTCGACGACGGTGGAATCCGAAGCCGCCGGAAATTCGGTGATCTCCGAGACAAATTCCAAGCCGTCGTTCGCTTCGTCCGAGAAAACTTCGTCGACCAACGGTTCGCTGAAGGATTCTTCGAGCGAATCATTTTCCTCCGTCACAAGAGTTTCCGGCCTAACGAATGCTTCCGCGGGAGCGGCGGCCACCGCGGCGGTTGCGACAGCCGCGCCATTTCCGTTCGCGCGTCCGACCGGCATGACCGCGCGGCGAAGCGCGGGTTCAGACGCGCGGAGCTGTAATGAAACTTGCGGAGGTCCGCTGACCGGACGCGTCGGCGTGATGAATTGCTCCACCGAATTATCCGCATCGCCATCGGCAAACGCCGGCGCAGTCAACGGCGCTAAAGTCGTGCGCGCTTCGGAAGTCTTGACCAGACGGCGGCGCATTCCTGGAACCACCACCCACGCGATCAGCAGAAGCGCCGCGAGCAGGAGAACACCGACGAGCAGCGTATTCGAATCCGCCAGCTTTTCGCTCATGCTCGGCTGCGACCATTCGCGCACTTTCGCCGGCGCCAGCACCGTTGCCGGGCTCGACTCAGCCGCGGCGGTTGTGCGTGCCGATTCCTCGTTAGGCGCGACAGCCGTTTCCGGCTCCGAAGCATTGGCGATCACCGCCTGCGCCGCGGCCGGCGAAGCGGTCGAAGCGACCGGCGTTTCCACGCTCGGCGACGCCGAAGCGCCGACCACTGCGGTCGAAGCCGGCGCGCTCGAGTCGAGCGTCGTCGCTTCCATCCCCGGCACCGCCGAATTCGCCTGCGCGGCCAGCGTTAACGGGTCGTTAGACCTCGCCCGATCATTCTTCGCCAGCGTCAGATTCGGAAGCGGCGTCGGCTCAATCGACGGCGCCGTTTCCGGCTGAGCGTTATCCGCCACCACCACGTTCGAAGCGGCCGCAGCCGGCGTTTGCAACCAGCCGAGATCGAAAAACGCATCCGAGAACACGCCGTTCAACGCCGGCGAATAAATCTTCCGCGCCGAAGTCACCCAATCATTCGCCTTCGCCGGATTGGAATGTTTAAACTCCCAGGCCGCCTGCGCGTAGTAAAGCGCGGGCGTATCGCCGGTGAACTGGAATTGCTCCATCATCTTCTGCGCGCGGCTGTCTTTGCCCTCGAGCAGATAAGTCAGGTAAACCTTGAACTTGATCAGTTGCGCCGCGCGATCTTTGTCCTCGCCAGTGGTCGAGGCGAAAAGCGATTCGAAGCGTTCCCGCGCCTTCGTGTATTCCTTCTTCTTGAACGGAATCTGCGCGAGATTGTATTGCGCATCGCGGAATTTCGGATCGAGCTTGGCTGCTTTCTTGAACTCGTTCTCCGCGCCGTCCCAATCCTTTTGCTCCAGCAAAATCTCGCCACGCAAATTCACATAAGCCGCTTGGTTCGGATCGGCCGCGTCCGCCTCGTCGACCAGTTTCCGCGCCGCCGTCATGTCGCGCTGTTGCAAGGCCTGCTCCGCCTCGTCGTATTTCGCCTTGGCAAATTCCTTCGTCTTGGCCGCGCGTTCCGCCGCCGAGTTCAACTCCAGAGCCGCGCGCGTTTGGCCCGCTGGTTTTTCCAGCCAGCCCACTTCGTAAAGCGACTCCGCGAAAAGCTTGTTCAATTGCGGCGAGAAATTTTTCTCCGCCGCAGTCAGCGCATCCTTCGCCGCCTTCTCGTCCTTCTTATTCAAGGCAATCGACGCCACCGCGTATTGCAAAGCCGGCGTCTCCGGCGCGAGCTCGAACTTGCCCTTGATCGCATCGACCATGTTCTCCTTACCTTCCATCAGGTAAGTGATCAGCGTCTTGTATTGGATCAGTTGCGTCGCCTCGCCCTGCAGCTCCGACGCGTTCCCGTTCAGCAATTCCTGAAAACGTTTCCGCGCTTCCGCCCAATTTTTTTGCAGGAATGGAATCTCCGCCAGATTGAAACGCGCATTCCAAAATTTCGGATCGGCCGCGAGCGCCTTTTGCAAAGCCGCCTCCGCTTTTTCGTAATCCTTTTGCCGCATCAAAATGACGCCGCGCAGATTCTGCGATTCCGCCAGGTCCGGCTGGCGCGCATCGATCGCATCCAGATCCTTCAGCGCCTGGTCGTAATCGTTGCCATCGAATTCCCGGAACGCCTTGTCATACATCGTCTCCAATTCGCTCTTCGAGGGCGCGACCGTATTGGCCGCGAAAGAGCTGACGACAAGCAGGGTGATAGCCGCGATTTTCCGTATCTTCATTCCAATAGGGATAGAACCTACGCCGGCCAGCGATGACAAGTTAATTCTGGCCGCAAATTTCCCTTCGCTGCCTCGGCATTTCAGCCGAACAGACGCCGGAAGAACGCACCCCTGCGCGGCCGTCTCCGCGCCGCGAATTTTCCACTCGTTAGGCGAAATCGTCGCACTCGTTAGGCCAAATCGCCCGGCTCTTTAGAGATTCAAATTCGCCACCAGCCGCAACCCTTCCAGGGTCAATCCCGCATGCACATCATCGATCTCCGGCAACTGCCGCGCGATCAATTGCGCGTAACCGCCCGTCGCCACCACATGCACCTTCGCCTTCGGAAACGACTCCGCGCGAATGTGCGCCAGGATCTCGCGCACCAAACCCCGATACCCATAAATCGCCCCCGCCATCATCGCGCTCCGCGTCGTCCGGCCGATCGCCTTGGCCGGCTCGCGCAAAGTCAGCTTCGGCAACAGCGCCGTCCGTTGATAAAGAAAACTCGTCATCGCCTCCAGCCCCGGCGCGATCACCCCGCCCACATAATTTCCCTCCGCCGACACCACATCGAACGTCACCGCCGTCCCGAAATCGACCACGATCGCCGGCCGTCCATAAAGTTCCGAGACCGCCGCCGCGTTCGCCAGCCGATCCGCCCCGATCGTCCTCGGCTTTGGATAATCAACGCCCACACCGAGCGCACATTTCGCGCTAATAAAGAGAACGCGCGTCCGCCCCGCCGCCTTGCGAATGATCGCATCCGCCCGCGGCACCACCGAAGAAACCACCACCGCCTCAACCGCGCGCGACCTCAAAATTTTCCGCAGCGCCAACTGCGTCAGCTTCTTCGTCGGAATCCTGCGAGTCCGTCCCACCCGCGCTCGCGTCGAAAAAGCAAACTTCGTGAACGAATTGCTCACATCGACCAGCAGGTAATCGAACTCCGATTTCGAAGCAGCGCGCATAGGCAAATCGAGAAAGTGCTTTTCATTCTTGCCTAAGATTTCGAGAACAACAGCGGATATAACTCGAAGACCGGAGACTGCGCTTCGACTTCCGATTAATGATCCCGACTCAACACAGTCTCGTCGCTCGCATGCGCGCCGGGGTTTCAAACATCGATTGGCAGCGCTTCTACGCGCTCTATGAGCAACCGATTCTTGCCTTCGCTGCGGCTCGCTCTCTCAATCAAGCGGATTGTCACGACGTCTTGCAGGAAACGATGGTGAAAATGTTGCGCGTCGGCTTCGCCCGCTTCGATCCTGAGAAGGGCCGCTTCACCACCTTCCTTTTTCATGTTGCGCGTTGTTGCGTGATCGATGCCATTCGCCGGCGCAATCGCAGCGAATCCCTTCACGTCTCTCTCCACGCGAACCCGGCGGATCATTCTTCGCCTGGCTTGCTCATCGAACTTTCCGATAGCGCGGACACGCCGGCCGATGCGGCCGAGCATCGAGGTCAAATGGCGCTCGTTTTGATTGCCCTGGATTTTCTGATCGAGCGAAAATGTTTCCAGGCTAAAACCGTTGAGCTCTTTAAAGCTGCGACATTTCAACAAAAAGATCCGCAGGAAATCGCCCGCACATTCGGCACTTCTACCGGGAATGTTTATCAGGCCAAGCACGCGGTTCTGGCCCGGCTTCAGTCACTTCTCGAAGGAATGGACCGGGGTTTGGATCTCGAAGAAGCGTTCGTTAGGCACCCGCCAGCTTAATCATGAAACAAGGTTCCAATTTTCAGTCGGAGGAGGCGATCGGCCATCTTCTCTTCGAAGCGCAATCGACTATCGGCCGAACCCCTTCTGCTGACGATGTCTTCGATCTGGTGCGTCAATTCATTCACCTTTACGGACAACTCCAGACCAAACCCGCCGGAGCGGCGCTCCTTTACCAGGAATGTGCATCGGACAGTGTTCATTATCACGATCTCGATCGCGAGCTGATCGTTGGACGGCTCCGAAAAAGCGACCGCAACCCGCACGCTTCCGATGTTGCCCTGGACGACGCCCAGATGAGCCGGACGCACTTCGCCATCAGCTTGTCCGACGGTTTCTACTTCGTGCGCGACCTAGGCTCACGCAACGGCACCTACCTGAACAACCTCCCGAGAAAAATCGAAAACGAAATCTTAAAGGCCGGCGACGTTATCCTCGCCGGATCGTCGCTTTTTGTTTTTACCGGTCCGAATTTCGTCACACCTGCTCGCCCATTTGTGCAAGATGACCAGGCGTGAAACCGGCAGATGAAGAATTGCCCACTCTTCCTGGCGCGCCACCGGCCTTTCCGAAGTCGGCCCAGGCAGCAGCACAATTAGCCACTGAGCTACAACAAGAACGCTACCGACGAGGCCCGGAAATCGGTCGTGGCGGAATCGGCAAAATCTTGCACGCGCTGGAAAAGCCGCTCCAGCGCTCCGTGGCCCTCAAGGTTTTGATCGCTCGCGAAAGCGAAGAAGAAGAGAAGCGCTTCATCCGTGAAGCCCGCATCACCGGAAGATTGGAGCACCCAAGTATCGTGCCGGTGCATGAGTTGAACGTGGACGCCGCGGGCCGTCTTTTCTACACCATGAAGCTGGTGCGAGGCGTCACCTTGCTCCAAATCCTGCGGGACTTAGCCGAGCAGAAGTCCGAAGTCCTGCGATGCTACCCGTTGGCTTCACTCCTGACTATTTTTCAAAAAGTCTGTGACGCCGTTGCCTTCGCGCATGCGCAGACGGAACCGATCATCCATCGCGATCTGAAACCCGGGAACATCATGGTGGGCGATTACGGCGAGGTGCTGGTGATGGATTGGGGCGCAGCCAAAATCCTTTCCCGCAACGGCGAGCCAGATAAATCCGAATTGCCTAACGAGGCTTTCGAATCGACTCCCGACGTCCTGATCACGCGCCCCGGACGAGCCATGGGCACGCCCGGTTACATGGCGCCGGAGCAAGCGCGCGGAGAAGCCGCTGCCGCGGATGAGCGCACCGACATTTACGCGCTCGGCGCCATTCTTTACGCGCTGCTCACACTCGAATCGCCGCTCAGGTTGACTGAAGCGGAAGCGCACGACTTCGAGACCCGCTCCCAGCGTGGCGAAGACACAAAGGAAAAATTCCGCACTTCGGTCGCTCCTCTTCTCGGCCACCGCTCCGCACGACCGCGGCTCGATCATCTCCCCGGACGGAACGTGCCGGACTCATTAGTCGCAGTCGTGCTCAAGGCCATGGCGCTTCGGCCTAACGAGCGCTTCGCCACCGTGAAACAACTCCAATCCGATGTTGCCGCGTACCAGGCCGGCTTCGCTACCAGCGCAGAAGAAGCGCGAGCCTGGAGAAGATTTAAACTGCTCGTTAGGCGCAATAAAACACTCTTTACCGCGGTGGCGGCGACCTTCGTCGTTCTCCTCGTCGCCACCGGGGTTAGTCTTCAGCAACGCCAGGTCGCACTCCGAAGCAACAAAGCGCTGCAAGCTACTTTGCAACGCGCCAGCCTGGCCGATCACGAAGCCGCCCGCGCGCGTTTTCGTGCGGGAGCATGGCGCGAAGGGCTGGCCCTACTGGGACGCGCGCTCACTTTCTGGCCGGATAATCGGGAGGCAGCGAATTATCTCTTGAGCGCGATCGCCTTCGGTCACGCCGATGGTGATCGGCTCCCGATCTTCGGCGTTCATCATGAGGCGGCTATCGTTGAAGCGGCCTTTAGTCCCGATGGCCGATACTTCGCCACGGCTAGCTTCGATCACACGACCCGCATCTGGGATGCTGAGAACGGCATACAGGTTGGCCAGACCCTCCATCACGCCGGCCCGTGCGGGATGCCGTGTTTTAGCCCGGATAGCCGCCAGCTTGTGACTACTGGAGCAGATGGCGTTGTCATGCTCTGGGACGTGGGAAGCGGTAAACCTCTAACGAAACCCATGCAACACGGCCGGCCCGATCTCGACCCTTTGAGCGACGTTATGAGCGCGGTCTTTAGCCCGGATGGCCGGCAAATTCTATCTGCCTCGCTCGATCACACCGCGCGCGTTTGGGATGCCGGCTCGGGAAAGGAAATTGCGCAACTGGTTAATCCTGCTCGCGTCGCTGCCGCGGTCTTTAGTCCTGATGGCACACGCATTCTGACCTCCTACTGGTACGGCGGCGCGATCCTTTGGGATGCAAGAACCTTTCAGAAGATCGGCCCGCCCATGACCCATAGCGCTACTGTCAGGAAGTCGATCTTTACGCCGGACGGAAATAGGATCATTACTTCCAGCCTCGATAAAACCGCGAGGATTTGGGATGGCCACACCGCACAGCCCCTTACTCCACCTTTGCAACATCAGGACTTTGTCTGGGAAATAGACGTTAGCCCTGACGGGAAGCTCCTTGCAACCGCTTGCTATGACAAATTGGTCAGGCTTTGGTCAGTCGAGGATGGGCACCCAGTCGGAGCCCCGATGGAACATGATGGACCGCTAGATACCATTGCCTTCAGTCCGGATGGGCGACGACTGGTAAGCGCCAGCCGCGATAAGACGGTTCGCCTTTGGGATGTCGCCACCTGTCAGCTTATCGGCGCGCCGATGCGTCATGACGAAGCGGTTCTCCGAGCGCTCTTCAGTCCCGATGGGAGAAAAATCCTTTCCGCAGGATGGGATAACACTGCCTATCTTTGGGATGCCACACCGCCGGAGTGGCCCGGAGAAGTCCTCCACATCCCCGGCGCAGTCATCTCGTTGGAATTCGACAACAACGAAGATTGCCTTTTCGTAGCTACCAAAAACGGGCCGATGGGCTTGTGGTCCCTGAGTCGGAAGGAGTTTGTAACACCACCTATTCAACCCGGCACAACACTTTCCCTCGCTGCCTTCCATCCCGGAACCAAACAATGTGCCACCGCCACAAGCGATGGAGTCCTGCGCTTTTGGGACACTAATGAGGGCGGACAGACTGGCGGCGCCAAACAGGAAAATGATCCCATCGTCGCCCTCGCCCTTGCGGCGGACGGCAATTCTCTTTTCGTCGCCTACCTCGGCGGCTCAGTCGTACAATACAAAATCCCAGAAGGCACTCAGATGGGGCGTGTCATGAGACATTCTGAAAAGATGGATACCTTGGCCGTTGCGCCATCGGGCCAGCAAATAGCTACCGGCTGCCGCGATGACTACCTGTATCTCTGGGAGACCTCCGGGAGTGAAACGCCGCCGCGCAAACTCCGGCATACCAACCCGGTCCACGC
>CAXSCV010000049.1:18127-23026 GCA_964235895.1 uncultured Chthoniobacterales bacterium
TAGCTATGCCCCCGGTGGACATTTCATCGCCACCGGTTGCGACGACCACACCGCGCGTATCTGGTCGCTCGACTCCGGGGATCAAGTAGGCGAGCCTTTCTACCTTAAGGGGCGAGCTACCTCCGTCCACTACACTGCGAGCGGCGCCGGGCTACTGGTTGGTGGGAATGAAGATACGGAAGTGAATTACTACGATGCGACAACGCATAACAGCCTCTGTCTGCCCCTTCTACATTCCAGGGGAGTAAGTCAAATCAGCTCTAATAAGAGCGGTTCAAAGATAGTAACAGTAACGACCGACGGCGTCGCTCGTCTCTGGCAGATTCCCGGGAGCTCGCAACCACCGCCGAGCTGGCTCCCGGATTTCCTCCGTGCCAGCGGCGGGCTAGCTTTTTCCACACAACAACAGCTCACGCAGGTCCCCACCCGCGAGCGTCTCCAGCTTCGCAAGAAGCTCCTCCAGCAGCCGCGCGATGGATCACTCTGGGACAAACTCATGCGGACCAGCTTCGAGTTTTCCGGCGCCGGCGCTGCCGCCTCATCGCCTTAGAAATAGAAAGTTCAGGGCTTCGTAGAGGGCAAGCTCCGCGCAGAAAATTCCCCTCGCTGAAATTCCATGTTAGCGTAACCGTCGTGGACGCCACATCGTCATCGCAGATGGAAGATCCGGCATGGGCCGAGCAGTGCCGGCGTAACCTTGAACGCGATACCATGACTCACATCAAATACGGCTTCGCCCACGTGCATAAGCCGATCCTGGACGACGCCCCCTATCGCATCTTCGATTCCATGCGGGAATACCGCGAGTGGTGCCACCAGCACCTTCCCCGTTATCTTGGCTTCCGCATTGCCGCTCATGCCGCAAAGCAAATTCCAACCCCAGCAGGCAGTTGATCTGGCGGAGGCGTTCCGCCGTCACGCGGTCGATTACCTCTTCATCGGCAAGAGCGGCGCCATTCTCCTGGGTTATCCAGCGATCACCCAGGACGTGGATCTTCACGTCCCCAAAAATGCCGAGAACGGCCGCAGAATCATCGCCGCGCTGGCGGACCTCGGTTTCGCTTTGGCAGAGGAACTCAAAGACGCTCTGGTCGCGGGAAAGGATTTTGTGCAGATCAAGTCCGGCCCTTTCGACGTGGACCTGATCCACGCCCCAGACGGGATCGAAAGCTTCGAAGCGAGCAAGGCGCGCTCGATTCTGCACGACGGATTTCCCGTTGCCTCGCTGCGCGATATCATCGCGAGCAAGCGAGCCAGCGGTCGCGAAAAGGACCTGGTCGATCTCCCTTTGCTCGAACTCTTTCAGGAAGAATACGAACGCCGGCATCCGCGTTCTTTAAAATCGCGCGCAGAAATCGCCCAGCGCGATGCCGCGGGCGGCGATCCTGGAGTGCGCCCGTAGGACGATCTCCGTCGTCGGAATTTTTCCGCGTAGCACCGGAGCCCGCCTGAGATTCCGGCTGGTTATCGCGGATTAGGTGCAAAATCACGTGATCGCACTGTTCGCAAACCTGCCGGCTCGAGCGACAGTCGCCGCGGCGAAAAGCCCTCGCACGGCAGATTCCCTTGCTCCCCGCGCGAGAGGCGATCTCGCCGTGGCCGGGCAGTCTGTTTTCCAGCCCGAGAAACTCTCGCTCCCAGCGAGGATCGCTCGCCTTCGTCCGCTCGTCGGCGAAATCGTCCACAGATTTCACAGATTTTCGAAGGGGGAAAGCGTCTGCCTTGGTTTGAGAAAATCTGCGCAATCTGTGGACGCAAACTTTTTCCCTTTCCATAAACGCAAATCCATAACCACCCTCCATGACTACTGACATGATCCTGCGATCAACCCAGAACCTGCACGACTGGCTCGACAACCGCATCCAAGGCGGAGCCGACTACACCGTCCTCAGCCACGGACACCGGCAGCCCCTACCTCGACACCCGCCTTGTCAAAACACCGGGCCAAGCCGAGTGGCGCGACTACCGCGCCTGTTGGTGGGACAGCGACACCGCAACCAAGCAGTGGGGGCCGGTGCTGCGGACGATGGTGGAGGGATAAGGAAGGAAAGAAAAAGGAACGACTGAAAAGGAAGATCCTTGCTCTGAATAATAGTCATTCTTTGCATAGCATCGATTACGTCTTGTACGACGATGCGAAACCCAGGGAAGGAAATCACCGTGAGTATCGCAGTCGCACAAACGATCGACGCAATGCACCAGGCGTATGGGGCGACCGATCCATAGGAGGAAAACGTGGGGGGCGCAGCCTAGAGGAGTTCACCCTTACAATGCCGTCAAAAAGTGCCCAGTTTGCAATTTTTCACCTGTGAATCTCAACCTACGCAAATCCGCGAAACCCTGTTCTCCGTCTGAGATTATTGAAATCGCTGCGGATTCTTGGTATGAACGGAACTACCAACACGGATAATCGCTCATCCGAAATCTCTGATGGGCGGCAGAATCAGCTAGTGAACTGCCCGTTGGCAGTCGCGAAAACCAAAACGGGATTTTTCGTAATCCGTCGAGCGTCGCCCCTCCCTAGAGGGATCGAATCGTCACTAGCTTTAATCTTTTCCACGCTATTGTCAGTCTATTTAATCGTAGTCGCGCCACAAACGTCCGCAGCTGGCGCAGGAAACCTCGACGTAACATTTGGCAATGGCGGCAAAGCGATAACTAATTTCCGCGGCGGCGAGAGTGTTGGCCGTAGCCTCGCATTACAAAGTGATAGCAAAGTGGTGGTTGCCGGATATTCATATAACGGTTCAAACAACGACTTTGCCTTAGTAAGATACAACGCAAACGGAAGCTTGGATACAAGCTTTAACACCACAGGACAGGTGACGACGGCGGTCACGGATTTCGACGACGAAGCATTCAGTGTGGCCATTCAGCACGACGGTAACATCGTGGTTGCGGGAGTTTCATACACCGGTACAAATCCCGCCGCCAGCCCTGGCGATTTCGCCTTGGTTCGCTACAACACAGATGGAAGTTTGGACACTAGCTTTGGTACGGGTGGCAAGGTAACCACATCCATCAGCAGTATGACCGGTGCTGGAAGTGGCCAGGATGTCGCAAGTGGAGTTGCGGTCCAGGAAGATGGAAAGATCATCGCAGCCGGATTCACATACCCCACGTCGAATGGTCCCGTTTTCGCCTTAGTCCGCTACGAAGCTAATGGAATTCTAGACCCTAGCTTCGGCAGTGGGGGAAAGATCAGTACGGCCATTTCTGGTATCGGTCGTAGTCTAGCAATACAGGACGACGGGAAGATCCTAGTCGGAGGAGCATCAATCATCTCTCCTACAACCTTCGTCGTAGCGCGATTCAATAAGAATGGAAGTTTGGACATGAGCTTTGGAAATGGTGGGACCGTGCATACATCGGTTGCCAACGGCGACAACGTCGGCCAAGCCATTGCACTGCAGGGCGACGGCAAAATTGTGATCGCAGGATATTCCAAAGCCAGCGCCAGTTCATATTATGATTTTTCGCTGGTGCGCTATAGCTCGGATGGGAGTCTGGACGCAGGGTTTAACGGCTCCGGGTTCGTTTCGACACCAATCGGAAGCAGCAATGCTCGCGGCCAAAGCGTCAAGGCGCAAAACGACGGTAAAATTGTGTTAACAGGATATTCGAGCAATGGCAGCAACAATGATTTTGCAGTAGTAAGATATAACTCCAATGGAAGCATAGATACAAGCTTCAGCGGGACAGGAAAGGTGACCACCCCAATAAGCAGCGGTCAAGATTACGCCTACAGCGTAGCCTTTCAAAGTGATGGAAAAATTCTAGCGGCAGGGTCAGCTAACGGCGACTTTGCTGTCGCACGGTACGAGAGTGGAACGCCGTCACCACCGCCGTCTTCGGTACCGCCAACGGTATGGCAGCAGCGGCAAAGTAACATCGCGAGTAGTCTATTGTGCGTCGCCTATGGGAATGGCCTTTTCGTCGCCGGGGCAGCTAACGGGGGAATCATTACTTCTCCCGATGGGGTAACGTGGACCCGTCGTACCACTCCAACTCAGGAAAGGGTCGAATCGGTCACATTTGGAAACAATATTTTTGTGGCGGGTATCAATAATGTTACTTACGCGTATATGACCTCCAATGATGGTGTGGCTTGGGGTCTTCAGCCCATCCGAAATCGAAACGGAAGTCTTGGATCGACCTCTGCTACAGCCGGTATGGCTTATGGCAATGGGCTTTACATGGGAGTCGGAACCTTTACTGACGATGTCGTCATCTCATCAAACGCCATCAATTTCTTTGCAGTCAACGATTCGAATCCGATTGCTGGTTTCCCTGGAAATGCCAATGGGTTGACGTTCGGTAATGGCTCTTTCTTTGCCTGCCACGCTCAAGGTAAAATTTCCCGTTCGGCCGATGGATTAAGTTGGACCGTTCCTGCTGCGAGTGGCGATGTGAACGAAATAATGTGGGGGATTGCCTATGGAAACGGCACGGTTGTCGCTGTCGGAAACAATCGAATCTTCACCTCGACAAACGAGGGTGATAGCTTCGTAGCAATCAACAATCCGACGCACGAAGGCTACACTGCTTATTTTAATGCTGTGACATTTGGCGCGGGTACTTTCGTGGCCGTCGATAATAACGGAGCTATTTACAGTTCTACGAACGGACTTAACTGGGACTGGCGTGGCAATTATGCTAACGGAGAGGCATTTAATGGAGTCGCCTTCGGCTCAAATACATTCGTCGCCGTGGGCAACGCCGTTAGTCCGAACGCTGCATACATTTATTCATCTGTGCCTTCGACAACCCCCGCGCCGAGTCCAAGTCCCTCCCCGAGCCAAGCACCTGTGCTCGGAAATATTTCCACCCGCCTAGGGGGCGGTCCGGGCGAGAACGTGCTTATCGGTGGCTTCATCATTACGGGTACAACTCCAAAGA
>CAXSCV010000050.1:0-2573 GCA_964235895.1 uncultured Chthoniobacterales bacterium
CGGCAGCGGCGGCGCGGTCGAGCACGATGCGCGCGATCGATTGCAGGAGAACGCGGTCGTCGTTCGGGATTTGCTCCAGTCGCCTAACGAAGATCCCGCCGGGTTGATCGAGCATCTGCGCTTCGCTGCCGGAGGCGATCAGGTCGGTGATCTGCTCCTGCAAACCCTGCCGATAAACCGAGACGTCTTCGTTCAGAATCACGAGCTCGACTTTCAATCCCTTCGTCCGCCAGTAGGAATGCGCCTGGACCAGTTGCCTAACGATCTCGATTTTCTCGCGATCGGTGATGCGCAGGAGCACGACCGGCGCGTCGCCAGAAATGCCGTAAGTCCAGAGCGCGCTTTGCCCGCGCCGATTATCGAGGAGCACGCCGGGCGTCGCGCGGCGCGCGGGATCGGCGAAAATAATCGCGCCGGCGAGGCGCGCATACAGTTGCGCTTCCGCCTCGGAGGCGTTGAGCTGGCGAAGCGTCACCTGGTTATGCGTCCAGGCGAGATCGAAGGCGCGCGTGGCGATCCGCGAGTGCTGATATTTCTCCACGAGCGCGTCGGCCGTCGCGCGGTCTTCCGCCATCCCGGTGACAAAATCGAGCATCGCGGTTTCGTTAGGCTGAAGGACCACGGTCCGGCGCAAGGCGATGATCGGATCGAGCACGGAACCGGCGGTGTTCGAGAGCAATCCCGCTTTCTGCAGCGCCGCTGGCCTAACGAGTGTGCCGTCGCGCCCGAGAAAACGAACCCGGTCAGTCTCGCAGGAAATCTCGCCCTGCAAACCACCCTGGCCGACGAGCAGGTGAAGCAGCCACGGCGGCTTTTCCTCCGCGGTGCGGGCGCGACGCGTGCAGAGAATGGCCGAGCGTTCGCGCTGAAATTCCGTCTGCACAAATAAGTTACTGAAAGCCGCGTGCGCCTCATCGGCAGCGGGCGCGGCGATCACGACTTCGGCGTAGCTGGTCAGCTCGATCATCCGCGCCATCCCGCCGTGATTCGTTAGGCTGACGCGCCGCAATTCCACATCGTCCTCCGGCGAAACGCTCAGCTCGGTATGCAGCTCAAGGCTGCCGCGACGCTCGCGAAATTCCGCGCGCGCCTGGGTGAAAATGGCCTCGTAATTTTTCGTCGCGAGCAAAGTCGGCTGATAAGCCGCCGACCAAAATTCGCCCGACTGCACATCGCGCACGTAGATGAACGATCCCCAATTGTCGCGCGTCGCATCCTCGCGCCAGCGCGTCACCGCGAGCTCGCGCCAGCGACTGTAGCCGCCGCCGGCGTTCGTGACCGCGACGTGATAGTGACCGTTGGAAAGCAACTGCACTTCCGGCGTGCGCGTGGTCGGGCTTTGGAAAATGCGCATCACGCCTTCTGTCTCGCGCAGGCGCGGGCGTGTGTCCTCGACCTCGAGATCTTCCGGCAAAACGCTCGCTTCCGTTTTCGGCAAACGTTCCTGCAACAACAGCTCGGCCGCTTTCAGCAACGGCCGCGACAGGAAGCGCCGCTGCATCGGCTGCTCGCGCAAAAGCGAGAGCAGCGCGAGAAAACTCATGCCCTGATGATGCGCCATGTAAGAGCGGACCGTCGCACTCGTCTCGCCCGGCGGCAGCCGCGACGGCGTATAATCGATCGCCTCGTAAAAGCCGAACGTGCCCTCGCGCTTTTCGCGCGCGAGCCGCTGTAGATTTTCGCAGGCTTCGCGCGGCGCGATCATCAGCGCCATCACCGTCGCGTAGGGCGCGATCACCAGATCTTCGGCGAGCCCGCGTTTCAAACCGAGACCGGGAACGCCGAAGGCGCGGTATTGATAATTGTGCTGCACGTCGGTGAGCGAGTAGCCGGATTCAGAAATGCCCCACGGCACATCGCGCGATTTGCCGTATTCGATTTGCAGCCTCACGGCGGCGGCGCAGGCGCGTTGCAGGAGCGTGTCGGGATAATCCGGCATCACCAGCAGCGGCATGAGATATTCAAACATCGATCCGCTCCAGGAGACGAGAATCGGCTCGCCGCGCGGCGCGACGAGGAGCCGGCCTAACGAGAACCAATGTTCCTGCGGCACCTGCCCTTGCGCGATCGCGACGTAGCTGCCGAGGCGCGCTTCGGAAGCGAGCAAGTCGTAAAAGCTGAGGTCGCGCCGGTTCTCGCTGGCGTTGTAGCCGATCGCGAAAAGCTCGCGCGCGGGATCGAAGAGAAAGCTGCTGTCCATCTCCGCCAGCTCTTCAACCTGGGCGGCCAGGGTCTCGAGTGTGCGCACGAGCTCGCGCGCACACGCGCCGGCGGCGTCGGAATTTTTAGCGAGCGCGCGCAGGGAAAAATCGGCGCGCGCGCTGGCGAAAGGACGTAGCTCGTTCAGATGTTCCTCGCAATCGCGGTGCAGGACTTGCGCCCACGCTTTCGCCTTTTCGTCCTCACTCGTTAGGCCGGCGGAAATTTTCGCAGCCTCTTCGAGGAGCCCAATCGCGTCCGGCAATGTCGCGGGCGTTTGCGCGAGAACGGCATCCAGCCGCGCGGTTTCGCCCGCGGGATTTCCCATGATCGCGAGCGTGTCGCGCAAGCCGGCGAAGATTTGCGGGTCGTAA
>CAXSCV010000050.1:2583-5525 GCA_964235895.1 uncultured Chthoniobacterales bacterium
TTTCCTCGTCCGCTAGACAGCGCAGACCGGAACCGAGCGTGAGCAAATGGCCGGCGAGATTGCCGCTGTCGACGGTGGAAACGTAAAGCGGCAGGAGCGGTTGCAGGCTGCGCGTGTCGTACCAATTATAAAAATGCCCGCGATGCCGCACCAGCCGCTGCAAGGTCGCGAGCGTCGCCTCTGTGCGCATGAGCAGTTTGCCTAACGACAAGTAACCGAAGTCGCGCGCGGCCAGATTGGCGAGAAGCGCGAGCCCGATGTTCGTCGGCGAAGTGCGCGAGGCGACGGTCGGGAACGGTTCTTCCTGGAAATTATCCGGCGGCAGCCAGTTCTCCTCCGCGTTCACGAAGGTCTCGAAAAAATGCCAGGTTTTGCGTGCCGTCCGCCGCAGAAACGCAACTTGCTCGGCGCTCAAATCAGGCTTCGGCAAACCGAGCGGCTGGCTGATCCACCACGCGATCGCGGGCGCGAGCAGCCACAAAACAAAATACGGCAGCACGACCGCGAGCAGGTCCGGTTGCCGCCAGCCGACCAGCGCCGTGCCGCTGAGCGCGACGAGCGGCGCGATCCACATCGTTAGGTAAGAGCCGGCCAGACTCGTGCGCGCGGTCCGCGCGACGTCGCTCGAGGTGCGCCATTCGAGGAGCCGTTTACGCGCAATCAGCAGCCGCCAGAGCGTCCGCGCGATCGCGTCGAGGCTGAGCAAGGCGTCGTTAGGCAAAAAGGCGAGCGTCAATCCGACCTGGCCGCCGTTGCGCAGCGCGGACGCCAGCGTGGCGCGCCAATGCAATCTCCACGGAAGCGTCTCCGGTTTGCGCAGCGCCTCGACCACGACCGAAAAAAGCCCGGGCAACGCGACGATCGCGAGCACCACGAGCGACGCGAAATCGCCGATCGTCGGCAGAAGCAGCCAACTGCCTAACAATAAAAAAATAAGCGCGATCGGGACGAGACTGCGCCGCAGGTTGTCGAAAATTTTCCACCACGAAAGTCCGGAAATCGGATTGCGTCGCCGGCCTTCCGCGCCTGGCGCCCAAGGCAAAAGCCAGCGCGCGATCTGCCAGTCGCCGCGAATCCAGCGATGCCGCCTAACGACATCGACCTCATAGCGCGCGGGAAATTCTTCATAGAACTGCACGTCGCTCACCAGCCCGCAGCGCGCGTAGACCGATTCGAGCAAATCGTGGCTGAGAATGCGGTTTTCCGGGAAGCGGCCGGCGAGCGCGCGTTCGAAAGCGTCGACCTCGTAAATGCCTTTGCCGATGAACGAGCCTTCGCGGAAAAGATCCTGATAAACATCCGAGACCGCGCGCGTGTAGGGATCGATCCCGACCTCGCCGGCGTGCAGCCTAACGAACCAGGAACGTCCCGCGCTCGGCAGGTTGATATCGACCCGCGGCTGGAGCAGGCCGTAACCTTCCACGACCACGCTGCGCGCATCGAACTGCGGGCGATTGAGCGGATGCGCCATCGTGCCGATAAGCTTGCGGGCGGCTTCGCGCGGCAACTGCGTGTCGGTGTCGAGCGTGATGACGTATTTGATCGACGGCAGGACCATCCGATCGCCGACCACCGCGACGAAGCAATCCGCGCAGCCGCCGCGCAAAAACGCGTTGAACTGCATGAGCTTTCCACGTTTCCGCTCGTAGCCCATCCAGACATTTTCGGATGCGTTCCAGCGGCGGGGGCGATGGAAGAGAAAGAAGAGATCGTTCCGGCCGCCGGCATATTTGCGATTCAGCGACTCGATGCCGGCGCGCGCGCGATCGAGCAGCGCAGTGTCGTTAGGCAAGCGCTCCGTCGGCGCGTCGTCCCAGTCAGTCAGGAGCGCGAAGTGCAGATGCGGATCGCGATTCGCGAGATGATGAATCTCGATCGTCTCCAGCAATTCATCGACGCTCTCCGGCCTAACGAGAAGTGTTGGCACGACCACCATGCTGCAACTCTCGGGCGCGATCCCGCGGCTGTAATCGAGGCGAGGCAACAAACCCGGACCAATGAGAAGCGTGGTCAGCCAATTCAACAACGACACCGCGAGCTGGCTCACGCCGAAAGCAAACGCGATCGCGCACAAGAGCAGTTGCCAGCCGGCAACCTGGTCGGTCGCGGCTTCGTAAACCGATCCCCAGGTCGCACCGAGAGTGAGCAGAAAAATTCCGCCGGCATAATAGAGAAAGGGAAACGCGCGAATGGCGCGCTCGATCGGGCGCCGACTTCGCCAGCGCATTTGCGTCGCGCGGACCAATTCCGCGCGGCCTTTGTCGATAAGAAAATAGCCGACATGCGCACTGCGATCGTTAGGTCCGCGATCGCGCGCGCTTGCTTCCGCGAGCTCGACTGCTTTCTGCGCGACCTCGATTTCGGAGAACGCGCAGTTGCGCGAAAAGCTCTCGACGACGTGCCGATAACGATCGCGCGTGCCGAAATCCATCGCGGCGTAAACACCCGCCGGTTCCGCGCGCAACGTTCTCTCGACCAGGCTGAGCTCTTCGACAAACTCCTTCCAATCGATCGCGCCTAACAATCGCAAACTGGCGATGCTGTGACTGACCGAGACCTGATCCGACGCCTGATTCTGGCTCTCGCGATGAACCAGTTGCTCGATCGTTGCGCCTTCCTCCATGACGCGCTGCTCGAGCCAGCCGCGCGCGATGTGCAGCACCGGATTCAGCCTCGAAAGCCGCTGGCAAAACTCCGCGACGAACGAACTCGAAATCGGCGCATCCGCCCGCGCCATTTCCGCGATCACGACGACGAGACGCGACGGATTTGTCTCCGCCATGGCCTGCAGTCGCTCGACCCAGTCGTTGGCAAGATCGCGATCGCGCCGCGCGCCGCCGAGACTGGTTGCGATGCGCGCGAGGTTCTCGATCAAACCCAAACGCAGCATGATTGGGATCGCCCACAACTCGCCGATTTTCAGCGGCGAAACCGTCTGGTAG
>CAXSCV010000050.1:5535-15612 GCA_964235895.1 uncultured Chthoniobacterales bacterium
AAGCAGTCAGCGACTCGAGGTCAATCTGCGCGTCGAGGTGCGCGATCACTTCGAGGACAAGATCGTAAACGCGGAGCACGCCGGAATGCGCACCATTCGTTAGGCGGGGAAGTTCGCGGCTGTACTCGCGCGGCAGGTGGCGGCGGGCGAGCTGGATCTGCTCCTCGATCAGGTAAAAATTATCGAGCAACCATTCCGCCGCGGGCGTAACGCGCCGGCTCTCGGTTGCCGCGAGCGTGCCGCGATTAAAGGTGCGGAGGAGCTTTTCGTTTCGGTCCACTCGCGCAAGCAAACGATCCGCCGCGTGGGTCGCTGCGAGATGATGTTGCGCGGCCAGGGTCTGCGCGTGCCGGGAAAGCTGGTCGACGCCGAAGAGTTCCGCGCGCAACGGCTCCTCACCGGATGGAGCTCCATGCGGTATCTGCCTCTTGGCCGAACGCACCACACTGGCTACCATTCGCCTACGATCCATGGATCATCATTTCACACACGACAGATGTGAGCGTCATGCAGCCCACGCATTGAGCGAACGAAAAAAGCGCGGATAACATCAGCGCGCTCCGAGCCGGTCGGCCACAAAGCGATTGGCGTTCGGAGCGATGGCAGTGAAAAATTTTACAGGACGCGTCCGATCGGTTGGCCTTTCGCGGACTCTTAAATATCCGTGGTCGTCCATTTCCGCATGCCGCTCTTCGCTCTGAATTAATTCGGGACGAACGATGGCGAGCACGGCCAGCGCATCAAAAATCGGGCCGCCTTTCATGCGGACGATTACGCGCCAAAACCACAGCCAGAAGCGGCTTCGACGATAAAGGAATTCGCCCGCGGAAGATTGTTTCATCCTTTGAAAATCGGCTGCGGTGACAATTAACTCCTCTGAGGTTTCGATCGGAGCGAGGATGAGCGGACAAGTTGTTTGCAAGATTTCGCTCATGGCCGCGGGATCTTTGAAAACGTTCGCGTCATGGATGCGTAGCCATCGCTTGGGACCAAGCCTCGGCCGGCCTTCGCAGGTCTGACCGCCAACGATGACGATCCGATCGATCCGTGCCGCCAGCGCCGGATAGAGCCGTAAAAAGCTCGCGAGATTCGTGAGCGGACCAAGCGCGAGATAAGTCAGCCGTTCGTTTCGAAGAGCATTGGCTAATCCTTCGGTGGCATCGGTTCGTTGGCCGAGATCGCTCGGCGCGCGTGCGCCCGCGCAGATGGCGAAATTGTTTTCGCGGCCGGTTTGTTGAGAGAAACGCGCGACCAAATCTTGCACGATCCGGGTGGTAGCTCGGAGCGACGCGTTCCCGTAAGTCGTGCTGATCCCCGCGATTTTTATTTCAGGCGAACGAAAGGCGAAGAGGAGCGCGAAGGCATCGTCCACTTCGCGAAAAGTCAGGCCAATCGACGGATCGGTATCAATCCAAACGACATGGCCATGAGAGGAAGACACGATGACCAGAAGGACGCATAGGATGGTCGCGAAATGAAATGCCATCCTGCGTCCGCGCGATCTTTTCATGCGAAGAAGACTCATGCGCGCGCTCGTTGCTGGCTTGATTTTTCCCTCTTGCGACGGTGGTCCGCGGCAGACGACATTATCTTTCGATGAAATTATCTCTTCTCCTTCCCGCCGCGATCCTCGCCTTCGCCGCCACGCTTTCCGCCGCTCCGAAGAACGGCGGCTGGGTTGATAACTACGGCAATTTGCTGGCGAAATACGTTACTCCGAGCGGCGTGAAATACGGCGAGTGGAAGAAGAACGATGGCGACATGAAGGCCTTGAAGGAAGTGGTCGACGCCATCGGCAGCGAAGAAGTTGGCTCGCTCTCGAAGGGCCAGCAGCTCGCCTTTTACATCAACGCCTACAACGCCTGGATCCTGCACAACGCGCTCGCGGAATATCCGACCAGCAGCGTGAAGGATTTCTTCTTCCGCTTTTTCACCGGAGACAACATTAAGGTCGCCGGTCACCAGACCAGTTTCAAAAAACTCGAAGACGACGTCATTCGCGGGAACTTTCATAATCCCGGTGTCCACTTCGCCTTGAACTGCGCGAGCAAGAGTTGCCCGCCGCTCAATCGCGAGCCGTTTAAGGGCGAAACCCTCGATGGAAAATTGCAGGAGCTCGCACGCAATTTCATCAACTCCGAGAAGGGCGTGAAGTACGACGCGTCCAATAAAAGCGCGGAGCTCTCGAAGATTTTCGATTGGTATAAGAACGATTTTCCCGGCGGCGCGCTCGCCTTTATCAACAAGCATCGGAGCAAGCCGCTCCCGAACGACGCGAAGATCAGCTACCAAAAATACGATTGGTCTTTAAACGAAGCGAAGTAGCCTAACGAGTAATCATGGTAGCGCTGGCCACGAACGAAACCGAGCAAACTTCCTCGCGCTGGCGGGCGCGCTGGCAGGCGTTTCGCCAGCCGATCCACCAGGAGAAAGCGCGGGTGCTGCGTGAGCGCTGGGATTCGTTGCCGGCCGAGTTGCGGACGAACAATCAAATCTCCGGCCGTCATCTGACGCATTGCGGTTTTACGCTGGGCGCGAGTTACTGCTCTTTTCATTGCACGCATTGTTATTTGCCGAAAAACGCGAACCAGATTCCGATTCCGTCGCTCGCGCAGGTGAAGGAACAGATCGACGCGAATCGGCGTTTCCAAGGACCGGGCGGCGGTTTGCAAATCACCGGCGGCGATGTGGCCGATGCTTACTGGAAGGCGGGCCGCGCGGATGAATTGGTCGAGATTATTCAGTACGCTTTTTCCGTCGGTTCGATTCCGATGCTGATGACGCACGGGCAGACGCTGATCGAGCAACCGCAATTTCTCGAGCGCCTCGTGGTCGAAGGCGGACTGCGGCAAATTTCCGTGCACGTCGATATGACGCAGGCCGGTCGTCATGGTTTTCCGATCGGCCGGATCAAATGCGAAGCCGATCTTCATCCGGTGCGGCAAGCCTTCACCGATCTGGCGAAACGCATCCGCGAAAAGACCGGATTCCCGCTCGAATACGCGCTCAGTTTTACGGTCACGCGACGGAACATCGATGATGTGCCGGAAGTGATCCGCTGGTACCTGGCCGACCCGGAACGCACGCACGTCTGGCGGATGCTGAGTTTCCAACCGGAAGCCGATACCGGCCGGACGATTTTTTCGCAGCGGCCGATCACTCCCGCGGATGTGTGGGTGAAAATTTGCGAAGGCGTCGGCCTGCCCTTGCGCCGCGACGTTTCCATTTTCGGTCACCCCGATTGCAACAGTTGGGCGTCGCTTCTGATCGCGCGCCCGTCCGGAAAATTTTTCCCGCTCCTGCCCGACGAGAAGAAATTCGATGACTTGTTAGGCGAAGTGTTGAGCAAAATTGGCGGGCTCTCGCTGGTGAACGACGATGCCGGCACGCCGCCCTATCGGCTGGCCGGCGTTTTATTTCAGCATCCGATCCTCGCGGCAAAATTGGTTTTTCGCATGGCGCGCTACCTTTCGTCGCGCGGCGCGCCGAAGGAAATTTTGCAGTCGATTCTGCGCGGCCAAGTGCACACGCTCGGCGTGGGCATGCACAATTTTATGGACGCGAGCACGGTCGCGCGCGCGCAGGACGACCCGACGATCAAGGCGCGTTTGGATTCCTGCGTTTTCAAAGGCGCGGTCAAACGCAATGGCGCGTGGGAAGCAGTGCCGATGTGTTCGATGAATCAGCAAACCTGGTCGGAAGTTTATGATTCGCGTTTGCAAGACCCGGAGCTTTTGAAAGAGCCGCAGGTTTTCGCGCCGGTCGAGCCAACGCCGGAGCCCGCCATTCCGTAGCTCCGGAACGTGGAGCCGACCGTCAGCATCATTATTCCGTCGTGGCGCGACGGAGCCAATGTCGCCACCGCCCTCGACGAACTCGGGCGGATCGACGGCTTGCACGAAATCGTGATCGTCGATGCCTCGGACGATCGTGAATTGGAATCAGTAGCGGCCGCGCATCGCGCGAACCTGCTGCGTTGCGCCGAGCCGAGCCGCGGTGGCCAGATGAATCTCGGCGCGGCCGCGGCCAGCGGCGATGTGCTCGTTTTCCAACACGCCGACACGCAATTTCGGCTCGAACATTTTCGCGCGCTCCGCGCCGCGCTGGCAAATCCCGCGCTGATCGGCGGCGCGTTTTATCGGCAGTTCGATGGCCGTCATCCTCGGCTGCGAAAGCTGGAAGTGGTGGCGCGTTTTCTAAGTCGAAATGGCGGAACACTTTTCGGCGATCAAACTGTTTTCGTGCGGCGCGAAATCTTTCAGCGCATGGGTGGTTTCGCGGAAATTCCTTTGATGGAAGACGTGGAATTTTCCCGCCGGCTGCGCGCGGCCGGTCCAGTGGTCGTACTCGATCCGCCGGCGCGCACTTCACCGCGCCATCACACCACGCGGGGACCGTGGCGCACCACGATCCAAAACGGACTTTTCCTTTTGCTCTTCAAGGCCGGTGTCTCGCCGGTTCGATTGCACCGCTGGTATTATCGCGGTTAGGAATTCCGTCCAATCGGGAATAGTCTTTCGCGTGGCCGCTCCCATCCGCAGATGAATCGCCCCAATCAATCCGCCCGCATCGCCACCGCCTTGCTCGTTCTTCGAGCGACCGTCTTCCTGGTCATGCTCGTCTGGACGATCGATAAATTCGTGCGACCGGAACATGCCAGCGCGGTCCTCGAACACTTTTACGGAATGGCCGGGGTAGGGAAGCCGATCGTTTTCGCGCTCGCTGGTTTGGAAATGATTTTGTTAATCGCGTTCCTGCTCGGCCTCGCGCAACGCTTCACTTACGGCGCGGTCTTCCTCCTTCATGGCCTAACGACTCTGGTTTCCTTCCGCCAATACTTCGCGCCCTTCGAGAAAGTGAACATCCTTTTCTTCGCCGCCTGGCCGATGCTCGGCGCCTGCTTCGCTCTCTATTATCTGAGAGATCTCGATACGATCCGGCTCGCTGGCCGCTCCGGTTCCTAAGTAGCTCGCTCGGAATCAGCCGTCGCGCCCACGGGCCAGTAGTCGATTCCGTAGGCTTCGGGATCGATGCTGAATTGCTCGTTAGGTAGAGTATCGCAAAGCCAGGCGGTCAATTGGTCAACGTAGTGATCGAGATGGCGAATCTGTTGAATCCCGTGCTCGACGATCGGGTCGAGGGTGGAGGCGAACAAGACCCCGCCGTAGCGCTCCGTTTGCCAGGTGATGATCTCGCCTTGGTCGTTGCGCTGGACCACTTCGCTGTTTTCCGGAATGCGCGTATAGACACCGTGGATGTGCCAGCAGGCGTGCCGCGGTTTCAGGCCGCGATAGACCGGATGGTCGTAATTGGTTTCCGAGATGGGCGGGTTGTTTGGATTTTCGACCCACCAATAATTATTGACCGGCCGATCTTCCCATTGTGCATCGATCCAGAGCGGCAGGCTGTCGCCGAAGACCGCGATCTTCTTCTCCTCGGCCAGGAAACGGTAAAGAGCATCTTTTCGCCTAACGAGTGCTTCCTGGTTCGATTGAAACGGAATAACCAGCGCCTTGAGGTGCCGGATTTTTTCGTAACTCAAATCGTGGATGTAAATGAGCTCGTAGATCTCGCGATATTTCGGCGCGGTCGCCATGGCGTATTGCGACCAGACGCCGTTAAACACCAATCCGATTTGCTTCATATCCTGCCTCCTTTCGTTTCGCGGCCAACTCCAATAAATGCTGATTCAATCCGGCGATGCCGTCGTCGTTCCCGGGCCGACGGCGGTAATCGCCGACCGGTCCGCTCGCGGTCAAAACCATCAAGCCGTTCGTGCTCGTTTCATCAAGGACCATGATCGGCCGCTGCCAGGTATCTTCGAGCACGACATCGGCGCCGGGATTGGCCTCGATGTAACCGCAAGCCCACCAACCAGTGATGCCATTGTTGTAATTAAACTTGTCGAGATTCAAGCCGCCGAAGAGTCCGTAACGATCGGTCCGAACGGAGAGCCGCACATCTTTCGTGGCCCGGCTGTTATCGTGCTTCCATTGATTTCCTGGCACCCAGTTCGTGAACCAGCCGCAAAAACAAAAGAGCGTTTTTCCCTCTTCCAGAAACTCGCGCACCTGCTCTTTAAGCTGGAGCATGGCGACATGATCGGACCCGTTCGGAACAATGAGCAGATCGATCTTGGAAAGGTCGGGCGCGAAATTTTCCGTGATCACTTCGATCCGATAATCGACCAGCTCGTTCGAAACGTAAGCTTCGTTCAATCCAGCGATCCCGTTGGAAATGACGAGCGCTTGAAGTTTGGGCATGACTCGTTAGGCCGCCGAGACCTGTGGCGGCAGCTCTGATTTCAGTTCGAGTTTTTGCATGTCGTAGTGCCGCTCAAAAAATTCGTCGCACCAGAGGCAGATGTTCCCGTCGGCCTTGGTCCGCTCTTTGGCATACGCTTCGGTCACGCCGATGGATTCGCCCATCTTCCAAGGATCGCCCTGGTTGATCTGCCGAAAAATTTCCGACTTCGACATCCGCGCCAGGACGTCGACCACGCGTTCCACGCGCGCGTCGCCCATGGGATAGCGCGTGCCCGGGCAACACGGATTGATTTTCCAAAGCTGAATCGAAAGCTCCTGCGGCAAATCTGTTCCGCCAAGAAATCCGCGGCCGCCGCTGAGGATGGCGCAGAAATTATGCTTCGGATCGCGCAGCCAGATTTTGTTTTGCATGGCGCGGCCGCGCGCCCAATTTCCGCCGAGCCACATTTCTTCGTTCGCGCCCCAGAAGCCGTAGGAAGCGCCACCGGTCATCACATAAGTTTCTTTCTCGATCAGCGGCTTGGTGTTGTCGTCGCTCATTCCGCGCGAGCGAAATAATTCCTCGAGCTGCAAACGCCGCGCGCCCGCGTGTTTGTGAAAACGATCCATGCTCGCGATGTCGATCCGCCTGACCCCATGTGCGATCAGCTCATCGAGAATTTCCCCAGTTAACAAATCGCCGTTCGTCTGCAGCATGATCTGGGTGACGCCGCGATATTTTTCGCGGAGCGCATCGAGGATGGCGAAGAGCTTCGGCCGCTCAGTCAAGGGCTCGCCGCCGGAGAGAATGAGCCGATCGAGTTGCGGCGGAAGATTCGCCACGATCGCGAGGCAGTCCTCGGTAGAAATGCGTTCACCTTTCGGGCCGGAGTTGTTGTAACAATGCGCGCAGGTGTCGTTACAAAGCTGAGTGAAAACCCAGTAGATCGATTCGTAATGCTCGAAGTCGGTCGGTTCCATTTCACTCGGAGCGGTCAAGAATCTCGCTAATGCGGAACTTCAAATCGGGCAGATCGTGGAGGGCAACATTCCAAAGGACGTCCGGCAATACGACATCGTAGCCATGAATCATAACGTTGCGCATGGCGACGATTTCCCGCCACGGAATCTCGGGATGTGCATCTCGCCAGTCCTGTGGAAGCCGCGTCGCGGCCTCGCCGACAAGCTCGACGCAACGCTCCAAGGCGCGCCGGAATTCGAGGTTGGAATCTAATTCTTCGCGGGATCGCTTTTCCGTCAGTGTTGCGACCTCATCCGCAAATTCCAAAATCTGGCGCAAAGTGATTTTTGGATCACGGATGCTCATAAATCTTCACTGCCTCTGCCAACGCGTGATCTCGCAATCCGCCTTGGAGTTGCGAACAGAAATCGACCGGCCGGCCGAGAATCGCCGCCAACTCATTGGCGTAGGAGAAATAGCGGAGCCCAATATCACGCAGAGCCGCCGGTTCGAATTCTGCAAAGACGTCGATATCGCTTCGTGCTGGATTGAAGTCATCACGCAAGACGGAACCAAAGAGTGAAAGAGCGCGTATGCCTCGCTCGAGGCAAAAGCGGGCGATCTTTTCCTTATCGATCTCGATTGGAATATGCGCGGCGCCATTCATGAAGAGATGGTAGCAGCTAGAAACCTTCGGCCAAGGGAAGGCGTTCTGGAGTTGAGGCCTGTTTGAGCGAATCCCAAAAGGCAATTTCGCTGCCGACGCCGGTGCTGGTGTCGTTGATGAATTCTTCCTTGCTCGCGAAGCTGCGCAGTTGGCCGGCGTTCATCTGCGCCATGCGGTCGCCCATGATGAGGGATTCCTTCAGGTCGTGCGTGACGAAGATCGCGGTGATGGCGAATTCCTGCGCGACGCGCTTGAACAACTCCTGCATTTGCGCGCGGATCTCGGCGTCGAGATTGCTGAACGGTTCGTCCAAAAGCATGAGCGCGGGATTGATAATAAGCGCGCGGCCGAAGGCGACGCGCTGCCGTTGACCACCGGAAAGTTGCTCGGTTTTTTTCCGGGCATGCGCGGTCAGGCCGAGATGCTCGAGCATGCGATTTGTCTTCGAGACGATCTCGGCCCCGCGCATTTTTCGGAGGCGCAAACCGAAGGCGACGTTCTCGAAGACGTTGAGATGAGTGAAGAGGAGCGACTCCTGGTAAAGATAAACAATGTTTCGATGCTGCGGCGCGATGTGATTGATGCGCGCGCCGTTCAAGTTGATCTCGCCGGTGTCGGGTTCGAGCAAACCGGCGATGAGTTTCAGGAGCGTGGTTTTGCCGCAACCGGAGCGGCCGAGGATGCTGAGCGTCTGGTGTTCCGGCAGATCGAGGTCGAGCTGGTGGAGGACCGGTTCGCCGGCAAAAGCTTTCGTTAGGCCGCGGATTTCGAGGAACATGATTTCAAACCGGCTTGAGCAGAAAACGGCGATTGAGCCAGAAGAGCGCGACCGGCGGCGCAATGAGAAACAATCCGCTGACCGCGGCCAGTGGCATGTTCGCTTCGGTGATGAAGGCGAAGAGACGGACGGTGAGCGTTTGGATTTTTCCGCCGCCGATGACCAGCGCGAGCCCGTAATCGAACCACGAAATCAAGAACGTCTGGCAAAAGCAGACGAGCAACGGACCGCGCGCGAGCGGGATGAGAACACGGCGATAGGCCGCCCACGTTCCTCCGCCAAGCGTGTGCACAAGATCCTGGATCGCCTGCAGCGGCGCGTTCCAGCAACGGACGAAGAAAACGATCGCGAATCCGTAGGCGATGATGCCTTGCGCGACGATTACGCCTAACAAGTGATCGGCCAGGCCGACTTTAATGAAAAGAAAAAGCAGGCAGGTGCCCAGAATGATCGGCGAGATGACGAATGGCACATAAGCGAGGAAGAGAAACGTTCGCCGGCGCGGATGATAAGCGATGAATTTGCTGGTCAGAAAACCGGCGGCGGTGGCGAGCGAGCCGACGCTGAGCGAGGTGGCCAACGAGAGGAGCAAGCTGGTCGTGAGCGTTCCTGATTGGAAGACCGTTTGCCAAGCAGCGGTGGCGAATTCCCGCGGAAAGGCTTCCGGATAATTCCAGCGGAGCGCGAATGATTGCAGGGTAAGAAAGAGCAGCGGGACAAGACAGAGCGCGCCCGCAATCATCGCGGCGATCTTGCGCACGAGTTTCATACGGCGCGCTCCTCCGACCGGCGAAAGATGAGAGCGAGTAAGACGAGCAGGAGCGCGGTGTAGATGATCGCGATGACAAACGCTTCCGGTTTTTGGCTCAGCTGGTAGAGGCCAAATTTGCGGCGCGTCAGCTGCGAAATCATCAGCGGATTTTGCGGGCCGACCACGAGCGGAATCTCGAACGAGCCGAGAACGAAGATGAAATAGAGGAGCAAGTTCGCGGAGGATTTGCGCAGGAGAATCGGCACGGCCACGCGCCAGCGGCTTTGCGCGGCGGATGCGCCTAACGAGTTCGCGAGCTGGCGTAAGGCGTCGATTTTTTCGATCTGATAAATCTGCAACATGGTCAGCGCGAAGAAGGGAACCGCGAGAAGAAGATGCGCCGCGATGATGCCGAGTCCGAGCGGATCGTTGACCAGATTTGGAAAATGTTGCGGATCGGAGACCAGCCCGAGCGCGTGACCGAGACGAGAAAATAATCCGGCGCCGCTCAGCCAGCGTGAAATGAGAAAGGCCGCGACCAGACCGGAAAGCGCAAGCGGCGCATAAAGAAGCGAAGCGAGAATTCCGCGGCGAAGTTCTTCGCGAAAGATCAGGACCAGCGCGAGGGCGAGCGCCGCGCCCATCAATCCTGTAATTTTCATAAAATTCCTCCGC
>CAXSCV010000050.1:15622-19492 GCA_964235895.1 uncultured Chthoniobacterales bacterium
GAGGGCGAGCGCCGCGCCCAGACAAATGACCGCCGCCGCCACGCCGCCGCTGAAAAGAAAGGAGCGCGGGATTTCTCCACTGCTCAACGCGCTTTTCCAGAAAGCAAAAGTAAATCCTTCTCGCAGAAAACCGGCGAGACCGAGGCTGTAGGCGAGCGCATAACCGACGCACCAGACGATGGGCGCGACCGCTCCGAAAAGAAAAAGAAGCAGCCCGGCCAGCCCGGCTTTATCTCTCGATGACCTGCTTCCGGAAATCTTCATTGAGCCGGATCATATATTGCGAGGCCGGTTCCGGGAGGGCTTTCGGTTGGAGCTCGGAGCGCGACGGGACGTGGGTGCGCTGCGGGATATTGCGAAATTTTTCCTGCCACTCGTTAGGCAATTTTTCCAACGCCAGGATAGTGCCGTCGCCCCAGACGGCCGGTTGCGCTTTGGTGAATTGCGCTTCAGGCGAGATGAGAAAATTGCAGACCGTCATCGCTCCCTCGGCGTGTCCGGAATGTTTTACGATCCCCATGTAATGCGTGTTCTGGATGGTGCCGCTGTCGAGCGCATAACCGCGCGCGGTCTGCGGAAAAGTTCCCTGCAAAATCTTGTTGTCCACCTCGCCGTCGTTATTGCTCATGGTGAAATCGACTTCGCCGCTGGCGAAAAGCTGATGGAGTTGCGCGACGCCCTCAGGAAACGTCTTGCCGTTTTTCCAGAAGTTCGCCTTGATCCCGTTCAGATAATCCCAGAGCTGCGGCGCGTATTTGTCATACTTCGCCTGATCGAACCGGCCTTGCAGTTCCGCAGCGCCGCCGGCGAAATCGTAGAGCAAACACTTTAGAAAAGTGAGCCCGGTGAAGCTGGCATCGAAAGTAAAACGGCCTGGATGCGCCTTGACCCATTCGGATAGTTGCTCGCGATTTCGCGGCGGATCCTGCGTGCGCGCGGTGTCGTAGATCAGCACCAACTGCACATTGCCCCACGGGCATTCGTAGCCATTCACTTCCTGCTGAAAATCGATGTGGATGAATGGATTTTGGAAATCGACGAACTGTGCGTTCGGGAGTTTATCGGTAAAGGGACCGAGGAGTCCGTCGATCTGGCGCAGCTGATAGAAGGTCTCGCCATTGATCCAGAGAAGATCGTAAGCGCTCTCGTTTTTGTTGGCCTCACGCTCGGTCATTAACTTCGAGACCAGATCGTTTCCTTGCCCGCCGACGATATTCACATGCACGCCGTAGTCCTTCTCCACGCCCGGGACGACGAAGTTCTGCATGTATCGATTGATCAGCGGATCGCCCTGCCACATGACCAGGGTCACGGTTTGGCCGCGCGCTTTCTGGACAACTTGTTCCCAGTTAAGCTTAGTCGCGTCAGTGTGCGGGGGTGACTTCTGCTGACAGGAAATTAACCCCAGCACAGCTACAACTCCGACTACGCGAGCAACCAAGAGCGCTATCATCCTGAGCGGCAAAGACGGCGAAGGACCTAGCACGGGCCGAGAAGACGTGAAATCCTGCACTCGTTCAAGAAATCAGCTACTCGGCCGCCGATTAGTTAAAATTTCACCCGCAATGTTCCTTCCACGCGGAAAGGCAATTCCGGATAAACATCCGCGCTGCTAAGAAAGCCGCCACCGAAGAAACCAAAAGTAGGCGAGAAGTTTTCCTCGTCGGTCACATTCAGGAAATCGAGGCGCGCTTCCCAACGCGGCTGCTTGTAGAAGACGGCCGCGTTTACCGTGTATTGGAAAGGAATAATCACTTTACCGAGGACATCGAGATGGTAGCGCGTGGTCTCGACCGCGCCGATGCTCGCGCCCAAGCCGTTGTTTAACGTGTAGCTAAGAAACTGACTCGAAAGCACGTGCGGGAATCCCGCGGCTTCATAATCGTCCGGCGGGAAGTTAAAGAAGTTCGGGCTGCCCACCCCGGTGCCTTGGACGAGATCGGGCCGAGTAGTATCGAAAGCATCATAAACACTGCGGTCGTTTTGCAGGACGCCTCCGACGTTATCGAGGTGCGCGCTTAAGTAACTGATGTTGAAATTGGCGAAGAAATTCTTGTTAGGCTGATAAGTGGATTCGAGCTCCAGGCCTTTAGTATTGTAGGCGATGTTCGCCCCTCCGAAAACACTGCGACGATTCAGATTCTGATAGAAGGCGGCCACGCCCAGGTAAGCTTTATTTTGGAGAAAGCTAAACTTCGATCCGACCTCATAGAGATCGCTCGCGATATGGAAATTGTTGGCCTGGATCGAGTTATCAACTAAGCCGAGTCCGCCGCCCAGAGTAGAGTTATAGGATTGGCTGTAACTGTAAGTCCCGTATGTCGTCATCCACGGGAAGAACTTATAGGAGAGACTCGCGTTGCCCGCGCCTTCTCCGACGATCGTGGAATCGGAAACCGCTTTGAATCCCACCGGCGGAAGCGGATCGGTCACATCCGCGATAATCAAATCCCCGCGCCCACCCACGAGCAAACTTAACTTATCGGTAATGACGAAGTTATTCTGCAGAAAGTAACCGAGTTGATAGAGATTCGTCTCGTTCGTGTCGGAGTTAGTAAAGACACCGACGTTACCCTGGCTATCGAGCGCCGTCGGATAATTCCCGCCCGAGGTCGCAAGCGTAGGTCCTCCGAAACGTCCGGTATAACCCGGCAAGGGCAGGCTGCCGGTGATACCGTTGATTGGAAAAAAGCGCGTGCTTAGCGGTGCGGTCAGATCGATTGCGTTGTCGTTTTCGAAGTTGAAATTGCTGAAGCCGCGGATGTGGTTGAAACGGAAATCCAAGCCAGTTACCAGCTCGCTTTGCGGGCGCACGCGATCGATCACCTGGGTGACGTCTTTCGAATCCTTCGCCTCCCGTTCGGGTAAGCGCGTGCCATTAGCATCGAAAGGCAGGTCGTATTTGAAGTGCGCTTCAGTCCGATTCTCCACCGTGTAATTGTTATCGATGATCTCCACGAAGCTATTCGCGTTCTGCGTTTCCTTATCCAGATATTGGAACGAAGTCAGGTTAACGAAGCGAATGTTCGGGTTGAGATCGAGCGTTACGATGGCTTGCGAATAAACGGTGTGCGAGTTACTCCCATCGCCAGGCGCGGTGTTAACCCGATTGCGCGGAAGGTCAACCACGCCGGTCGGATGGACCAGCGCTTCGAATCCTTTGAAGTTGTTATCGGTTGGATCGTTCGGATTGGTGGCGGTGCCGGTAACGTAGCGGCCGTTATCGATTAGATCCTGAGTCGGGCGATTGAAGCCGGCGTTATCGGGATAATGTGGAACGTTGAAATACTCGACGTTGAAATCGACGCGCAGATTATCGAAAGGCTTGTAGGCGATCGCGGCGTAGAAATCCTCCGATTCATATTTCACGAAATCATAGAAGCTGCCCGAGTCTTCGCCCTCGTAGCTGAATCGGAACGCAGCCTTCCCGCTCGTGCCGATCGGGCCGCCGACATCGAGTCCCCAGCGGTATTGGTCATACTCGCCCACCGTTACGTAAGCTTCCCCGCGAAGGCGATCGAAGTACGGTTGCTTGCTAACGAAGTTTACATAACCGGCCACGCGATTGGTCGGGCCATAGACCGCGCTTGGCGGACCTTTGACGACATCAAGTTGTTCGACCGGATTAAAAGTGAATGGAATTCCGTAGCCGTTGTTGCCGCCATTACGTCGCAAACCGTTCTCGAAAACTTCGCCATCCTGTCCACGAATCTGCGGCAAGCCCGGCACGCCGAATTGCGCTGCGGTAAAGACGTCGGCGGACGCGCGCGTGAGATCGTCGAGTTGGCGAATGTGCGCTTCCTCGATCTGGCGCGATGAAATGATCGTGACCGAACGCGGCGTGTCTTTGATATTTTGATCGGTTCCGAA
>CAXSCV010000050.1:19502-22804 GCA_964235895.1 uncultured Chthoniobacterales bacterium
CGAAAACCGAACTGAGCGGCCGCTCCGTGGGCAGCACTTGGTCCTGAAGCGGGATTGCCGCTCCTGTCACAACGACCGCTTCGGTGGAAGCCGTCGAAGCTTCGGCCGCCGGTGTCGGGGACGGCCGAACGCCGTTGCCCACCGCGGTCTGACCCACGGCTTCAAAGGTAAAAAGAAGAGACGTAAAAACGCAGAGGGGGATTCCTGATTTCATAAAGGCTGGTGAGCGATTTCGATTGTTCGCTGGAGATGAGAGTTGGGATGCGAGAAAAATTCCTAAAAGCCCGGCGCAAAAAGGCATACGAAAAGTCGAAAGACAGAGGCAACTCCTTTTACTTACTACCCACTTCTTCGAGTTCGCCGCGCTTTCAGAAACGCTCGTCTTACTTTTGGTAGCTGTGTTTTTTTGCGATTAAACAAATCCGATCGGCCTTGGCTAACGAATACTCAGTTTGAAACCGGCGGCCTGACCGGGCTCAACCTTCCACATCCTATGAAAAACAAACTCGCTTACCTCTTTAGTTGCCTCGTCTTGACGGGGATCTTTTTGCTTCCGTCGGCCGCTTGCGCGGCGGAGAAAGAGAAGAACGTCGAAGTGAAATGCCCGGCGGGAATCGATCACAGCGCATGGGATCGGCTCTTGAAAAAGTATGTCGATGGCAAAGGGCTGGTGAATTACACCGCCTGGAAAGCGAGCGAAGAAGATATGAACGCGCTCGATTCCTATCTGAAACAGTTCGCCGCGAAAGCCGACAAAGCTGCGGATGGTAACGAAAAAGCGGCCTCGCTCGTGAACGCCTATAATGCGCTGACCATTCGCGCGATTCTCGGCGCTTACCCGGTCGAGAGCGTTCACGAACTGAAGAAGCCGTTCGAAACGAAAGACAAAATGGTCGGCGGCGCGAAAGTTTCGCTGAACGATATCGAGAACGGCACGCTTCGCCCGATGCTGAAATATCGCGCGCACTCCGTCCTGGTTTGCGCGGCGCGGAGTTGCCCGCCCTTGCAACGGTCTGCTTATAAAGCGGATTCGTTCGAAGCGCAGGACGACAAGGCTTTCACGGTTTGGCTCAGCCGCGAAGACCTGAACAAATTCATGCCGAAGGAAAAAAAGGCGGAGGTCTCGGAGATTTTCAAATGGTTCAAAGGCGACTTCGACAAGTCGTTGCCGGTGCCGAAAGTGTTCGCGCAATACGGTCCTCAGTCGGCCAAGGAGCTAACGAAAGGTGGAGCGAAATTCGACACAGGCTACCTCTCGTATAACTGGGGCTTGAACGATCAGGGCTCGCACGGCCGCAACTACACCAAGGTTAATCTGATCTTCGATAAGCTCGGCGGGAACTAGATCGGCATCGCAGCTTCGCCCGGGTTTAAGCCGGCGCGCGGCGAGCGTTCCCACAATTGACCGGACGCATTTTCGGCCTCGTCCTCTTGTTGCTGATCGCAGCGAGTGGCTCGCTGATTTACCGCGCATTCCGCCAAGACCAAATCGCGGCTGCGATTCGTATCGCCGTGCCGCCTGGAATTGACTCGCTCGAGCGGATTAAACTCGGCGGGGTCGAGCAATGGATTTCCTTGCGCGGCCGGGATCGTTCGTTGCCGCTTTTGCTTTTTCTCCACGGCGGGCCGGGTTTGCCGGAAATGCCCTTCGCGCAGGTGAATGCGGAGTTGGAGAAACATTTCCTCGTCGTGCAATGGGATCAGCGCGGCGCGGGAAAATCCTATCACGCCGACATCCCGCCGGAGTCGATGAACCTCGCGCAATTCTTGTCCGACGCGGAAGAGTTGACCTTGGATCTCGAACAGCGCTTTCCCGGCCAGCCGCTCTTTCTCGTCGGGCACTCGAGCGGATCGGTCATCGGTGTTCGGCTGGCCGCGAAACGGCCGGATCTGATTCGCGCTTATGTCGGGATCGGGCAGGTCGCGAATTTGCAGAAATCGGAAACGCTTCTCTATAAGTACGCGAGCCGCGCCGCGGAGGACGAGCATGATGCGAAAGCGCGGCGCGAACTGGCGAAGACCGGGCCGCCGCCATTCGCGAATGCGAAGGAACTACAGGTCTCGCAAAAATGGGTGAATCATTTTGCGGCGCAGGAGCCGGGCGTGATCACTCCGAACCGAATCGCGCTCGCGTTTTTTTCACCGCGCACCAGCCTGCTTGATTACTGGCGCATCGTGCGCGGCGCGGCTTTTTCCTTCGAACATCTTTGGCGCGAATTGTTCGCGGTCGATCTCTTCAAAGAAGTGCCGCAGCTCGACGTGCCGGTCTATTTTTTTCTCGGCCGGCACGATCGCGTGGTGACCGGCGAAGTGGCGCAGAAATATTTCGAGGCGCTCGATGCGCCGAAAGGAAAACAACTTTTCTGGTTCGAGCATTCGGCCCATTGGCCGCAACTCTCCGAGCCGGAGAAATTTCAACGCCTGATGATTGAGCAAGTGCTGAAGCAAAATTCGCCGTGAGCTTACTCGCGCGCGCGTAACTCCGGTTTGAGCAATTTTCCCCAGCTTTCGTTATACGGATGGACCTTCGTCACGGGATGACCGTCATGCTCGAGCGGCCGTCCTTCGTTGGCCCATTGAAAAATAGAGCCGGCTAAATTTTGCACGTTGGTGAACCCGGCCTCCTGCAACTTCTTCGCGAAAGCGCCGGAACGATAACCGACCGAACAATAGGTCACGATCGGCTGGTCCTTCGGCAAGTTGATCGCCGCTGCGCTCGCTGCAGGATCGATTCGGCGCGCGCCATGGATTTGGCTAACTGCGAACTCCGGTTGCGTGCGGACGTCGAGCAAGACCGGTTGCGCGCGGCCCGAATCATTCAGCCATGCCGATAACTCGTTAGGCGAAATCCGCCGCACTTTCGGAAAATCGTGCCGCACCTTCCAGTTGACCAGCGACCAGCGGATTCCCTGCGCACAAACAAACGCCGGAACAGCTAGCGCCAGGCATCCGAGCGCAATCCAGAAAATGCGTTTCATGGTTGTAACTCGTTAGCCGATTGCGGCGCGCGTTCGGGCACGAATTCCGGCCCAAAGCGCGCGATGATGAGGTCGCGCGCGGCGGCCTGGGCTTCAACGGCAATCGTCGTCGAATCGGTTCTCATGTAAGTGATGAGGCCGACCGGCCCGCCGCTGCCAAGCGCAATGCCTTCGTATAAATCCTGCGCGACTTTCATGGTTCTCTTCGCGCCGAATCGAAGCTGCTTGCTCGCTTCCTGCTGCAAAGTCGAAGTGATGAACGGCGCGGACGGATTGCGCTTTTTTTCCTGCCGCTTCACGTTGGAAACTGCAAACGGCAAGGGC
>CAXSCV010000051.1:0-9023 GCA_964235895.1 uncultured Chthoniobacterales bacterium
GGCGATGGAGCGAACTCCGAAAGCGTTCGCGAGCAGGCTGGCGGACCGCGGTACGCTCCACTTTTGAGATGACTTCCACATTTCCACTCCGAGCGGCGCGCGCCCTCATCCGCCGTCGCTCATCTTGTTCTCGTTAGGCCTATGCGAAACTATTCCCTGCGCTGATGAGCTTGCTCTTTGAACTGGGCCCGCATCTGAAAGCGCAAATTCAGGCACTTCAACCAACACCTGGGTATTGTATTTTCATAGATTCCGTTGGCTCTACCGCTCTGAAGGATAGCGAGCCTCGAGTCTGGCTCTGCCGCTTACACGACATTTTTGCCTTTGCCAAAGCTTATCTGAAAGACTTCCAGCCGCTGAAAACCATTGGCGATGCGCTGATGTATTATCCCTGCAGAGGAAGTGAAGGCAAAGCATCAAACAGCTCTCTCCTTGCACCTCGGTCTGTGCTTTTTGGTGCAGGAAGAAGCCGCAGAGGTTTTCGGACGGACTAAAGTCGCTATCGCGCACTGCGAAGAAGCCTACGACATTACGTTCGTTCGGAATACCAACGATATCTACGGTAAGGATATCGATCTTTCAGCACGTCTTCTATCCGTTGCCCAGTCAGGCGAGATAATGATGAACGAACGATTCGTCGAAGAGGTCAAAGCGGAGCACAAGCTCGCTCCAGCGCCGGATGATTTCCCAGACGTTCAAAGCATTATGGGGCCATGGGCTTATCGCTTCAAAGGCTTTCAGCAGGATATTAGCATTTACAAATCGCCGCTCGGTGGCACTTCCCTTAAAAGACATCTTCCTGATCACTATGATGAAGTCTTCTACTGAATCCTCAAACAGCCCAACCAAACAATGGGGCAAGCGGCGGACGGACCGCAACCCAAGTTCTGTTCTTGTTAGGGCTTAAACGCACGCATCATGAAACACCACCCTGCAATTCAAGGAGTATTACACCTTTTTTTACTAGCATTTGTTCTCGGCGCGTCCACCGCAGTTCGGGCAGAAGAGCGCCATGACGGACATTTGTGGAACCTACTGTCGAGGGAGCTAAAGGTTTCATACATGCAGGGACTAATTGACGGTTCTGTATTGGGGGCGCAAATGGCGAAAGAAGGCGTACCTCAGAGCAGCTCCTGCCGTGAAGAGATCATGAATGGTTACAAAAATACCTTTCGAAGGTTTCTAGCAGAGGTTAGCCCGGCCCAGCTCGCGGACGGCGTTGATGCCGTTTTTAAGGACTACCGAAATCGATCGCTTCTGATAACGGATGCTGTCTATGTCTCGTTGCGCGCAATCGGAGGAATGCCGCCTGAAGACGTTGAAAAGCTTTTGCAGGCGGTTAGAAAGTCGCCGAAGTGAACTACCTAACCATGCGATGGAGCGAACGGCGGACCGCTGTACGCTCCACTTTTAAGATGACTTCCACCCTTCCACTGATTCACTCGCGCGACTCGTTCAGCCTTCGGCCTAGGGTCCATGTCAATGGCTTGCCAGTCCATTCCATTCGTTCGCCGTCGCTCATCTTGTTCCCGTTACATGCTGAGGCTCCTCCGTAGTAGCGTCACTGACGACGGTTGCCGGGGAATAGAGGTGTCAGCTAACTATCGACAGCGACTCGATGGAGTGAAGTTCTTTCGGGACATGGACCAGAAGGAAGTGCGCCAGGATCGTGGTCAGCGTGAGGGGCGGTAGAATCAAGACGGATGATGTGCGTGCGCTCAATCATGTGCGCGAACGGGGGAAGGCGGAGATCGCGCTCTTTATCTCATTGGAAAAACGACACAGGCCATGGGCCGATATTTAGATTGTCCCCGATAGGCTTGCGAAATGGAAGTTCGTGAAGGCGGGTCGCCTTCACCAGCAGGCTAGTAGCCTGCGCTCCCCAGAAGCGGAACGCGCCGGACATCTGGATTACGAGCTAGACACCGGCTACAAAAAGGCGAAAGTGGAAAGCGAAGCGGAGTTGCAGAAACTGATTTGAGATGGTAAGGCGGGTCGCAGGATGAGCGACGGAAATTAGCTTTAGAGGTTAGTTTGGCTATCGTCGGCGAATGGTCAGCAACCGGTATAAGCATGGGAAGCTGCTCGGACTTCTTCTGCCGTGCATGCTCGGTTTCGTTTCGGCGTTAAACGCAGCGGAGGGAAATGATCCGATTGAGATTCCTTTCACGTTTTATCGCGATTCCATCGTCGTAGAAGCGAAGGTGAACGGACGGGGACCATTCTCCATGATTCTCGATACGGGAGTTAATCCCTCGGTCATCGATCGGAGCACGGCGCAGGAGATTGGATTGCGAGTGAGTGCGCAGGGCGAGCAGGGATCGGGCACCGGAAAGGAGGGGAACCTTTCGTATGAGACGAGTCTGCCCTTGGTGGAGCTGGGCGGATTAAAAGCAGAAAAGGTGGAAGCTCTGGCGACCGACTTATCAAAGATGAGCGCGGCCTTCGGCAAACCTTTGCAGGGCGTGCTCGGTTATAGCCTGCTCAAAGATCGGGTGGTGCAGTTCGATTATCCGAAGCGAGTGGTGCGATTCTATCGCAGGACCCCCTACGCGCGGGCCGAGCAAAGCCGGAACGACCCCAGGAACACGACGCTGCCATTTATTTTTCGCGACGACATCCTGGTAAAAAATATTCTCGTGGACGGGGAAAAGGTGATCGCGACTTTCGATACGGGTTCGAACAATACTTTCCAGCTCACTCCCGCTGCGATTGCGCGTGTGGGTTTGGAGAAAGACGTGAGTAAAGCGCAGCCGACTCATTCCGCGGGATTCAACGGCACGGCGGAGAATCGGACGGGAAAAGTTCGCAGCATCACCATCGGAGGAATCTACCTCCGCGAACCCGCTGTTGTCTTTTATAGCAAGGGCGCAGGCTACGATGACGCGGCTTGGGCGCTGCGTATTGGGAATGGCTTTTTTAAGGACTTCGTGATGACGGTGGATTATCAAAATCAGCTCATCACTTTGGAGCGAGGCGGCGGCGTGCCGGAGGGGCAGTGAGGGCGGGGCGAATGAGCTAACGCGACGTGCCGAATCCAGCAACGAACGGGCAAGGCTCTTTGAGAAGGATTATCGAGAGAGCTCCAGCGCGCCGAGCTTCCGGATTACGAGCCTGAGTCCGAGCCGGACTGGCCTTAACTTCAAAAAAGGAGAGCCGGGCAGAATACAGAGCAGCAGTTGCTGATTGGCGAACTTGACATGATTTCCCCGTTCCATCTAGAGCCATACAGGCCCTCGCCAACGGCGGTGATCTGGTCTCTTAACATGAAGCGATCGGCGCTTATCATCGGTGTGCTTATCTGCGCGAGTAGAGCAATCTTAGGGCAGAGCGCGCCAGAGACTCGTCTTCCAACGATTTTCGCGCATCCAGAGGAGGTTGCACTGAAGTATCCGGCGCCGGCGTATCCCCAGAAGGCGCGCGATCGGCATATTCACGGAACCGGCGTTTTCGAGCTGGATATCGACTACGACAGCGGTCAGGTCGTAAACGTCAAGGTGCTTAGAAGTACCGGACATAAGATGTTGGACGACTCAGCCGTTGAAGCGCTTCGGCGTTGGCAGATCCGGCCACACACCGTCAGCCGCTTGGATATCCCTATAGGATTCATGATGTCACGAGTCATCCGTTAGGCGCTGGATGACGTGCGCGTGCTTAACCATGTGCGCGAACGGGGGAAAGGGAGGTAGCGCTCCTTATTTCATTGCAGTAGCTGACTCCGGCGATGGTAAAGGACGCACCGGCCCCTAGTTTCTACGATCGCGACCGGAAAGAAGTTTGCGCGTGTCCAGTTACTCACGATTGAAGGATTATTAAGTAACGCACAGCGCGCCGAGCATCCCGACTACGAGCCGGACCTGAATTTCAAAAAGGCAAACTCGGAAAGCGACGCCGAGCAGCAGAAGATGATTTAGGGATTCGTGGCTCTGACCGCGGCTTTTTATCCCTGTGTTACATCGCAGGGTCCGATCTTTAGGTTGTCACGCTGTTCTTGAGAAACGGAGTTTCCGAACGCGGGTCGCCTTCACCAGCAGGCTAGGTAGCCTGCGCTCCCCAGAAGGGTGAACGCGCTGGGAAGGCCGATTACGAGCCGGAGTGGCATCAACTTCAGGAAAGCGAAGGCGGAAAGCGAAGGCGATCAGCAGAAGCTGATCTAGGGATTGGTGGCTCTGCCGCGGGTTTGTATCCCAGTGTTACAGCGCAAGGGGTCCGATATTAGGATTGTTACGCTAGGCTTGAGAAGCGGAAGTTCGTGAAGGCGGGTCGCCTTCACCAGCAGGCTGGTAGCCTGCGCTCCCCAGAAGGGGGAACGCGCCGGGAATACGGTTACGAACCTGAGTCGAGGCCTAAACCGAGCAGCAGAGGCTAATCCGGGCGGCAAGGGTGGGGACTATATCGTCGCGGCACGAAAAGCCCTAGAAAGCGCAATTGACAAATCGAGGCGTAGGTGACCTTGTGCACTGACGAAGTAACCTCGAATTTCAGAGCAGCTAACAGGTTCTTCGTTAGGACCATAACCAGAACGACCAAAGGAGCTACACCATGACCAAACCCCCATTCTGGTTTACTATCGTTGTCTTTATTGCGCTGCTCTGGAACTTAGCGGGCTTGTTTGCGGTGGTGGCGGACCTTAGGCTTTCGGCGGCGGACATCGCCGCCTTGCCACCCGAGCAGCAAGCTCTGTATGCGGCGCGTCCGATCTGGTCGATCGTGGCCAGTGTGGTGGCGGTGGTTGGCGGCGCGCTAGGCTGTCTTGGCCTTTTGCTCCGAAAGCGGTGGGCGCTGCCGTTGCTCTATGCTTCTCTCATGGGGATCGTGCTGCAGGATATCGGCATCTTCGCGGTGGCCGGCGCGGCGAAGTCAGCCAATATGGTCGCGTTCGGTTTACAGGGATTGGTGTTGTTAGTCGCGATCGGGCTGATTTTTCTAGGCCGTCGGGCGCGCGACCGTTCGTGGCTGGTGTAAACGTGAAAGCGGCGTAAGCCGGCCTTTTTCGCCTTCGGCGCCGAGCAGTGATTTCCGAACTCGATTGAGAACCGGACCTATCGATTCGATGCGATCTCCGATCGGTCTAAGCGCTCGACGTTAATCAAGGCGGCGGAGGCTTGATTTGGGGTTCTGCCAGGCGTTCACGGCGAGGGCGGTGCCAGAAACGCGAAGTGCAATCAAATTCGTGGACAAAGTTGTTTCGAGCCTATGAAACGGTGGGAGCCGAGAGCCGCACCAATTTCGTTTCAATTAGGGAGGTTGCCCGGTTGAAGTAAAAAGTGGGGCCCTCTCTCAAAATGATGCCCGAAGAAACGCCCACCGCTGCCGGCCTCGATCCCGCGGCGACGGATGCGACGGGGGCGCAGGCGCGCGGAGGGGCGGCGAAACGGCGCGATCCGAATCAGCCCGCGGCGGTCGTAGGTCTGGGCGCGTCGGCCGGCGGGATCGCGGTCCTCCAGCAATTCTTTGCCGACATGGCGCCGGATAGCGGGCTGGCCTTTGTCGTGGTGATGCATCTTTCGCCGGAATACGAGAGCAACCTGGCCGCGATCATTCAGCAGAAAACGCCGATGCCGGTGACGCAGGTGACCGAGCCGGTGCAGGTGAAACCGGATCACGTCTATGTGATTCCGCCGAATCATCAGCTGGCTTTCGAAGACAGCACGCTGCGGCTGGTCGCGCCGCAACAGGCGCTGGGCCGCCGGGTGACGATCGATCTTTTCTTTCGCACCCTGGCGCAGGCTTACGGGCAGCGCGGGTTGTGCGTGATTCTTTCCGGGACGGATTCGGATGGCGCGATCGGGTTGAAACACATCCGCGCGCAAGGCGGGGTGACGATCGCGCAGGATCCGAATGAAGCGGAGTACGACAGCATGCCGCTGACCGCGATCAGCACCGGGATGGTCGATTGGGTGCTGCCCATCTCGGAGATGCCGGCGAAGCTGATGGAGTTCGTGCGGAACGAGGATCGGATGAAGCTGCCGCCGGAAATCCCGGAAGCGACCGAGCCGGATGTGAAGGCGACGGACGCGCCGGGCGGCGAGACCATCTCGGACGAAACGCGCGCGCCGGCGGATGAATCGGCTTTGCGCGATGTGCTGGCGCATTTGCGCGCTCAGACCAGCCACGATTTCACCCATTACAAACGGGCGACGGTCCTGCGTCGGATCGCGCGGCGGTTGCAGGTCAATTCACTCGAGACCATTCCGCAGTATCTGGAATTCCTGCGCCAGCATCCGGCGGAAACGCGCGCGCTCCTGCAGGATCTGCTCATTGGCGTGACCCTTTTTTCGCGACCGCGAATCGTTCGCCGCGCTGGAGGCGAACATCCCGCAGATTTTTGCGGGCAAACACAAGGACGATCAGGTGCGCGTCTGGGTGGCCGGCTGCTCGACCGGCGAGGAGGCTTATTCGATCGCGATCCTGCTTTGCGAATACGCGGAGCGGCTGGAGTCGCCGCCGTCGATCCAGGTTTTTGCGAGCGATATCGACGAACAGGCGATCCAGGACGCGCGCGACGGTTTATATCCATCGACGATCGAGGCGGACGTTTCGCCGGAACGGCTGCGGCATTTTTTCGCGCGCGACCACGGGCGCTATCGGGTGCGAAAGGAGATTCGCGAGAAGGTGCTTTTCGCGGCGCACAATCTTCTGAACGACGCGCCGTTCTCGCGGCTCGACCTCGTTTCCTGCCGGAACCTGCTCATTTATCTAACCCCGAAAGCGCAGGACCAGGTCTTCGATATTTTCCATTTCACGCTCCGTTCCGGCGCGCTCCTTTTCATCGGCGGATCGGAAACGACCAACGTGCAGGGACTCTTCGCGCCGATCGATTCGAAACATCGATTGTTCGTTAGGCGCTCGGTCCCGCGGCCGAGCTGGAAGGTGCCGCTGCTGCCTTTGCGCACGAGCGAACCGAGCCAGCGAGCGAGAGCTTTGCGCCCGCGCACGTTGCCTCCGCTCGGGTCGGGCGCGGTCGAGGCGGTGGCGGATAAAAGCGAAGAGACGACTCACGCCGGGCAGGAACGGCGGGCGGCGCTTTTCGGCGAATTGCACCTGAAGCTGGTCGAGGAATACGCGCCGCCTTCCATCGTGGTGAACGAAGAACACGAGATCGTTCATCTCTCGGAAAAGGCGGGGCGCTACCTGCGTTTCAGCGCGGGCGAGCCGTCGGCCAATATTTTCCGGATGATCAATCCGGCGTTGCAGATCGAGCTTCGGACCACGCTCTTCCGCGCCAGCCAGGGCGAAGAGACGACCGTGACCGGCGCGCCGCAGACGGTGAATTTCGACGGCCGGAGCGAATCGATCAGCCTGCAGGTGCGACGGATCGCGAACACGCCTAACGAGAGATTTTTCCTCGTCCTTTTCCAATCTCACGGCGAAGCGCCGGCGCGCCCGGCCGAAGCCGGACCAGCCGACGTGGCCCGCGGGCTGGACGATGAAATTCAATATTTAAAGGAACAGCTCAGCGCCACGGTCGAGCAATACGAAGCGGGCAGCGAAGAGCTCAAAGCCTCGAACGAAGAGCTGCAGGCGATGAACGAGGAGATGCGTTCCGCGACCGAAGAGCTGGAGACGAGCAAGGAGGAATTGCAGTCGGTCAACGAAGAGCTCTCGACGGTGAACAACGAGCTGAAGAGCAGCGTGGAGGATCTGAGCAGCGCGAATACCGACCTGAACAACCTGATGTCCTCGACCGACATCGGGACGATTTTTTTGAATCGGCAATTGCGGGTCCATCGTTTCACCCCGAGCGCGCAAAAGATTTTCAACCTCCTCCCGTCCGATCTCGGCCGCCCGTTGAGCGACATCACGCATAAGCTGGGCTACGAAAATTTCCTCGCCGATACCGAGCAGGTCCTGGCCGATCTGCGCACGATCGAGCGAGAGATGCGGGTCGGCGCGAACAGTTGGTATCTGGTCCGAATCGCTCCGTATCGCACGGCGGAGGATCGGATCGCTGGAGTAGTCGCGACCTTCATCGATATCAGCCGGCGCAAACTGGCGGAGAACGAGTTGCGCGAAAGCGAAGCGCGTTATCGCGCGATGTTTGAGCAGGCGCACATCGGCATCGTGCAGGTGGCGCAGGATGGGCATTTCCTCGCGGTCAATCCGGGCGCGTGCGCGTTGAGCGGTTACACCACGTCGGAGCTGCTGGGCATGGGCGTACGCGATGTTACTCATCGGGATGACGTGCCCAAGGAAGAGGAGCTGACCGCGCAATTGTTTGCGGGCGAAATCTGCGACTACACCCTCGAGAAACGTTTCCTGCGCAAAGATGGCCGGGTCGTGTGGGGCAACATGACCGCTACGCTGGTCAAGGATGTTAGGGGCGAGCCGCTTTACCTGTTGTCGATTGTGGAAGCGATCGGCGAACGCAAGCGCGCTCAGGAAGAATTACGCGTGAGCGAGGAACGTTTCCGTCAATTCGCGGAAAACTCGACCGATGTTTTTTGGATAATGGATGCACGAACGCGGTGGGTGGAATACGTGAATCCGGTTTACGAGGAAGTGTGGGGCGAAGGACGTGAACGGGTCATGAACGATCCTGATCGCTGGCTCCAGATGGTGCATCCGGAGGACCACGGGAAAGCGCTGACCGGGATGCCTGAAATGTATTCGGGCCGCACCTCCACGCGCGAATATCGAATCGTTAGACCAAACGACGGAAAGATTCGCTGGATTCGCGACACCGGTTTTCCGATTCGAAATGAGGCGGGCGAAATCTATCGCATCGCGGGCGTGGCGCAGGACGTGACGGAGGAGCGGAACCGCGCGGAAAATCTGCGCGTGAGCGAGGAGCGTTTTCGTCTTCTGGTGGAAGGCGCGCGCGATTACGCCATGTTTCTCATCGATCCCGAAGGCTGCATTACTTATTGGAGCAAAGGCGCGGAACGCATTTTTGGTTGGACGCGCGAAGAAGCGGAAGGGCAGGACGGCCAGCTCATTTTCACTCCGGAAGATCGCGCCAAAGGGGCGGTGGAACAGGAAATGGAGACGGCGAGACGGGACGGTCGAGCGCCGGATCGCCG
>CAXSCV010000051.1:9033-22681 GCA_964235895.1 uncultured Chthoniobacterales bacterium
AAGGATGGATCGCGCTTCTGGGTCGATGGCGCGCTCATGCGGTTGGACGACGGCGGCGTGGAGCCGCGCGGTTTCGCGAAGATCGCGCGCGACGCGACCGACCAGCGCGAGGGCGAAGAAGCATTGCGTATTGCGCGGGATGAATTGGAAGTGCGCGTCGCGGAAAGGACGCGCGATCTTTCGGCGACGAACAAAGAACTCGAGCGCACGATGGGACAACGCGAGCAACTAGAGCGCGAGCTGCTCGAGATCAGCGAGCGCGAGAAACGTCGCATCGGCGAAGATTTGCACGACATGGTTTGCCAGGAACTGACGGCGACGGCGTTATTCCTGAAATCGAGCGCGACGGAACTTGCGAACAAAAGTCCGGCGGCGGCTAAGACGCTGGAAGAATCGGCGCAGATCGTGAATCGCAACGTCGGGGTCGCGCGCGATCTGGCGCGGGGATTGCAACCGGCAGAGCTGAAAGGCGCGAGTCTGAAGGAGGCGTTGCGCGCGCTCGCGGCGCAAGCCTGTGAAAACAGGTCGGTCAAATGTCATTTCAAAGTCGCGCGGGGAGTGCGCGTGCCTAACGAGACCATCGCCTTGCATCTTTATCGCGTGGCGCAGGAGGCGTTAACTAATGCGCTGAAACATTCCGGCGCGGAAAATATTTTGATTACGCTCGATCACTCGCGCGAAAACGTTTGCGTGAGTGTGATGGATGACGGCAAAGGATTTTCGCCGACGCGCCGAAGCAAAGGCCTCGGTCTGCACATCATGCGATATCGTGCGAACGCGCTCGGCGGAACATTGCGAATCGAACGGCGAAAAACCGGAGGAATGGATGTGACCTGCATCATTCCGGCGAAACAATGAAACGCAAAACAATCGAGCACGAGCGTCACGGCATTTTGGTCGTGGACGACCATCCGCTTTTTCGCAAAGGCGTGGTGCAAATGCTCACTCAGGAGAAGGATTTGGAAGTCCGCGCGGAAGCGGAAGGGAGTCCGGCCGCTTTGGAAATCTTGCGCAAAACGAAAGTCGATCTCGCGATCGTCGATATCGGATTACATGGCACAACCAACGGCATCGAGCTGACGAAATCGATCAAAGCCGAGCATCCGGATTTGCCGGTGCTGGTGCTTTCGATGCACGACGAGTCGTTGTACGCGGACCGTGCCTTGCGCGCGGGTGCGCAAGGTTATCTCATGAAACGCGAGGCGCTCGATTCGGTGATCGCGGCAGTGCGGACGGTGCTGGCAGGGGACATTTACGTCAGCCCGATCATGCAGAAACGAATGATCGCGGAGCATGTCGGCGCGAACGGTCATGCGCGTTCGCCGATCGAGAAATTGACCGATCGCGAGCTGGAAGTGTTGCAGTTGATCGGGGAAGGCAGCGAAGTGCGCGAGATCGCGGCCAAGTTGCACGTGAGCGCGAAGACGGTGGAGGCGCACCGCGCGCACATTAAAGAGAAGCTGGATTTTCGGAATGCGCGCGAGGTCGCGCGCTTCGCCACCACTTGGGTGAACCAGCAACGTTAGCGACCACTCGTTAGGCGCGCGGCGGGCGAAAGGTCAGATCTTGTGACGTTGCGCGCGCAGGCTGCTGGAGAGTTTGCGCATGCCCAATTCCAAGCGTGTCTTGACCGTGCCGAGCGGAGTCTTCGTGTAGGCGGCAATCTCGCGATGACTCAGGCCATTGAAGAACGCGAGCTCGAGCGCGACGCGCTGGTAATCCGGCAGCCGAAGCATCTCGCGTTCGAGAAAATGGCGGATGTCGGAGCCGGAAGTGTTCTGGGTGGTGAAACTGCGCAACCAGGAACGCGGTTCGGTTTCGATGTAAACCTCGAAGCGATCCTTCGCGCGCGCATAAGCCGCGCGGCGTCGGACGCGATCGATCGCACGACGGCGGGCGATCGTGACCAGCCAGCCAAGCGGTTTGCCTAACGAGGCCGAATAACTTTTCGCCTCGCGCCAAACCTGCAAAAGGCTTTCCTGCAAAACGTCGTCCGATTCCGCTTCGTCCTGCAGCACCTGGTAGATAATTTTTCTAAGCGTCTTGCCGTGGCGGCGAAAGAGAGAACCCAGACTTTCCTCTTCCTGGCAGGCAATTTTTTCCATGAGCGCCTCGTCGCTCGGGCCATCGCAAAGTCGCAGATCGAATGTGGGTGTTATCATAAAATCGAGCAGACGGGGGAATTCCGAGGGGGCTTGATATCGCCGAGGACGCGCTCCCAATCGTGCCAGGCTTTCCGCGAAATCAGCGGATTACCGGGATAGACCCACTCGTTAGGCGAACTGGCGCAACCCATGGTCGGGCAGGCGAGGGGAGGGTGTCCGTGCGCGGCGATCGCCACCTCCACCTGGCGTCCGGAAAAGGTGCGTTCGCAGAGAATGCAGGTGCAGCGATCATCGAGCGATTCCCACGCGTGGTTCGCGTCGGCGGCCCGCAACGCGAGCAGCTTTTCGTCCGCGGCGAGATGCGTGAGAATTCGCACGGCGACAAGCTGAGGGAAGCGCTCAGACCGGACAATCGGACGGCGGCCTTAGAACAAACTAGGACAAAACCTTAACGTTTCCTCAGGCACGCGCGGTCGCCGTTTCAATCCGAATGCCGCGAAAGCAGGCGCGCTTTTGTACGAATGCGCTAACGTGAGCGCCGATGAATTTCCTGCGGTCCCTCGTCCAAAAATTTGCCGGTAAACCGGTCGATTGGGACGAGCTGGAGGAGGCGCTCATCCGCGCCGACCTGGGCGTGCCGATGAGCACGCGCATTTTTGCCGCGCTGCAGGAACGCGCTAAGACATCCACGATTACCGCGCGCGATATTTCGGAAGTAGCGCGGGATGAAATCGCGCGCGTTTTGCCGATTGCACCGCCCTTGATCCGACCGCTGCCTTCCGGGCCAAAGGTTATTCTGATCGTCGGCGTGAACGGAACCGGCAAGACCACGTCGACCGCGAAACTGGCGCATTATTTCAAACGCAATCGCCACACCGTCCTGCTCGCCGCGGCCGATACTTTCCGCGCGGCCGCGATCGAGCAGCTCGGGATTTGGGCGGAACGCATCGGAGTTGAAATGATCAAAGGCCAATACAACGCCGATCCGGCCGCGCTTTGTTACGACGCCTATCAAGCGGCCGATCGGCAGGACATCGAGTTTTTGCTGTGCGACACGGCGGGGCGTTTGCATACCAAGAGCAACCTTATGGCCGAGCTGGAAAAGGTGAAACGCAGCCTGGCCAAACACGATGCGAAAGCGCCGCACGAAGTGTTGCTGGTGGTCGATGCCACGACCGGCAGCAACGCGCTCGCGCAAGCGCGCGAGTTTCACCAATCGATCGGCCTAACGGGTCTGATCGTGACCAAGCTCGATGGCAGCGGCAAAGGCGGCGTGGTCATCGCCATTCAGGATGAACTCGGCATACCGACGCGCTTCGTCGGCACCGGCGAAAAGCTGGAAGACCTCGCGCCTTTCGACGGCCGGGAATTCATCGCGCAGATGGTCTAACGAGTGATGCGCGCGGCGAGAAAACCGATTTCGGGAACGCCGGAACAAGATGTCGGCGCGGCTTCCGCGAGCGGGCTCGCCGGATTTATCGCGAAGTTCACCGTGCTTCGCGGAGCGCGGAGCGATCTCTGGCTCACTTTCTTCATCAAGTTCCTCATCTACACCGCCTATTCGATCACGAACAAAACCATGGTCCTTTGGCTCTCGAAGGATCTCGGCTTTGACGATCAGGCGGCGGGCGCGCTGGTCGGTTGGGTTTGGGCGCCGGCCATGACCGTGTTCACTTTGCTGGCCGGTTCGTTAACCGACGCGATCGGATTGCGACGCACATTTTTTCTCGGCGTCGGCATCTGCACGATCGCGCGCACGGTCATGGTGGTCACGACCGTTCCGTGGCTCGCGCTCACTTGCGGCGTCTTGCCATTGGCCGTCGGCGAAGCGCTCGGCACTCCGGTGTTACTCGCGGCCACGCGGCGCTATTCGACGACCGAGCAGCGATCGATTTCTTTTTCGATCATCTACATGGTGATGAATATCGGCTACGTCGCGGCTGGCTGGATTTTTGATTACGTCCGCCAAATCAATCTGCACGTCAGCTTTCTCGGCCTGCACCCGACCACGCATCAGCAACTTTTCCTCGTGAGTCTGGCCTTCGAGGTTTTGCTTTTTCCTGCGATTTATTTTCTGCGGCGCGACGAAGAAAACAGTGAAGTCGAAGCGCGCCTGGCAGGCTCACGGCAAGCGCCGTTGTGGAAAAGAATTGCCACCACCGTACAGCAAAGCGCGCTCGAAACCATTCGGCTCTTTGGCCGGCTGCTCAGCCAATCGACTTTTTTTCGGCTGCTCGCTTTCTTTCTCCTGATCGGATTTCTCAAAGCCATCTTCCTGCAGATGGATTACGTCTTCCCGAAATTTGGCGATCGCGAGATGGGGCTGGGCGCGCCGGTGGGAAAACTTTCCGCGATTAATTCCCTGTTGATCATCGTGCTCGTGCCGACGATCGGCGCGCTCACGCAACGCTTCGCGGCCTATCGAATGGTCGTGATCGGCGGAATCATCTGCGCGGCCGGCGTTTTCATCATGGCGTTGCCGACCGGATGGTTCGGGCCGGCGGTCAACAGCGGGTTTGGGCAATGGCTCGGGCACAGTTATCTCGGCCTGACCGGGAGCATTCATCCCTACTACATAATGGCAGCGCTTTACCTCGCGGTCTTCTCTGTTGGCGAAGCGTTTTATTCGCCGCGCGTTTACGAATATGCGGCCGCCATCGCGCCGAAAGGTCAGGAAGCTTCCTACGCCGCGCTCGCTTACATTCCCTTTCTCATCGGCAAACTTCTCGTCGGCACGAGCGGCTGGCTGTTGGCGATTTTTTGTCCGGCGACCGGTCCCCGACGTTCCGGCACGATGTGGTTAATCTTCGCCCTGGCCGCTTCGGTCGCGCCGGTCGGATTGCTACTCTTCCGCCGTTACATTCGCGTCCCGGAAGAAGGCCGCGAGAATTAAGCGCGCGCAAAAAGAGCGCTCGGCCATGCATCTCTCATCGCAGTGCGCGGCGAATAAATTGGCGACTGCTTCCTCACATAAGAAAGATCTTTATCGCATGACTAATTCATCCATCACTTCTCGCGGCGAACGTCTCACTTTGCCGCTCGTTCTTCTCGTGCTCGCGCTTCTTGCCGGGGGTTTTGTTTTCTTCAGCCGCGCGCAGGACGGCGGAAAAACCGGCGAGGCGAAATCAACCTCCGCGAGCGAAGCCGCCGATAAACCGGCCTTTACTCCAAGTCCGAACGGACAAAAACCATCCGACGCCGAGTTGCGCGAGCATCTGACGCCGATGCAATATCAGGTCACGCAAAAAGACGGCACCGAACCGCCTTATCAAAATGCCTACAATGGCAACCACCGCGCCGGCATTTATGTCGATGTCGTGAGCGGCGAACCGCTCTTCAGCTCGCTCGATAAATTTGAGAGCGGCACCGGCTGGCCCAGTTTCACCAGGCCGTTGGCCAAAGAAAATGTCGTCGAGAAAAAGGATTCCACCTTTGGAATGGGCCGCACCGAAATCCGTTCGCGCGGCGCTGATTCGCATCTGGGTCACGTCTTCGATGATGGTCCGGCGCCAACCGGGATGCGTTATTGCATGAACTCCGCCGCGCTTCGTTTTGTGCCGGTGGAGAAGCTGAAAGAGGAAGGCTATGGCCAATATCTCTCCCTCTTCGAAGGGAAGGATGCCAAAAAGTAACGGCGACGCGTTGAGTGTGGCTTAACTCCGCAAGTTCCGCCGCTGTGCGAGATCACCGCGTGGGCTAGTTCATTTTTGTTTAAGACAGGATGAACAGGATTTTTGCAGGATTTTAACCAATACACTTGCTGCGGTCGCGCGTTGTCATCCTGAGGCTGGCGAAGCGCGCCGAAGGACCTCGCAGAGGGTGCTTGGTTTTGCCTAACGACTGGTCCGCCAAGGATCCTGTGCGAGGTCCCTCACCGTCTTCGCGGCTCAGGATGACAAGAAAGGAGAATGGTGGAAGCGCGATGATCGGCAAGATTGCCTAACGAGTAGTTTTTTGGCGCACGCTTCATTGAGCCAAGGAATTCTCCCGAACAAAACATCACCGCCCCGTCCGCACATTTGCCGCGCAATCGCATCCATGAAATAAAGCTCCGTGCGCGCCGCTCCTTCATCACCGGGAAATGCGGCGCCGGAGCGTTCCGCACTCATCGCGGGCATCGCCGCCTTCACTTTTTGGGGAATCATCCCCGTTTACTGGAAGCTCCTCCGCGAAGTGCCGGCCTCGGAAATTCTCGCGCACCGCTTCCTTTGGACGACGACCTTTCTCGTTTGCCTGCTCACCTGGCAAAAGCGTTGGCCGGAAGTCCGCGCGGCCGCGCGTTCGCGTCGCACCATTTTCTACTGCCTCGCCAGCGGCACCTTCATCTCGCTCAACTGGCTCATGTTCATCTGGGCGGTGAACGCCAATCGCGTCCTCGAAACCAGCCTCGGTTATTTCATGACGCCGATCGTCAACGTTCTTTTCGGTGCGTTGTTATTGCGCGAACGACTCACGCGCGTGCAGTTCGCCTCGTTTCTTCTGGCCGCGCTCGGCGTGCTGAATTTGACCTTCGGCTACGGCCGTTTTCCGTGGATCGCGATCGGCCTCTGCTGTTCGTGGGGCCTCTACGCCCTCCTCCGCAAAATGTCCGGCACGGCCGCGATTCCCGGTTTGTTTTTCGAGACGACCATGCTCTTGCCGGTCGCGATCGCCTATTTGTTTTTCCTGCGAACACGAGGCGCGCTCGTCTTCGGTCCCGCGCACACGCACGTTTCGCTCCTCTTGATTAGCAGTGGCGTCGTGACCGGTTTGCCCTTGGTTTGGTTCGGACACGCCGCGCGCTATTTGCGCCTAACGAGTATTGGTTTTCTGCAATACCTCGCGCCCAGCGGTACCTTCTTCCTCGGCGTTTTTCTTTATCACGAAACCTTCACCCGCGCGCATCTCATCACCTTTAGTTTGATCTGGAGCGCGTGCGCCATTTTCACCTTCGAGATGATCCGAATCTGGCGCGTACAACGCGCCAGTCGCGCCGTCCCGCCGATCGCCGATTGAGGGCGCGTCGCGCATTGCTTGCCCGGCGGCCTCGCCTATCTTGCGCGCGCATGTGGAGCGAAGACGATTTCCAATACGCGGCCGAAAACACGCAGGTCATCCTCGCGCCCGAACATCAAATCGCCACCTTTGGCGCGACCAGTTTTCGTTTCTATCTCATCTCCGAATTGATGGACCGCGCGAACGAAGTGCGCGTGCGCGATGGGCAGATTCATGCGGAACGTCCGCAAATTCTAACTCCAGAACATTACATGCGCGTGTTGCTGGAAGGCTTTGGCGAGAAAGCGCAAAAGTATGCCGACCAACTTCGCGAGCGCATGCGCAACGTCGCCGTTTTGCGTTACGGATTTCAGTTCCGCAAAACCGACGTCACCGAAAATACCTTTCGTGAATCGATGGACGCAGTGATCACGCGGACGAAAACGCGCGTGCAAAATTCCGGCGAACCATCGAGCGCCGTCATCCAGGGCGTCGACGATGCCTGGGAAGTTTGCCTTTTGAAATTCACCATCGATCTCATCGAAAAATCATCCGGCGGAAACATCGGCGACTTTCGGAAACGCGGATTGCTCTAGTTCAGCGCAAGCCGCGCAAGCCTGTCATCCTGAGCCGCGCAGATGGCGAAGACCTCGCACAGGGTCCTTGGCCTAACGAATCCGAAAGCGTGATCCAAGGCTCCCGTGTGAGATCCTTCAGCGCGCTCCGCTGCCTCAGAGAGGACAACCGCGGGATGCGAAGGCCCGGGTGAGGTTCATCGCGTTCGGTAACGCCGCATCAATTTAAAAAACCGAATCGTGTCATGCACCGGATGAATGCTGCTGACCTCATCCGAGTAAACCGTGCTGATCGGGACCGCGCCGATCTTGAAGCCTTTGCGGCTGGCGATGATCAGCATCTCGGTCTCGTAATCGAAGCGGCATTCGCCGTCTAACAGGTGCGGGATGAGCGCGGCCGACAACATACGGAAACCGCATTGCGTGTCGGGAATTTCCTGTCCACAAACACGGCTGATTTTCCGGCTCATGTAACGATTGACCGCGCGCCTAACGAGTGGCATTTGCCGGACATCGTTCATCCGTGTGCCGACGAGCAACTCGCAGCCGCTCGCGGATGCGCTCAGGAAGCGGCTGATTTCTTCGGGCAAATGCTGGCCATCGGCGTCGAGAATGATCGCGTGTGGAAAACCGCGTTCGAGCCAATGGCGCAGACCGGACATGATGGCGGCGCCTTTGCCCTGATTGCGATCGTGGGTGAGCACTTCGGCACCGCCCGCGAGCGCTTCGCTCGCAGTGCGATCGGTCGAGCCATCGTCGACCACCAGAACATGATCGATCACCCGGCGAGTCCGTTCGACGACGGCGCGGACATGTTTTTCCTCCAAATAGGCCGGGATAATAACCGCCACGGTTTCGCGATTCACCGCGCTCGTGGCAGGTGAATCGGCCATCGCCTAACGAACGACCGGATGAAAATCCGCGGCGTGATACGAGCTGCGCACGAGCGGACCAGAAGCGACGTGCGCGAAACCTTTTTTGCGCGCGATCTCGCCGAACAAATCGAAGCGCTCGGGCGTGATGTATTCGACCACCGGCAAATGATTCGGCGTCGGCCGAAGATATTGGCCGAGCGTGAGCACTTCGCAGCCGACTTCGCGCAAATCATCCATCGTTTGGAAAAGTTCCAGTTCCGTTTCGCCGAGACCGAGCATCACGCCACTCTTGGTCACCACTTTGGGCGAGAGCGCTTTCGCCTTCCGCAAAACTTCCAGCGACGTTCGATATTTCGCGCGCGACCTAACGACTGGTGTCAATCGCTCGACCGTCTCCATGTTGTGATTAAAAATTTCCGGCGCGGCCCTGGTCACCATCTCGATGCACCAATCTTGCGCGTGAAAATCCGGCACGAGCACTTCGATGATGATGCTCGGATCCATCTCGCGCACGGCTGCGATGGTGCGCGCGAAATGATTTGCGCCGCCATCTTTCAAATCGTCCCGAGCGACCGCGGTGATGACGACATGTTTTAAATCCATGCGGCGGACTGCTTCGGCGACGCGTTGCGGTTCGTCTTCTTCGAGCGCGAAAGGCTTGGCCGTGCTAACCGCGCAAAATCCGCAAGCGCGCGTGCAACGTTCGCCTGCAATCATGACCGTGGCCGTGCCCTGGCTCCAACATTCCCAGCGGTTCGGGCACTGCGCGCTCTCGCAAACCGTATGCAAACGCAGATCGGAAATGAGCGCTTTGGTGGAAAAGAATTTCGGGTTCGAGGGCAGGCGAACCTTGATCCACGGCGGCTTCTGCGCCTGGTGTAATGCGGGATCGATTTTCGCGCAGGACATCGCGCCGAAGCTATTCGCCCGAGGTGCGAAAAGCAAACCGGCGCACGCGAGATGGGGTTCGCTTCGCCTAACGAATGGAGCCCTTCGCTGTGAGATCCTTCGCCGTCTGCGCGGCTTAGGATGACAAAGCGCGCGGTCTTCGTACGCGATTCACATTTTTGTCCGCCCGGAGAGCGCCTGATAAAGCGTCAATTCGTCGGCCGATTCCAGGCCGCCGCCGGCGGGCAATCCGTGCGCGATGCGCGTCAGCGCAACACCAAAAGGCTTGAGCAATTCCACCAAATAATTCGTGGTCGCTTCACCTTCGACATCGGCGGCGAGCGCGAGAATGACTTCGCTGAATTCGCCGCTCTGCACGCGCACGGCCAATTCGTTGATCCGCAAATCTTCCGGGCCGACGTGATCGAGCGGAGAAATCCGTCCGCCTAACGAGTGATAGCGGCCGCGAAAGGCGCTCGTTTTTTCCAATGGCAAAATGTCGGTCGGTTGTTCGACCACGCAGAGGAGATCGGTCGCGCGCGTGGTGTCGGAACAAATTTCGCAGAGTTCGTCCATGGTGAAAAAGCCGCATTGCCCGCAGGGATGAACGGTCGCGCGCGAGGCCGTGATCGCTTGCGCGATGCGGTCCGGTTGATCGGCGCGCGCCTGCACCATCCAGAGCGCGATGCGCTCGGCGGAGCGCGGACCGACGCCCGGCATCTGCCGAAGTTGCGCGATCAATTCCCGGATCGCCGCGGGATACTCGATCTTCCTCAAGCCGCGTTTACTCCAACGGCGCGTCGGTCAGATGCAACGCGAGCGGCTCGAGCCGGCGCATGTACAACTGGAGCGGCGCATCGTCATACTCGTTAGGCCCGCGCGCTTTCTGGAATTGCGCATACGCTTCCGCCCAGCGTTTCTCGCGGTAAAGGACGACGCCGTTCCAGAAGGAATCGCGCCGCGCAATCTCCTCCGGCGCGGCCTCGGTCGTGAGCTTGAGTGGCTCGTAAATTTCGTGGCGTTCGCGCACATCGACGCCGCTCAGAAAATCGATCGGCCGCGCCACAATGGCTTTGCTCGCGAGCTCGAACGTGCGCGGACCGATTAAAATGCGCGAACCATAGAAACGATTCGCGATGCAAAATCGGCGCGCCAATTCAACCGGTTCGCCGGTGGTTAGAAGATCGATCCGATCGTCGCGTTGCAGCGGTGAGACGACGACGGGACCGGAACTGATGCCGAAGTGGACATGGAATTTCCCAAAAGCGCCGTCCTTTTTTTCGCGCATTTGGGCGAAGGAATCGAGCAAGGCAAGCGCGTGGCGCGTGGCCTTTTCCGCCTGATCGGAATCGGCGCCGGGAAAACCGAAAAGTGCTACAATACCTTCGCCGGTGATCGTCTCGATGTAAGCGCCGGCCTGTAAAAAAGATTGCGTCGCGTGATCGATGAATTTCTCGGTGATCTCGGCCAGTTGCGCGGGAGAATCGTCTTCCGCCAGATCGTGTTTGTTCGCGATATCGCAAACGACCGCGGTCGCTTCGTAACTCTTTGCTTCGACGACAAAGGGCAACTCGCCCGCGCCGATGCGCGTGACCTGTTCGTCAGATAAGCGGCCCGTGAAAAGATTCTTCGTTCCGCTCGATCGGCCGCGACCGAGTTGCGTGTAGCCATTCGCGGAAACGAAACCGAGCGCGACCGCGAAGACCGATGGGAGCGGCTGAAACGAGACGTGATAGAGCAGACAAATCCACGAAACGACGAGAAGCTCGACCGCGAAAAGCGCGAGCGGCCATTGCAAACGTTTCCGGCGCGAGCTGGTGATGACGAGCCAGGAAACGCCAAGCGAAAACAAAATGACCAGCGCATATTGCGCGGGCGCGATCACGACTTTGGTCGGCGCCGGACCGCCGGCCAGCGCAGTCATGAGCGCCTCTTCGATGGGCGCGAGGACGTGAGTCGCATGCAGAAGGATGACCACGGCCGCGACGAGCACGCCGACGAGAAGCGCTGCGATGGGGGAGCGTTTCACGGGTGAATTGCTCTCAATCTTTTCCGGCAGGCGCAAGCGGATAGTGCGAGCGCACGACCAGGTCGCTGAGGAATTTATCCGGCGCTTCGACCGCTTCTCTCGTTAGGCAAAAACTTTTCTGGCCGGTGTTTTTTTGCACGAGGCTGAGGCCGAATTGGTAGTCCTTGAATAAGTGCGCGCAAAGTTCCGGCATGGTCATGTGCTCGGCTTGCGCGCGTTCGGCCAGACGCGCGAGCGCCGCGTCATCGAAAGAAATTTCCAGTCCGTGCTGCTGATTGAATTGATCGGCAAAACTGCGCGCGCTTTGCAGGAGCGCGGCTTCTTCCTGCTTGTGACCTTCCGCCATCAGCCGCTCGAGCACGCGCTTCGGTTCGCGCACCAGCTCGCTCGAGACGCGCAGCTGCGTCAGCCCGGAACCGGCGAGATGATATTTGTAATCCCGGAATAATTTTTCCCAAACGGTGAGCAAACCGCGCGCGCCGGTTTTTTCTTTGGCCGCGTCTTCCGCAATCAGGCGCAACGCTTCATCTTCGAAACTGATTTCAATTCCGTAGGCGCGGAAGGCGCGCTCGTATTGGCGAAGGAGACTGCCCTCGGAAAATTTCATGACCTGGTAAAGATCCTCCGCGTTCAATTCTTCGCAGACCACGCGCACCGGGAGGCGCCCGATGAACTCCGGCTCGAAGCCGTATTCGATGAAATCCTGCGTGGTGACGAACTGAAACAACTCGTTATCCATAACCGGACGCGGCCCGGCGTTGAACCCGATTTGCGCCTGCGCGATGCGCCGCGAAACCTGTTGTTTCAAACGCTCGAACGCGCCGCTAACGACAAATAAAATATGGCGCGTGCTGATCGTTTCGCGTTTCGCTTTTCCGCCGCGCCGCTGGAATTCGAAGGCGGCTTGCAGTTGCGATTGCAGGTCGTTCGCGTTGCGCACGGCGACGTCGGTTTCTTCCATCAACTTGAGCAATGTCGTCTGCACGCCGCGTCCGCTGACATCGCGTCCGGCCATGTTCGAAGCCGCGGCGATCTTGTCGATTTCGTCGATGTAAATGATGCCGAATTGCGCGCGCGCCACGTCGCCATCGGCCTTCTGCACCAGTTCCCTGACGAGATCTTCCACGTCGCCGCCGACGTATCCAGTCTCGCTAAACTTGGTCGCGTCCGCTTTGACGAACGGCACTTTGATCAGCTCCGCGATGTGCTTGATCAGATAAGTTTTTCCGACGCCGGTCGGGCCGACCAGGATGACATTTTGTTTGGCGTATTCGGTTTCCTCCGCGCGCTTGGCGTCTTCTTTTTCGAGACGTCGCAGATAGTTGACGTGGTTGTAATGATCGCAAACCGCGATCGACAAAACCTTTTTCGCTTCGTCCTGCTTGATGACGAAACGATCGAGATGCGCCTTGATCTCGCGCGGCAAAAAATTGAAAGCGAAATCGTCCTCCGCGACTTCCGTTTCTTTCTCCTCGCCGCCAGCCTCGGCGGTTTCCGGTTGCGTAAATGCGGCGAAGGAAACCTTGTCGCCGAAGTTCGATTTCATGAATTCGGAGAGCTTCGATTTCAATTCTTCCGGCGACGGAAATGGCGGATTTTGTTCCATGAGCAAGAGCGCGAGTCGCGAGCGGCGAAGCGCGTCGGAGAAGCTACCATTCCGCGCTCGTCTGTAAAATTGTCGCGCGCGGAGAAGAGGCCCCACGAGCTGAGGGCCAGAGCCGCGAGCAAGCTCGTATCCGCGAGTGAACCTACGATACTGCGGAGATGAGCCATTTCTTCGAACACCTCGGCCAACCCGAGTACGTCCATGTTTTGCTCAACCCAATTCCGGTTTACGGCCTGGCGGTGGGAATCATCGCGTTGATCGCCGGCCTTTGCTTGCGCGCGCGCGCGGCGGTGGTGCCGGCGCTGATCGCGATCGCCTTTAGCGGCGTGATGGCCTGGCCGGTTTACGAGTACGGGGAAAAAAGCTACGACGCTGTTTACTCGATGGAGAAAGCCGAAGGCCAGGCCTCGCTGAATACGCACATGCATCGCGCGGAGAAATTGATCGACGTTTTCTACGCGCTCGCGCTTCTCGCGGTGGTGGCGATCGTTCTTCCGCTGAAGTGGCCGCGCGCTTCGATGCCGCTGGCGATAGCGACGCTCGTCCTCGCGCTCGCGACACTCGCTGCAGGTGGATGGATCGCTTACGCCGGCGGG
>CAXSCV010000052.1:0-9809 GCA_964235895.1 uncultured Chthoniobacterales bacterium
GGCGAATTCGAGGACCGGCTGAAGGCGTTTTTGAAAGAGGTCACCGATTCGCAAGGCGAGATCATCCTGTTCATCGACGAGCTGCACACGATCGTCGGCGCGGGCGCGAGCGAAGGCGCGGTCGATGCATCGAACATGTTGAAACCGCAACTGGCGCGCGGCGAATTGCGCACGATCGGCGCGACCACGCTCGATGAATACCGAAAATACATCGAGAAAGACGCGGCGCTTGAGCGGCGTTTTCAGCCGGTGATGGTGAATGAGCCGAGCGTGGAAGATACGATCGCGATTTTGCGCGGGCTCAAGGAACGCTACGAAGTGCATCACGGCGTGCGCATTCAAGATGCGGCATTGGTCGCGGCGGCGGTCCTTTCGCATCGTTACATCAGTGATCGATTTTTGCCCGACAAGGCGGTCGATCTGGTGGACGAAGCGGCTTCGCGTTTGAAGATAGAATTGGATTCGATGCCGACGGAAATCGACATGGTCGAGCGCGAGATCATGCAGGACGAAATGGAGCGGCAGGCGCTCAAAAAAGAGAAGGACGCGGCCAGCAAAGAGCGACTGGCGAAGTTGGAAAAAGAGCTGGCCGATTTCAAAGAGCAAAGCGCGAAATTGAAAGCGCAGTGGCAGAACGAGAAAGGCGAAATCGATAAATCGCGCAAGCTGCAGGAGTCGCTCGAAGCGGCCAAGACCGAGTTGGAGCAAGCGCAGCGCCGCGGTGAGTTGGCGCGCGCGAGCGAGATTCAATACGGTCGCATTCCCGAGCTGACTGCTCAGCTCGAAGAGCACAATAAGAAGCTGAGCGAGCTTCAGGAAAGCGGACAGATGTTGAAGGAGGAAGTGACCGAGGAAGACATCGCGGAAGTGGTCTCGAGTTGGACACACATTCCGGTCTCGCGTTTGCAGGAAGGCGAACGGCAGAAGCTGGTGAAAATGGAAGCGCGTTTAGGCGAACGCGTCATTGGACAGAAGGAAGCGATCAGGGCCGTCTCGAATGCGGTGCGTCGCGCGCGCGCCGGATTGCAGGATGAAAATCGGCCGATCGGTTCCTTCATTTTTCTCGGGCCAACCGGTGTCGGCAAAACCGAACTCTCACGCGCGCTCGCGGAATTTTTGTTCGATGACGAGAACGCGATGATCCGCATCGACATGAGCGAATACATGGAGAAACACACGGTCGCGCGCTTGATCGGCGCGCCGCCGGGATACGTCGGCTACGAAGAAGGCGGACAACTTTCCGAAGCGGTGCGGCGCAAGCCGTACTCCGTCGTGCTCTTCGACGAAATCGAAAAAGCGCACAGCGATGTCTTCAACGTTTTGTTGCAAGTGCTCGACGACGGGCGCATCACGGACGGGCAGGGGAGGACGGTCGATTTCAAGAACACGGTCATCATCATGACTTCGAACATTGGCTCGCAATTCATCACTGATGAATGGAAGCGCGAGAAGGACGGTTCGCTTGTGATGGATGCATTGCGCGCGCATTTTCGCCCGGAGTTTTTGAACCGCGTCGACGAGATTATTATCTTCGATCGGCTGAACGAAGAGGAGCTGAAGCAGATCGTGGAAATTCAACTCAAACGACTCGTTAGGCGATTGGGGAACCAAAAGATCACGCTCGCGCTAACCGACGAAGCGAAGGCCTTGATCGCCCGCGAAGGGTTCGATCCGGCTTACGGCGCGCGGCCGTTGAAGCGCGCCATTCAGAAGGAAATCCTCGATCCACTGAGCTTGGATATTCTAGAAGGAAAATTTCGAGAGGGACAAACCATTCGCGATAGCGCGAAGGACGACGCGCTCAGTTTTACCTTGGAATAACGCGTCGCCGCCGAGCGCTGCCTTCGAGCACTCGGGTTGCCGGACGGCACTTTTCTTGCATGTTAGGCAGGGTAATGATGGGCCGAAATCTACTATGGCGCCGCTCTTGGTTGTGGGCGCTGCTCCTCTTCGCATTCCTTCCTGGGCTGCGCGCGGCGACCGAGTGGCAGGTCGTTAAAGTCGGCAAATGGGATTATCTCACGGTCGAAAACGTCGCGAAGTTTTACGGATTTTCCGGCGACGTCGAGCCGATCAATCGCACCATCCGCCTCGATAGCGGTCGTAACCAACTCGAACTCACCCTCGATAGCCGCGAAGCGATCGTAAATGGCGTGCGCAACTGGCTCTGTTTTCCGATCACCCTAAATCACGACGGCAAATATCTGATTTCGCGCATCGATCTGGCGAAAACGATCGAGCCGCAATTCCGGCCGCACATGATCAAGGATCTCGGCCATCTCAAAACGGTCGTAATCGATCCCGGCCACGGCGGAGTCGAGAATGGCGCGAGCAGCAGTTACGGAAACGAAAAAGAATTCACCCTCGACGTCGCGCTCAAGCTTCGGCCGCTCCTGCAAGCGAAAGGTTTCAACGTCGTGATGACGCGCGAAAAAGATGAGCTCGTGCCATTGCCGGAACGCGCGCGCATCGCGAACGCGACCAAGGATTCCATTTTCATCAGCATTCATTTCAACGCGACGGACTACAATTCTTCGGCCACCGGCTTTGAAATTTATTCGCTCACGCCGCGTGGCGCGCCTTCCACGCAGGACAACACTTTGCAGGAACGCTTTCTGAACATGCAGGCCGGCAGTCCGGTCGATGCGCAAAGTCTCGTGCTCTCGACCGCGGTTTATCACGCCATGCTCGGTTACATGCCGGAGTTTGATCGCGGAGTGAAACGCGCGCGCTTCGCCGTTCTTCGCCTAACGAATATTCCGGCCATCCTGGTCGAAGGCGGATTTCTTACCGAACACGACGAGAGTCATCTCATCGCGCGCCCCGAGTGGCGTATGCGGCTGGCGCAGGCGATCAGCGTCGGCCTCGAGAGTTATCGCAACCTCGTCGAGAAAAAGCAGCGACCGTTTTTGCTGGCCGATTATCGCCGCCAACTCGATGGCGTGCTCGTCGCGCACAATGCGAATGCGCCGGCCGAAGGCGTCGCATCCTCGCCCGTGTTCCCGGCGAGCAATCAACTCGCCCCGAGCGCGCAGGTCACTCAGCCGTTACGACACGAGCCCTCCGAGCAAATTGTCCTGACGCAACAACCGGAAACGCCGTCGCGTAATTCCGCCTCCGCGCCAGCTTCTCTCCAGGGGGAATCCGAGGCGCAGGAAGAATCCGGCGAGAGTGTGGCGAAAAATAGGGTGTCCACGCCGAACGAATCGGTTCCGCCTAACGAGTCCGCCACCCCGGCGGAAGCGTCCGTCGAAATGCCCGACGCCTCCGAACCGATCGCCACTCCGGCGGCCAAGCCGATCGAACCATCGCCGCCGCCGCAAGTGCGGAAATATTGGGTCCTGAAGTTGGGACCACTTCCAAAGTTCCGCGAATAGGCGCGGCGGGGCCGTTGACGGAGCCGCGCGTCGCGCTAATCTCAATCGGAGCGGGGGAGCTAATGCTGAGAGTCCAGCACTTTGCTAGGAAAGTGCCGGAGACCCCTTGAACCTGATGCGGGTAATGCCGTCGCAGGGAGCGAGGAGTCGGATTTTCAGCCATGCGTTTCCGCGCATGGCTTTTTTGTTTTTCAACTGAAGAAAAAATGAATCAGGAAACCAGGAAATGAGGAAAAGAATCCCCTTCTTCAACCTTCCTGCGTTCCTGCTTTCCTAATTCGTATCCTCATGATCGCATCCAAAGACTCACTCGAACCGAAATCCTCCGACTACGTGATGCCGAATAGCCGGCGCGTTTATGTCGAAGGCGAGATCCATCCCGACGTGCGCGTGCCAATGCGCGAAATCTCGTTAGCTCCTACTAAGGACTTCAACGGCAATCTCGAGCCTAACGAACCCGTCCGGGTTTATGATTGCAGCGGACCGTGGGGCGATCCGAATCAACCGCCCGATTCCGCGCAAGGCTTGCCAGCGATTCGCGCCGAGTGGATCGCATCGCGAGGGGACGTCGCAGAGTATCAAGGCCGCGCGATCAAACCAGAGGACAACGGCTACCTAACGAGAGGTCATGAAGAGTTCGCCAGCCAGGCCGAGCGCCACAATCGCCTCGAACATTTTGGAGCCGGCGCGCCCCCGCGCCGGCCACTGCGCGCCTCCGCCGGTCATCCGGTCACGCAACTCTGGTATGCGCGCCAAGGCATCATCACGCCCGAGATGGAATTCATCGCCATCCGCGAGAACGGAAAAGTGGCGCAAGTTTCTAACTTGCGATCCGAAACCAACGGCAAGTTAAAAACTCGCCCCACGAACTCCCTTCACCACCAACACCCCGGCGAATCCTTCGGCGCAAATATTCCGAAGGAAATCACCCCCGAATTCGTCCGCAGCGAAGTCGCCCGCGGCCGCGCCATCATCCCCGCCAACATCAACCACCCCGAGCTCGAGCCGATGATCATCGGCCGCAATTTCCTCGTCAAAATCAACGCCAACATCGGCAACAGCGCCGTCGCCAGTTCCATCGAAGAAGAAGTCGAGAAAATGCGTTGGGCCACCAAGTGGGGCGCCGACACCGTCATGGACCTCTCCACCGGCAAAAACATCCACGCCACCCGCGAATGGATCATCCGCAACTCGCCCGTCCCCATCGGCACCGTCCCCATCTACCAGGCCCTCGAGAAAGTGAACGGCCGCGCCGAAGACCTCACCTGGGAAATCTTCCGCGACACCCTCATCGAGCAGGCCGAGCAAGGCGTCGATTACTTCACCATCCACGCCGGCGTCCTCCTCCGCTTCGTCCCCATGACCGCGCGGCGCATGACCGGCATCGTCAGCCGCGGCGGCTCCATCATGGCGAAATGGTGCCTCACCCATCACCGCGAGAGCTTCTTGTATGAACATTGGGACGACATCTGCGACCTCATGGCCGCCTACGACGTCAGCTTCAGCATTGGCGACGGACTCCGCCCCGGCTCCATCGCCGACGCCAACGATGAGGCCCAGTTTGCCGAACTAAAAGTCCAAGGCGACCTAACGACCCGTGCCTGGGCTAAAGGCGTGCAAGTCATGAACGAAGGCCCCGGCCACGTCCCCATGCATTTGATCAAAGAGAACATGGAAAAACAAATCGAATGGTGCCACGAAGCGCCCTTTTACACGTTAGGCCCGCTCACCACCGACATCGCCCCTGGCTACGACCACATCACCAGCGGCATCGGCGCCGCCATGATCGGCTGGTACGGCTGCGCCATGCTCTGCTACGTCACGCCGAAGGAACACCTCGGATTACCAAACAAAGACGACGTCAAAACCGGCGTCATCACCTACAAACTAGCCGCCCACGCCGCCGACCTCGCCAAAGGCCACCCCGGCGCGCAATACCGGGATAACGCCGTGAGTAAAGCGCGCTTCGAGTTTAGGTGGGAGGACCAGTTTAACTTGTCCCTCGATCCCGAAACGGCTCGGGAGTTTCATGACGAAACTCTCCCGCAAGAGGGAGCTAAGACCGCCCACTTCTGTTCCATGTGCGGTCCCCATTTTTGTTCCATGAAGATAACCGAAGATGTCAGAAAATACGCCGCTGAACAAGAGTTGTCCGAGGACGAAGCATTACGCGCCGGAATGGAACAAAAGGCTCTCGAGTTCGCCGAAGCCGGAGCCGAGATTTATTCGAAGGCATAACAATGGGCCGCATTCGACGCGGCGGATACGTGTTTGAATGGTGGATTGGAGATCATCCGCCGCGGCACGTGCATGTCTCCGACGGCAATGGTGAGATTCTCGGGCGCGTGCGCGTCGACACCGCGGAAGCAGTGGATGAATGGCAGCCGCCGCGTAAAGTGATCGACATCATCAAACAGTTGCAGAAAGAAGGTCGACTATGAAAACGCTGAATCCGCTCAAAGTTCCTTTCGGAACGGCGAAAGGGGTCGCATTGCGTGGCGTGCGCTATGTCCAATGGGAAGACGCTTTCGAGGTGGACTTCGTAGATGGGGTCACATTTCTCGAACCTCACGCCACGATCCGCAAGGCGAATAGGATTTCATCGAAAGCCGTCGTGCAGCGCGTCGAACTCGAGGATGAACTGAAGCATGGATTCTTTGTCCATTATGACACCGGCGAGACGGCCGAAGTCTCTTGGTCATTCATCCGAGAACTGCCGCCCACTAAATCTTCTGCCGCAGGAATGGAGGCGACTGGGGTGAGCCGACATAGACGGGAAAGTCCGCGAAGGAGCGGAAGGAGTTGATGGGCAGCAACGACTTCAAGGCGCGAAGACGGCGCATTTCTGCTCGATGTGCGGGCCGCACTTCTGTTCGATGAAGATAACGGAGGACGTAAGGAAATACGCAGCGGAACAGAAGGTGTCGGAAGAAGAAGCGCTGCAGGTAGGACTGCACGACAAGGCCCAAGAGTTCAAGCAATCTGGAGCGGACCTTTACGCGAAACGGCAATGGCAGGCCTTCGTTCTGAAGTGCGACGACGTGATTGCTAGTACTAAAGTAGCGGCCGGTAAGGCAGCGAAGCGCCGAAGGAGACCTTCCACGGCGCAGTGACCTTCGTTCTTGAATGAAAGCGCCACTTCCTTCAAGTCTGCCGCAGCCGCGGGCGGTCTACGTTAATGAACTGAAAGCTTTTCTTGGTCACGGCGACCAAAGAGTTCTGTTATTGCACGGTCGTTGGGGTACGGGGAAGACCTATTTTTGGAACAATTTCGTTAGAACGCAACGCGAGTACGTCGAAAACCAGTTTTATTCCTATGTGTCATTGTTCGGCGCTACCTCGATCGCTGACGTCAAGGCTTCAATTGTACTAGGCGGTGAGTCACAAAGGGACTCAAAAGGACTCGCTCTCAGATGGCACCATACTAAGAAGTGGTTTCTCCGAAAGCGGCGATACTTCGATCAGCTGAGTGTTCCATACTTGGGTGACGTCGGAGCTTTGATCCCCAAGGCGGAGGAACTTTTGATAAAAGACTTCTTAGTGTGTTTCGATGACCTTGAGCGGAGAAACCGCAAACTGGATCTTAAACAGCTGTTCGGGCTAGTGTCCGTTTTAAAGGAACAGAACCAGTGTCGGGTTGTGATTATTTGCAACGAGGAGGAGCTGTCTAAGCGCGATTGTGAGGCACTGAATAAGTATCGGGAAAAAGTTGTCGATCGCGAGCTGACGTATAACCCGCAGTTCGCTGAGAACTTCCGCGTAGTCTTTTTCAATGACGAGCCCGCTATTCGAGAAGTTTTCGACCGCCTTAGGCTCAATAACATCCGGGTTTTTCAACAGACGCACTGGTGTATTCGCTACTTTGAAACATTCTTGCAGGGCTGCCACGCGATCTTCATCCAACGCTTTCATCAACAGTGCGCCAAGCTTGCGGCTGTTCACTTCGTTTACTCCAAGGACGTTGGACTTGAGGCTGTCAGGTCAAGATCATGGATGCTCGAAGGTTGGCGTGCGCGCACAGAAACAACTGACGCAGCGAGTGAGGTCATCCAGCAGCTACAATTTATGCCCAGCGACGCTGATGATTTCATTATCAGCTATTTGCGAGATGGCTATTGTAACACCAGAGAGCTTAAACCGGTCATCGACCGACTGAATCACGAACACAAGCGCAGTGAAGCTGATATTGAAGTCGGCCATTTTTGGGATCGCGTGTGGGATACTTATGCGCACGACACCGCTACAGTCACGGATGCCGCAAAAGCGCTACTAAGAAAATATCATTCGTATCTACCGTTTCGCTATACGGTTGATGTACTCAAGTTTGTAAAGCGAATCGACCCGAACTTCGACGATGAGCAATTCAAGGAGCTTGCGGCAAATGCGTTAATCCCGACTGCAGACCTAGCGACCCTTCGCGACATCCTGGCGAACTGCAGATCTGAGGCGATTCAAAAGGCGGCAAAAGGAAGGGAAATAGCCCTGAAGCCGCGAAAAACCGTCACAGAGCTAGTGATGGCGCTCGGGGAATCCGATGGATGGAGTCCTGCGGATTTTTCGATGCTGAACGAGTACTCGGAAGACGAGCTGCTCGACTGGGCCAGCAACGCTACCGAGCCGAACATCATGTATAGCTTGGCGCAGGCCATTGCCCGCGGCCAACTTGAATCGGCAGACAACTACAAAGGCGACGAAGTCGGGCGAAAATTCCGGAGAGTGTTTGACAGGCTAGCTGATAAAAGCACGCTAGATGCGCAGAGAACAATACGCAACGATGAGCGAATCCGAACAACTCTGAAGCAGCATGGACGAGAAGCGCCACCAGAGATTTGTCCCCCTATAACCGTAGAAGAACCTGAGGCTTGATAGATGAAGTGGCCTGGACGTGCGCCGAACGCGTGGCTTAATAACTCCTACTGAAGAGTCCCTTCGCGTTCGTATTGAAGCAGTTTGCGATTGTCGGGGAACAGATATTCCCATTCGTCTGAATGTTCATCGCGAATCGTATCGAGATAAGTGTCGAATGCCGACTTGGTGAAGATCAATAAATGCGAAAGTCGATATTTAATGTTACGAACGATGACGGTCTTTCCAAGAAATAAGCTACAATCTTCGACGGGTCGCGGCCCTTTAAGTAATGTGCCGTCTCCCGAATAGTCCGCTGCCCAGAGCGTCTGATTGGGAACTAGTAGAATCGGGAAAACAACGGTGGCGTTCACTGTATCGGTGCCAATAGACGAATGGCCAGAATCGCCGATTAGTTCATTCGAAGAAGCGATCGCCTGTGACCATTTGTCGTACGCTTCAGAATCGTTACCTACAATTTGAGGCTCGGTCTTTCTACCATCCGCCGGAGTTTTGCCGACCTGAGTGGCTGACTTACCTACAGGTTCGCGTGACCGGAAAATGTGATCTCTGAGTTGGAGAATGCCACCGCTGTCGATCGGAAATGAATGGTGTCGGCCTAAGATCACCTCATGAAATGCTTCGTCCGATGATCTCGGCACGCGGCTGACCAGTAGAGGGAAATTTGGCTTAAGATTCTTACATTCGATTGCGAGCTTTAGGTTGCAGATGCCGTGGTTGATGGTGGCTCGAATGTCATACTGACGATCTTTGCCAGTTATGGGATCAGTATATATCCCGCCATGTGATGGCCTCGTTCCACGCAAGACCAAAGAATTGAAAGCGTCTAATTCGAGCTGGAAATCGGATGTTTCGAGATACTTCGCCATCTCGTCGGCTGTAATCTCATCTGGTAGCAGTCTTGCCATAAATTCGGTTGTTCATTCGAGGCTGCCGATGAATTCGGCAACTGATTCGCGCTGTGCTCCGCGCAGCTCCTTTCTCATTCCCTCGCATCCACTTCGTGCGCGTGCAAACTGTGCGCTGGCGGCGCCAGGATGCAGGCGAATGTTCCGGCGCTGACGGCGATCAGCACGAGTAACCCAATGCGAAATCCGCCGACGGTTGCGGACAGGACAAAGGCGCTGCCGCACCACTGGTAGCGAATGCGTGCCTGTCACTGCTAACGAATCCTTCGACAACCGAAGGCGTGAAGGCGGCTGGGGTAGTGTTCGAATCGCGGACGTTCCTGGCGAAACTGGCATCCGATATCGCCCTGCACTGCTCAATTCGTTAGGGCGCCGTCGCCGTTTCTTCCTCGGGGATCGGCGGATATCTCTCAAAGCTGGGCAATGCCGGATCGAGGCGATCCCAGGAATGCGCGTCGGAGGTCCAGACGGCGAATTGCTGCTGGAAGATCCCGGGGTCATCCAGGCTAGCGGTGCGGATGGCCACGATGTCCGGATTGCCATCGGGCCGGACGTCGATGGGTGAGCCGCAATCGGCGCAGAAACCGCGGTGCGTTTCGCCCGTGCGTTCGCTGGGAGAGGCGTGGTAACGCGGCTTTCCCTGCAGGAACGCAAAGGC
>CAXSCV010000052.1:9819-22000 GCA_964235895.1 uncultured Chthoniobacterales bacterium
CGTCTTTTAGCACGACGACGAAGGAGGAAAAGGGGCCTCCGCTGGCCCGCTGACAGTCGCGACAGTGGCAGTTCAGCATGGCGACGGGCGCGGCGCTGGCTTGATAACGAATGGCTCCGCAGGCGCAGCCGCCGGTGAGAGGGGTGGTGGTGTTTGGGTTCATGTTTTGGGAATGTTTGCCGGGCGATTTTCGGTCGCGGTGGTGCCGGCGATGACGAGCCCGGCGGTATCGAGGTAACGGGCGTAACGGAAATCTTTGATTTGCTGGATGCGCCCATCCCGCCAATCCATGGCGATGAGATAGCTGGGCTCGATCCGGTGACTGGGCTTTTGTTCGTCCAGATCCGAGAAGACCGCGATAACTTCCCGGCCTTCGAGGAAGGCGACCGCGAAATGCCAATCATGATAGGCATCGTAACGGCCGAAGTATTGGCCCACGTCCGCTTTGCCCGCGAGGACGATGCGGGAGACGACATCGAGGCGCACGTCTTCGGCGAGGAGTGCGCGCAGCGGCGCCCAATCGCGCGCATTAAAAAGGGAGACGTAGCGCCGGATTTCCGCGGAAGCGCGCGGCGGCGGATCGAGCGGCGGCGCGACCGCGGCATTCAGCTCGCGCAGCTGCACGCGACCGCGGTGGAGCGCCGATTTCACGGCGGCGAGGCTGAGCTCGAGGAGCGCGGCGATGTCGGCCAACGAGTGGTCGAGCACATCCTTGAGGATGACGACGCTGCGCGGAACCGGCGGCAGGAGGATGAAACGCGAGATCGCCGTGGCGGTCGCTTCTTTGCGCGCGAGCGCTTCCGCCGGATCGGGGAGCGATTCGTCGGCCAGGTCGGCGGCGCTTTCGAGCGGAGCGGTCATGCGCCGTTCCCGCGCGCGGAGGAAATCGAGCGCGCGATTGTGCGCGATGCGAAAAAGCCACGGCCGCAGCTCGCGCACTTCCTCGGCCTCGTCGAAGGCGCGACAGGCGCGCACGAAAGTGTTTTGGACCACGTCCTCGCCATCGAAAACGGAGCCGGTGAGGCGCGCGCAGTAGCGATGCAATTCCGGCCGAAGCTCGGCCAGCCGTTCGAGAAATTTTTCACGGTCGGGCATGGGCGCGGTCACGGTGGGCGGCGGGTTCAAGCTTCCACTTCCTCCATTATGGTGAGGCCCGAGGTGCCCTGCAATCCGAAGGCGAAACCGCGGGCGTAGGCGGGATCGGTGAGGATGGAGACGACGTGTTCGCCGAACTGGCGCGGCGGCAAAGGCGCGCCGAAACGCTCGCTCAGGAATTGCTCCGGACTCAAGCCAGTACCGCGTGAATAGGCGGCCGCGCCGACATCGCCCACGCCCGTGCCCGCGATCATTTGCAACGGGACCAAAGCCTGGAAACGAATCCCAAGGTCCCGCTCGACCGAGAGATCGTTGGCGTAGTCGGCCATGAACCAAAGCATGCGTTTCGCGCCGGCGTAGCCGCCCGTCAGCCGCGAGCCTTGTCCTGCCGCACCGCTCGAGCCAATCAGAACTCTCGCGCCGGGTGGCAGCGGTTGACGCAGAGTCGCGCGAATCCAGTAGAGGCCCGCCTTCACGTCGGTCTCCCAAGTGCGCGAGAAATCCTCCCAGCTCTGTTCGTCGAGCGGAGCCATCGAGGGCAGCGCGCCGGCGTTGAGCGAGAGAATGGTCGGCTGCACTTCGCGCAGCACGCGCTCGGCGAACGCGGCATCGGTGATGTCGCCAGCGAGCGTGTCGACTCCGAGGCGCTCGCGGACGGCGGCCAAGCGCGCGTGATCGCGCGCCACCACGGTCACTTGCGCGCCCTGGTCGACCAATGCCTCGACCAGCCCGAGCCCCAATCCGCGGCTCCCGCCGGTGACGACGGCCTTTTGATTTTGCAGTGTTTTCATCACGGCGTTTTTGCTCTCCATACCGCTGTGACGTTTGAGAAGTGGAAAAGGATTCGCGCCCTTCAACTTTACGTCGGCCTCTCCCGGCGGACGAGCCGTGACGAATCACGCTTGCGCATTATTTTTAACTGAGAATAGCGCGCGCTGAAAGTCATGGTGTCGACCGCGCCGTGGAGAAGCACGAGTGGCCAAAGAATGCGCTTCAGAAGAACGGAGCTCAAGCCAAAGGCGAGGGCGATCGCGCCAGTCACGAGGCCCCGCGGGGCGCCCAAGGGAAGGCACGGGGTCAGTCCTCACTTTTAGCAGTTTTTCGTACCGGCGCGGGCAGCGGCTGTTGAAGCGCCTTTAACAAAAAAAAAGCGCCGAAGAGAAGCTCTCCTCCGGCGCTTGGTTAGACCTTTGTTCGTTAGGTAGTCTTAGGCCACCATGATGACGGCCGGGTTGCTCCAGGCGCCTGCGCCTTTGACGTTGCGGGCGCGGACTCGGACCCACACGTCCTTGCCGCGGGTCAGGCCGGTGAATTGGAGACTGCGCGAGTTTGGGAAGATGGAGGTTTCGCTCCAGGTCTCGGCGTTCGGGTCGAGGGTCCACTGGGCCTCATAGACGCGGGTGTTGTTACCCGCCGGATCGCAGGTGCCTTCTACTTCGCCGGCGTTCGGGCCGTTATCGAGCAGGACGTTCTGCACCTGATCGGGCGGACGCGTGGTCCGGGTGGGTGTCTTCACCAGCGGGATGCCAATCGCGGCCAGGTCGGTATCGGTCACGTCAGTGACCTGCGGAGCGTTGGTCGAGACGAGCGAGAGCAGGCTGGCCAGCCCGGTGAAGGCGGCATCGATCGCCTGGGCGCGGCCGGGGCCGTACATGCCGGTAGCGGTGAGCAGGCTTTGCACCTGCGTGCTGATTTCAGCGGGCGTCGGCTTCAAGCTCGCGAGGATCGGAAGCTTGGGCACATTGCCCGCTACGTCGGAGCCGAGATGGCAAAGGCCGTCGGCGGAGTATTCGCTGAATCCTGTGATCAGCTTAACGGTAGTGTTCATGCCGGGGTTTTAAGCAGATGATTTGCCCATCGTGCCACGGAGCGGTAAAATACAGGGTTCTTCCCGGCCCAGCTCAGGGTTTCCCTGACCCATTGGAGCCTTGGCTCGGGCTGGCTGAGAGTTTCGTGAGGCAAGCCGACTGTTGCATGGCCCAAGCCGATCGTTCGCTTGTCCAAGCCGGTCGTTGGCTTGGGCCAGCGGATTGTTCGTTCGCCTAGGCCAGACGCACGCTGGCTTAAGGGAATCGTTGGCATGGCCAAGCCAATGGTTACCTGGCTCCAGTTAATCGTTAGCTGAGTGGAGCGCAGGGCTGGCTTGGCCAAGGCGGTCACTTCCTTGCCCCAGCTGATCGTCGGCTGGCCCGAGCCGATCGTTCCCGTGCGCAAGCGGATCGCAGGCTTGCCCGCTGGAATGAATTTAGAAACCAGGAACCCGGGAGAAGAAAAGCAAAATGAATCAGGAAAAGAGGAAAGCAGGAAAGGGATCGAGCGGACGGGGCGCTACTCCCGCTCGAGGTAGGTGCTAGCCGCCGCTTATGTCGAAAGCCAAGCGAATCGGTCGGATTCCGACGAGCGCCTGAATAGGACTTTGGTCGCTTCGCCACGTGCCTGCTCCCACGCCGCCCCTAAAGTCGTTTCCTGTTTGGAAAGCCCGGCCTCGCCATTTCGATAACGCCGCAAACTCTTTTCCTATTTTCCTGCTTTCTTGATTCATTCGGTTCCCTTCGTTCTGGCTGCGTTACGGCCTTTTTTCCTGATTCATCGTGGCTGGTGTCATGACGCCGCGAGCCTGACAAACATCTTGCGCTGCGCGCGGGATTCACCGCATATGTGGTCCATGTCTTATCCCTCGCTCCCCTATGAACGGCCCCAGCCCCGCGCCGATTGATGCCGCCACCCGCGTGCTGATCGCCGACGATCACCCGACGATCCACGCCGGCCTCGCCACCCTCATTCACGCCGAGAAACCCGGCTGGGAAATCTGCGCCGCCGCGACCGACGGGCGGGAAGCCATCGTCTGCGCCACCGAGCTGCGGCCGCACATCATCATCATGGATTACACCATGCCGCACCTGAACGGCCTCGAGGCCACGGGCGAGATCCACCGCGCGCTGCCCAGCGTCGAGGTCCTCATCTTCACCGGCACCCAATCCCGCCACGCCCTCGCGGAAGCCTTTCACTCGCCCGCCCGCGGTTGCCTCCTGAAGAGCGAAGGCCCAAGCGCGCTCTTCCCGGCGCTCGAGTCGGTCCGGCATCATCACCGGTTCCGTTCGCACGGCATCACCGCCGTGTGCGACGACATCGCCCGGACGAACGGCAAACTCGCCACCCTGACCGAGCGGGAGCGAGAAACCGCCTGCCTCATCGCCGAGGACCACTCGACCAAGGAAGTCGCCGCGAAGTTAGGCGTCAGCGACAAAACCATCGAGACCCACCGGGCGAACGTCTTCGCCAAGCTCCAAGTGCACTCCGTAACCGCGCTGGTCCGCTACGCCTTGCGGATCGGCCTAGTTGAATTTTAGAAACGGCCCGATATGTTGCATCAGGAATGCAGGCCGTAACGCAGCGCCGCGGCGCGAGGCCGGGCATTCAAAAGAGGAAGGAATTCGCCAAGACGGGCGCCGAACTCTACGCAAAGGCGGAGCTTCCGGCGAGCGCACGCGACCTCGCGTGCTGGTGACGTCGCCCTAGCCGTCACGAACTTTCGAAAATCAACTGACATGAGCGAAGCCATGAAGACCGCGATGCGCCGCCAGCTGGCTCGCCAGCCCTTCGAAGAAAAAATCCGTAAGGTCGGCGAACTCATACAGCTTACTCGGAAGGTAAAGGCGCAGCGCCTCCGCGAAGATGAGCCCGACGATCCGCGGCCAGCGACCGGCCAGTCCACCTCGGACAGAAATCCGCAATGAATCCGAGGTGTGGGCCGCATTCTCGCTCCATGAAACCGCCCGCCTCATCGCCGATTGCAAATCGACCAAGGAAATCGCCGGTGAGCTAGGCCTGAGCATCAAAACCATCGAGACGCACCGGGCGAACGTCTTCGCCAAGCTCCAGGTGCACACCGTGGCCGAGCTAGTCCGCTACGCCTTGCGGGTTTGGGTTGGTTGAGTTCTAGAAGATGATTGTTGAATCACAAACGAACTTTCCAACTGGCGACATTGAAATAACATTATCCCTGTGAGCACGCGCGAACTCATAGAGAAAGAAATCGCCAATTTGCCGGAAGACCTGCAACGCAAGGTCTACGATTTCGCCGTCGGCCTAAAGATGAGAATCGCGGAGGAGCCGTTTAACGGTGTCGTTCTGAGCGACTCTGTTCTCGCGCGCGATTGGAACTCGCCGGAAGAGGATGCCGCGTGGCAAGACTTGTAGCCGGCGAAGTTGTCGTAATTCCGTTTCCGCAAACGGACCTGACGGTCGGCAAGCGCCGACCGGCGCTAGTGCTCGTCGATCTCGCGGGCGACGATCTTATCCTCTGTCAGATCACGAGCCGCCATCGCTCCGACAGCTCGTCGATCCCGCTCGACACCGCTGACTTCGGACGCGGGCAGCTTAACCAGCCAAGCTTCATTCGCCCGCAACGCCTGTCACGGTGGAACAAAGCGTAATTCTTTACAGCATCGGCGTGATTCGAGACGCGAAACTGCAGGAAGTTCTAGCAAAAGCGCGAGACATCTTCAGATCATAGAAGGCCGCGAAGAACAAGCGCACGGCGAAAGAGAAACCGCCCGCCTCATCGCCGACCGTAAAGCGACCAAACAAATCGCAGTTGCCCTAGGCGTCAGGAGCAAAACCATCGAGACCCACCGGGCGAAAGCCTTCGCCAAGCTTCAGGTGCATACCGTGGCCGAAGCTAGTCCGCTACGCCTTGCGGGTGGGTTTGGTGGAGTTCTAGAAGGCGGAGACGATGGCAACAGAGCGACGTAGATGGGAAGTCGAACGGGTGAGCCAGCGGGTGCGGGTGAACGAGTGTTGAGCCCCCTTTTTGGACCTAACGTTGCCGTCGAGCAGGCTCCGGCGCGCTAGTCATCAGGCAGCAGTCCTAGCGAGCTAGCTACTCGAATGGTCGTCTTTGTCCCGCTGCTCCAGTCCGTGCACGATATGCAGGCCGACCAGGCGCGCGATTAGCACCGCGAGGTAGATCTGTCCGGTCAGTGCCTCCAACATCGCCAAAGTCCGCGCCACTGGCGAGCGCGGCACGACGTCGCCGTATCCGAGGGTAGTAAGAGTAGTGAAACTTAGATATCGCATCTGCATCCCGCGGAGAACGTAGCTAGAACTTTCAACCCGCGGTGCAAAAGAGTCCGGCGCCAGTTGGTCCAGCAGAGCATAGCTGAAGGCAAAGCTATAACCGATCAGCAGATAGACGCAGATGCCGGCGAAGATTTTGTCCGCGTTCACTTTTTCGCCCCGCAGGACATAAGCGAGAATGTTCACGAGAAAAAAGAGCAGGAGAACGACCAGGCAACCGTGCGCGAACTCGACCGCCCAGGGTTGCTGGAACGCCCAGAGCAGTCCGCTGGCGACGAGGGAAATCGTGGTGAGGATGATGGCGACGACGAAGACGGTGCGCCGATCACTCAGCGCATAGGAAGCCGCAATGATCACCAGGGCCGAGAGAATGCGGAGAAGGATCGCGCCACCTGAGAAGGCCAGAGCGAACGGGGTGACGATGAAGACCAGTAAGATGGCAATCAGGAGCGCCAGATGCCGCCATCGATATTCGCGCGTCGTCATCAATGAGATTTAGCGAAACAGATACGACCTTGTCAAAGCGCGTGGGAGCCCATGGGCGGCAGACCGAAAATCGATCGAACGTTCATTAACGTCAGGCCCGACGCTTGCAGTCGGAGATGACACTGTTTGTTGAAAGCATCATCTTGCTCCCATGAGTATCCACCGCTTCGATCACATTGACCTTCGGGTGTCCAACTTTGCGGAAGCTCGGAAGTTCTACGACGTCCTCTTCCCGGCGCTCGGCTTCCCGCAGATCCGCGCCGCGGAGACCGAAGTCACCTATTCCGCCGAGGGCGACCGCCAGACGAGCCCCTTCATCGGCCTCAACGAGGAACCCCGCCACCGCGGCAACGCCACCCGCTTCGCCTTCTGGGTCGACACGGAAGAGGAAGTCAACCGGCTGGGGGCGATCATCCGCGAGGCCGGCGCGCAAAACGTCGAGGGCCCGGAGTATTGCCACGAATACACGCCCGGCTACTACGCCCTCTTCTTCGAGGACGCCGACGGCAACAAGTGGGAAATCTGCTGTCGCAACGCCCGGATGCGGTGAACGATCAGCGCGTTCGCTCGCCGGGGCAAGGCTGTCGGCACAGCCAAGTTAATTTGGGAGGAAGATCAGTTTGAACTCTCGTTAGACCCGGAGCCAGCCCGCGAGTTCCATGACGACCTTGCCTCAAGAAGGAGTTAAGACTGCCCATTGCTGCTCGATGTGCGGACCTCAATTCTGCTCCATGAAAATGACCGACGATTTTAGGAAGTACGGAGCCGAACAAGGAGTATCTGACGAACGCGGCTTGGATGTCGGGATGAAGGAAAAGGTGAAAGGATTCCTCCGTAAGGGTGCCGCGTTGTATGCAAAGTCATAACGTATCAACCAGCCGGGGCCAAGCCCTGCATTTGCCGCCAGACAATTCGCACGTCGCTGGCGTCTAGAGAACCCGCAAACGGCGAGCGTTCCACCGCGCGGCTCCACATAGCAACGTCCCCCGATTCTACGAACTCCTTTAGCTTCAGACTGTCTTCAGGCTTGATGCTGCCGTGCAGAGCACGGTATTCAGCGGCGACAGGCTCCGCTACGGCGCGCGGCACGTTGAGCAGGGCTGCAATCGCAGCCTCCGGGGTACTCACCCCGTATTGAATATACGCAGGGAGCATCTTGTCTTCCGGCGGCAACTCACTTCCGGATCGCATCAGCCATCCGCGCAAATACGCGTGTGTCCCCCACGATATCACCTGCGACACCTTGCTGTGAACGTACGTACCCGCGTTGCGGACTTTCGCTTCGGTATCTCTACCGGGAAATCGCCCAGAGAGGACATGGATCGGCGAACCGTCGATCCAGCCTTGAACGACTGCGGCTACCGCGGCGGCGCTCATCTGGCCAGCGCCCATTCCAATCGCAAGAGACAGCTCTGGGAGCCATTTTAAGGCCTCGACCAGTTGTCGAATTCCTTCCGACTTGCGCCGGATAATCTCGTTCGGACCTCTACGGAGTAAGGGATCGTCTCCGATTCTCGCATAAAGCTCGTCGAAACTAAACGAACCGAGGCCCGTTTGATCCGCAACTTTGAGGTAACCACGCTCCTTTTGCCGAATCGAAGTCAAATAGGCTCGCGCGATACTCCTCATTCCTGCGGCTTCTTGCCCCGGTCGCACCTGCCGCATCGCCAAACTCGATTGGAGAAGTTCCTCTAGATTGGCCATCGCATTCGCAGGAGAAGCGGTCGCTGCAGCGTGCGCCAAAAACTGGATGAATGGCCTAATCTCCGGATAGTCTCTGTAAATTGTCTTCAACGGCGCGGATGAGTCCGCGCGACGCAAAGCCTCCAGCAGCGCTGAGCGCAACGGTTCTATCAGCGCGCGAGAGTACCTTTCGAAGGACTCGCGGTCGTCTGTATCAGCGAATATAACGAGCCCCCTGTCAACCAAGCCGACACGGCCGGCCCGTCCGGCGATGTTCCAGAATTCAGATGACGTCAAAGCGCCACGATTCCTCGGTTTCATCACCGAGTGCACGATTACGGCGGCAACAGGAAAATTCATGCCTTGGGCCAACGTCGAAGTCGCCGCGATGAAGTCGACTGTCTTGTTACGCACCAAATCTTCGATCAGAAACCGGAGAACGCTTGAAAGAGCTGAGTGGTGAAAGGCCACGCCACGATCTAAACAGAACGCTAACGTAGAGTTCGCTCCATAGTCATTCTGAGCGAGCGCTATCGCGACGCGCAGCGCGGGCGATCGTTTCTCCTCTCGTAGGGGAGTTCTTGTTTCGGCGATATGATGAGCAGCTTTCTCGGCTGCGACGCGCGAGCCTGCGAACATGCCGAGAATGGTACCGACGTTTGCGAACCGCTTAGCGAGGAACAACACCCGATCGAGCGAACCTTGCATATCCGCCGCCTTTACCTCCGTCGGCATGTTTATGTCACTAGGACATCGCTCTGGGTCATATGGTTCGCGCCAATGTAACTTTAGAACGCGGTTCGGTACTCTCCCGCTTACCTCCACTAGTCCGAGCAGAATACGTGATGGACGCCAGTTAACATCGATTGCAATACCCCGCTCATCTCCAAGCCAGGCCGCCACCTGGTCGGAGTTTTCCATGAACGGCGTCATGAGCAATAACCGAGCTTTGGGCTGTTCTCGCCTGAGGTTGGCAAGAAGAAGTTCTAACCGAACGCCCCGCTCGGAATCCCTTAAGAGATGAGCCTCATCGACAACGAGCAAGCGGAGGCCATCAAACCATTCCGGGTGTGCCCGGAGCATTAGATCAAGCTTCTCGGGCGTAGCGATGACCACGCCATCGGTTCCGCTAAGCATCTGGAGCTCGTAAGGATCATCTTCGAAGGCGCTACCTGCTGCTGAAACTTCGATGCCAAGGGGACGAAGATCCTCGGTTAGGGTTCGTCGCACCTGTGAAGTAAGTGCACGTGTAGGCGCAATATAGACAACCTTTACTCCAGTCTTGTATGCCTGAAATGCCTGCACGATCGCGAATTCCGCGAGAAGTGTCTTGCCCGCGCTCGTAGGCATCTGCAGGATCACGGCGATGCGGTTAGGATCTAATAGGTTCTTTCTAAGAGCGTCCTCTTGAGACGGCAGCAAGCTGAAAACGGGTTGCTTACGACCTTCCTCCGCGAGTGCTACCATTAGTTGATCTAGTCGTTCAGAGATTCCCGCGATTCCCCAAATTGAGCTGGCGCGAACCTGCCACAAGATTGCAGCTACCGCGTTCAGCCAAAGCTTCAGCTCCGAGTGATTCGACAAAAGCAAATACTCTTCCGCCCTAACAAGCAAACGTGCCAGTTCTGGGGCGAAGTTGCGCGGGCCGCGGTCATTGCGACGAGCGCTGCCGACAAGAAGGTATTCTGAGGTTCGGGCGACCGCTTGCGCCAGATGGTATAAGCCTAACAAAACTAAGGCATCGCGGCTGTCGTCCGCACTTCGCTCCAACCATTCAGTTTCAAAACGTCGTTGATCCTCACTAAGCCGATTCAGAATCGTTGAAGCCATTGCGACGTCGGCGTGGTCGTTCTGCACTACAAGCAGAAGGAGAGCAAGGCTGACGCTAGTGCGCACTCGCTTCGCCCAAGTCATCTCATCCACGCCCGCGAGTTCTGCAGCGATCGCGTTGCGCGTATCCGGCATATGAAGACCAGAGCGAACTTCGGTCGCGCGTCGCGCCATCAATCCCGTCGCGGCAAAGCATAGCAGCTCCTCTACAGATGCGCTTTGGTCCGCATCTGCCATCGCGCTGAGTAGCCCGCTCCATTTTCTAAATGCTCCAAGGGCCGCAGGTACCATCTCATGTTGCGCAGACCGCCTGATGTAGTCGTCGATGCGTTGTTCCCCAAACAGTTGTCCGAGCGCGATCGTTGCGGCAACCCGTAACCGGGCGACCTTTTTCGTGACGGTGTCGTCCCGGTGGTCGACACCCAGCTCCTGCATTAGCCGCGAAGTGTCGACTTGAGTGAGCATGTGGGCGACATCAGTGCCCTCAGAAAGAAGTGAGAGACGCTCGTTCATGCCGCTCGTGCGCGCTCCATTACGGTTTGACCAAACTTTGTCAGATTCGCCCCAATACAAACGCTAACGCCCCGACCACACGCCGGGGCAAATTGGGTTGCGACGTCGCGACATGGCCTAAGGTCTTCCATTTGTGAGGCCGTGCTGCCGCCGCGAACGATCACCGGCGCGATTGTGATTTCGATTGGTTGCTCATTCCCGAGGGCCTCAAGCATTCCGATTACGGCGCCCTGAACAGGATCACCGTCGAGGGCTTGCGCAAGCACCGTCAACGTTCGGCAGATTTCATCGGTTTGTCGTGGAATTCTACAGCACTCAGCAGCTAAGTCTGCCGCGACTCCTGGTGGAATCGTGTTGTCTTCCGTGCCCTTAACCTGGACGAGCGCAAGGGAATCTCCATGCGCGCCGTCGACAATACCCCAATGATCGAACCCGAGGATCGGCTGGTTAGCGTTTGTCTTGCCTTGCTGCGGGGCAGCCGGGAATCGCACTTCATACGCTTCCTCCAGCGATCCTTTAGCAACCATCTCGCAGCTTTCAGACCTATAGTTCGTGAGATGCGCCGGCTTCTTTTTTTCCTTTTCTGGGTCTGGAAGTCCTCGCCGAATCGCCCGTCGAATTGCAGCAAGATCAAACTTTGCGGCGACCGTCGGGTCTGGCTCCAACTCGGCAGCCAGTTCGATCACCTTGTTCTCGCCGTACGCGTCGCGTACAGCCGCGATTGTGTGACATAGTAGAGCGTCATTTTCGTCTTCGAGATTACAGGAGCATTGTACAACTGCCCACCGATGCGGGCCGTCGGTCTCAACGTTGAGCAGTTTGAACGGCATGCGCAGAGCTATTGAAGCGAAATGGGACCAGCTTGAGAAGCAAGTACTCTCTCACCACCACCATAATCGTCTGTATCGAAGCATTTATGTCCGCCGTTCGCGTCGCAGTTGCCGAGATGATTAGCTCGCGAGCCCGGCGAGCTAAAGGCAGTGGCGCACCCTGACATTTGCCGTTCGCCTACGTCTCCGAGAAAGCATGAGAGAACAATTATGAGGTCTTCGCTCGCTCGTCCGCCTCGTGCTGGCTGTCATGAAAGCTTCGTTCGCTTCGGGACGGTGGCAAAATCGGCTACCCTCCGCCCGTGATGGCGGCTTCGAGTTCTGCGATCCGGCGTTTGAGGGGAGAGATCAGCTCCTCCTCTTCGGCCAGGGTGTAGCGCGGGGTGATGTGCTGCTGACAGGTCCAATCGAACGAGAGCACGTCGATGAAGAAGAACCGCTCGACGGTGCGGGCGATCTCGGGCTCGGCGAGCTGGGCGCACAGCTTGGGATGTTCCGCCGCGTCTTCGACCCGGGCGTGACCGATGATTTTGAGCCGCGTGCGGTTCGGGTAATCCATCAGGAAGAGCGTGACCTGGTCGTGAACGGCGAGGTTGCCGGTGGAGAGGAGCTGGCGATTGCCTTTGTAATCGGCGAAGGCGAGGAGCGATGGATTGAGCGCGCGC
>CAXSCV010000052.1:22021-22461 GCA_964235895.1 uncultured Chthoniobacterales bacterium
TCTCGCTGACGGTGGCGAGGTAGAACGAATCTCGCGCGCCGATGGAGGCGAGCTCCTCCTGGCCGAGGAGATCGCGCTCGCTGGCGATCACGGGGCGCGCTTCGCGGCCGTAGTAATGCGCCTGCGCGCGCCGGACCGCAGGCGTGATGAGTGTCTCGAGAAAACGGCTGGCCATGGACGCGATGCTAAGCCGCGCAACCACATCGGGCGAGCCTGGCGAGGGGGATGCAGACGAACTCGGTGCGCATCTCCTCGGCTAACAATCGGACCTTTGCGTATCCGTGTCCGCCGAAATCGACGAACTCGAGGTGCGGAGTGCGAGGCCCTATGAGCGGGTGGAAATCCTGCGAGTGGCGGCGGGCGGTTAACCGCGAGCGCGGGCTTGCTCGCGGTTTAGTGCTCCGCCAGAAATGGGATCACTGCCGCCTGCAAGGCAGCGG
>CAXSCV010000053.1:0-7173 GCA_964235895.1 uncultured Chthoniobacterales bacterium
GAAGATTGGCCCGACGGAAGGGATGGCCATGTTACGACACGGACGAGATGATCGCGATGAATTACGGACTTTCGATTAGCGAAATCTTCGCGCAGCGAGGCGAGGAGGCTTTTCGCGAAGCGGAGTCGGAAGCGCTTCGAGGTCTCTCCGCGCAGGCGGGGGTGATCGTGACCGGCGGCGGGATTGTCTTGCGCGCGGTGAATTTAGAATTGCTCCGGACGCTCGGGGCCGTGGTGCATCTGACGGCAAATGACGAGACGCTTTTCGAACGAGCGACTCGGCGCGGAAGCCGTCCGCTTTTGCAGACAAACAATCCGCGGGAGACCTTTGATGAGTTACTTCTTCGGCGACGCTCTCTTTATTTTGAGGCGGCCGACCTAACGATCGACACTTCCGAACTCCGGCACGACGAGGTGGTGGCGCGGATTCTTGAAGAAGTCGCGGATTATTCGCATGTGGACTGAAGTGCTTGAACCGACCGCGATTCCGGCCCGGGGGCGGGCTGGCTCCAATGCGCTCGAGATAAAACGTGAACTCGTTAGGCGGGCGGCGGCGCTTGGTTTTGCAAGCTGTCGCGTGGCGGCGGCGAAACCGCCGACTCATGGCGATGAATTTCGCGGTTGGCTGCGCGACGGTGCAGCAGGTGAAATGGAATGGCTGCATCGCGGCGAGGAAAAACGATGCGATCCGGCGAATGTTTTACCAGGCGCGCGCTCGATCATTGTCCTCGCGATGAACTATTGGCAGGGCGATGCGCCCGCGAAAAATGGCGCCGGCCGAATCGCGCGCTACGCCTGGGGCGACGATTACCACGACCTCATGTTGGCGCGAATGAAGGAGCTTGATGCACTGCTTTGCGAACACGGCGGCGCGCAGAAAATTTACGTCGATACGGGGCCGATTTTGGAGCGCGATTTCGCCGCGGAAGCCGGGATCGGCTGGCATGGCAAGAGCACGATGTTGATCGATCAACAACTCGGCACCTGGTTCTTTCTGGGCGAAATTCTTTCGACTTTGGAATTGCCGGCCGATGCGCCACAACGTCCGCGCTGCGGGAGTTGCACTCGCTGCCTAACGAGTTGTCCGACGGGTGCAATCACGCCGCATCGCCTCGATGCGCGCCGCTGCATTTCCTACCTAACGATCGAGTTAAAAGGTCCTATTCCGCTCGAGTTTCGGCCGCTCATCGGCGATCGCATCTATGGCTGCGACACCTGCCTGGATGTTTGCCCGTGGAATCGTTTTGCGAGCGCGTCGCGTGAGACGGCTTTTGCCGCGCGACCAGCGACGGCGACGATGCAGTTGCGCGACTACCTTGCGCTGGATGACGATGCCTTTCGCGCACTCTTTCGCGGCTCGCCGATCAGGCGAATCAAGCGTCGCGGATTCCTGCGCAACGTTTGCGTGGCGCTGGGAAATGTCGGCACGGAGAAAGATTTGCCGGCGTTACAAAAAGCAGCCGAGGACGCGGAGCCGCTGATCGTAGAACATGCAAGATGGGCTATTGCGGAAATCGGTAAGCGATTGACTATTTCCTCCCCGAAAAACGCCCGCCTGAGTAACAGTCGGCGAGCGAACTGAACGCCTTTACTTTACCAAGGTCTAAACACGACTAATTAAGCTTCCTTTCACCAATCAGGATCTCATGCACCAAGCTGCTGCTACTTCTGGCGATCTCGCCGCGCCTCCGCGCAAACGTCGTTCGCACAAAAAACGAAACATCATCATTGGCGTGGTCGCGCTCATTGTTGTCTGGATTACGGTCTCGACCATTCTCGGTAAACGCGAGAAACCGATTCCAGTGACGACGGAAAAGGCGGTGCGGCGGACGATTGTGCAAACCGTTTCCGCGACCGGAAAAGTTCAACCGGAAACGGAAGTAAAAATCTCCCCGGAAGTAGCGGGCGAAATCACCGAGCTGCCGGTGGAAGATGGGATGTCGATCAAGAAGGGTGACTTGTTGGTGAAGATCAAACCGGATTCGTATAAGGCGCAATTGGAAGCGCAGGAAGCGGCGATCAGTTCCGCGCGGGCAACGAATTTGCAGATGAAAGCGACGACCGTGAAGACCGAGGCAGACTTGAAACGCTCGAAGGATCTCTTCGACAAAAAGATGATTTCCGATTCGGAATTCGTTACCGCGCAGACGGCGAACGACGTGGCGAAATCGACCTACGAAAGCTCGCTGCACGAGATCGAGCGCGCGGAAGCCGGCTCAAGTCAGGCGCGCGATCAGCTTTCCAAGACGACCATTTATTCGCCGGTCGATGGCAAGGTTACGGTTTTGAATTCCAAGCTGGGCGAGCGCGTCGTGGCGACGAATCAATTTGCCGGCACCGAAGTAATGCGCGTGGCGGATTTGAATCACATGGAAGCGCGCGTGGACGTGAACGAGAACGACGTCGTCAGCGTGAAAGTGGGCGATAAAGCAGCGATCACGATCGATGCTTATGGCGACCGGAAGTTTCACGGCAAAGTTGTGCAAATCGCCAACACCGGAACGACGACCGGCACCGGCACGCAGGAAGAGGTGACAAATTTTCAGGTGAAAATCGCGATCGAAGATCACGATGTGCAATTGCGGCCGGGTTTGAGTTGCACGGCGGATATCCAAACCAACATGGTGAAGAACGCAGTGGCGGTGCCGATGCAAAGCGTGACCATTCGGACGGGCGACACCAACATGAGCCCGGAGGAAATTGAAAAGCAGAAGCTCAAACAAACCGCGGCCGACAAAGGCGATAACGCGGCCGAGCTAACGAACGAGCGGCTAGAGAAAAAGACCGAGAAAGAGGAACGCGAGGCGACCGCGAAAGTTGTCTTCATTAAAAAGAACAACAAAGCCGAGCTGGCGCACGTCACCACCGGGATCGCGGACGATACTTATATGGAGATCAAGAGCGGCGTGCAGCCGGGCGACGAAGTTATCGCCGGAAGTTACAGCGCGATCAGCCGCAAATTAAAAAACGGCGCGAAAGTGGAGATCGAAAAAGCTGAGAAGAAATAGCGAGCGCGGGCGCTTGCTGGCCTGCGTCCTGCGGCAGAAATTTTCCGATCCATGAATTCCGGTGAAACGATTCGTCCGCACGGCCCCATCGTCATCGACATTGAAAACATCACGAAGCATTACGTGATGGGCGATGAGACGGTGCACGCCCTGCGCGGCGTGACCTTGCAGATTCATCGGAACGAATATCTCGCGATCATGGGGCCGAGCGGCAGCGGCAAATCGACGCTCATGAACATGCTCGGTTGTCTCGATACGCCGAGTTCCGGCCGCTACGAATTCAATGGCAAAGATGTCTCGTCGATGGACGGCGATGAGCTGGCGGCGATCCGCAATCGCGAGATCGGTTTTGTTTTTCAAACGTTCAATCTCCTCCCCCGCTCGACCAGCCTGCGCAACGTCGAGTTGCCGCTGATTTATGCCGGGGTCGATCCGGAAACGCGGGAAGAACGCGCGGCCGACGCCTTGCGCTCGGTTGGATTAGGCGAACGCATGGGACACAAGCCTAACGAGTTATCGGGCGGGCAACGCCAGCGCGTGGCGATCGCGCGCGCGCTGGTCAATAATCCATCGATCATTCTGGCGGACGAGCCGACCGGCAACCTCGATTCCAAAACCGGCGAGGAAATTATGGCGCTGCTCGAGAAACTCTATCAACTCGGCAACACGGTCATCCTGGTCACGCACGAGCCGGATATCGCGCAGCACGCGCGCAGGAACGTGCATTTGCGCGATGGCGTGGTCGAGAGCGACACGCTCAGCGTTATCTCCAATCAGGAATCGTTGGTCGTTGCCTAACGAGCAGTGCGATGAAGCGTTTCATCTACGAAGTCTCGGAAAGCTGGAAGATCGCGCTCGCGCAAATGCAGGCGAACAAGACGCGTTCGATGTTGACCGCGCTCGGCGTGATCATCGGCATCGTGGCGGTGACGATGATGGGCACGGCGATCAACGGCATCCAAACCGGCTTCGACAAAAGCATGTCGATCCTCGGCGACGACGTGCTTTACGTGAGCCAATTCCCGTGGGCGCGGGTGAATGATTGGTGGAACTATCGCGACCGGCGCGAGATCAAAACTGAATACGCCGACACGCTCAATCGCATGATCGCGGCCACGCCGAATTCCAATCTGATCACCGCCGTGCCGACCTCAAACGTGACGCGGAGCGTAAAGTATCAAGACAACCAGGTGCGCGATATTTTCGTTCAAGGCACGACGGCGGAATACCCGCTTATCTCGACGGTGGATTTCGCGGCCGGCCGATTTTTTAACGATGTGGAAACGAAGAGCGCGGCCAGTGTTTGTTTGCTCGGTTACGACGTGGCGGATGCGCTTTTTCCGAGCGGAAATGCGGTGGGAAAATTTGTGCAGATCAGCGGGCAACGTTTCAAGGTCATCGGAGTTGGCGCGCGGCAAGGTTCCTTTCTCGGGCTCTTCAGTCTCGACTCGATCGTGATCGTTCCGCTGCCTGCATTCAAAAGATACTTCAGCGCAAAAAGCCAATCGGATGTGCGCGTGAAAGTGAAGGACAAGACGAAACTCGAGGAAGCGAAAGGCGAGTTGACTGCGCTAATGCGGCGGGTGCGCGCGTTGCCTCCGGAGAAAAAAGACGACTTCAACATCAACGAGCAGCAGGCCTTCAAGAGCACGCTCGATCCGGTGAAAAATTCCATCGCCATCGCGGGTTTATTCATCACCGGCCTTTCGCTTTTTGTCGGCGCGATTGGCATCATGAACATCACTTTCGTGAGCGTGAAAGAGCGCACGAAAGAAATCGGCACGCGCAAAGCACTGGGCGCGCGGCGGCGCACCATCCTCCTGCAATTTCTCATCGAATCGACCGCGCTTTGTTTGTTAGGCGGATTGATCGGGCTGACCTTCGCTTACCTGATGTGCTTCGCCGTCGGCAAAGCGATGCCTTCGTTTCCCATTCAAATTTCCTTCGGTCTGGTGCTCGCGAGCATGTTGGTTTCGGTGTTAACCGGATTGATCTCCGGCTTCGCGCCCGCTTGGTCGGCTTCGCGACTCGATCCGGTGACGGCGCTGCGTTACGAATGAAATTCAGCGAGATCATCGCCATGGCTCTGCAGTCGTTAGGCGCGAATAAACTTCGCTCCGGCCTAACGATGATCGGCATCACCATCGGCGTCTTTTCCGTCATCTCGGTCATGACCGCGATCGGCGCGTTGCAGAGTTCCATCGAAAGCGGAATCAGCTTTCTCGGCTCGAATATTTTCCAATTTGCCAAGTATCCGGTGAGCGGCGGCCAGGGCGGGCGGAACGCGGAGAAATACGAAAACCGGCGCAACGTCACCTACGCGCAGGCGCTGCGTTATTACTCGCTCATGGACGGGATCGCGCGTGAAGTTTGCCTGAAGACATTCGATAACAAAGGCCAGGCCGTTTACAACGGCGAGAAGACGACGCCGAGTCTGATCGTGGCTGGGTCTAACAAGAGCTTCCTGACGGCGAATAGTTACACGCTCGGTTATGGACGCAACATCACGGACGAAGATGTCGACCTCGCGCGCAGCGTGGTGGTTATCGGCAAAACGATTGAGAAACGATTGTTCCCGCACGAATCGCCGCTCGGGAAAACGATCAAGTTAAGCGGACATGCAGTCACGATTATCGGAGTGCTCGAGGAGAAAGGGACCGCTTTCGGGCAGAGCCAGGACGACATTTGTGTCATTCCAATCACGCGCTTCTTCGAGAACTTCGGCTCGGCCAAACGCTCCGTAAACATCGCGACGCAATCGTTTTCGCAAGAGTCCTACAACCGCACGATGGACAAAGCGATCGGCGCCATGCGGATCGCACGCGGCCTGAAACCGAATCAGCCTAACGACTTCGAGATTTACTCGAACGACTCGCTCAAAAGCGCGTTCGCTTCCATCGCCGATGTCGTGCGCATCGGCGCGTTTGTCATTAGTTTGATCGCGCTGGTCGCTGCCGGCATCGGAATCATGAACATTATGCTGGTGAGCGTGACCGAGCGGACGAAAGAAATCGGCATTCGTAAATCGATCGGCGCGCGCAGCGGCGACATTCTCCGTCAATTTCTCACCGAAGCCGTCTTCATTTCGGAAGCGGGCGGCGTGCTCGGAATTTTGCTCGGCGTGGTCGGCGGAAATCTGCTGGCGAGCTGGCTGAAGGCCGATTTGATTTTTCCTTTCGGCTGGGCGCTGGCAGGCTTGATTGTTTGCTCGGCGATCGGCATCGGCTTTGGATTTTATCCCGCTTATCGAGCGGCTTCGCTAGATCCAATCGAGGCTTTACGCTTCGAGTAAGCCGCTGCGGTTGAGCGATTAGCAACCTAAAGCACGCGCGGCGCGTTTCAGTGCTTGGCGGTATTTATGGATTCTACTATTCTCGGCCGCTCACGCTTTTTCTCCTGTGCCTCAGTCTTCCTCAGCTTCCGCCGGCACTGCGGGAATCATCCTCCTCGTCGAAGATTATGACGCGCTCGGCGTCGCTTTCGGTTCGGCGCTAAGACGGCTCGCGCCAACTTTCGAAACGCGCGTCGTCCGCTCACTGGTCGAGGCGGAGGAGGCGGCGGCGGAGCGAAGACCGGAATTGTTCGTGATCGATTTCGATCCGCCCCATCGCGCGCCGGTGGTTTTCTTCGAGCGCATGAAAGTTGCGAATCCGGAGACGCGCGTGCTCGTGATCGCTCCCAATATCTGGACGAATTTGCCGGAGGAACGAATCCGTCCCGGCGCGCTCCGATTCATCGAGAAGCCATTTGAATTGCCGAGATTATCCGCGGCGCTGCAAACCCTGCTGCCGGCGAAAGAGCAGTCCACCGAGTGGAGCACGATTGGAACTTTAGCCGATCTCGACCTGACCGATATGATCGCGCTCTCCAGCGTGGCTGGCCTAACGAGCATGCTCACAGTCGCCGCCCCCGCCGGTGACATAGGCCACATTTATTTTTCCTTTGGGCAGATGATTCATGCCGCCGCTGGCGAGAAAGCGGGCGCCGCCGCGCTCGAGGAAATGCTGCGATGGCACACGCCCCGATTTTCGGAAAGTGAGTGGCGCGACGATCCGCCGCTGACTATTCGCGATCGAACATCGGTCGTTCTGATCGAAGCGCTTCGCGCAGTGCGAGTGGCGGAACCGACCTACGAAAACATTCCGCCGGCAGCGATCGCTTCCGCG
>CAXSCV010000053.1:7183-16930 GCA_964235895.1 uncultured Chthoniobacterales bacterium
CTGAGATCAGCGACAAGGCCTGCTGGGAGATGCACCAGCTTTGTGCGGCCGCCCTGATCACGAAGATGCCGAAAAAAGGCATCGTGGTCATCGACGACACCGAAATGCTGCTGATTTTTGTAGAAGAAGTTCTTCGGACTTCTGGTCAATCGCTGCGAATTATCGGCGCGCCGAATGGTTTGAATGGATTGCGGCGCATCCGTGAAACGCTGCCCGATCTCATCCTGCTTGATTACAGTTTGCCCGACATCGCCGGCGATGAGGTTTGCCGGCGTTTGCTGGCCGATGCGCGCACGGCGGAAATTCCGGTGATCATCATGTCCGGCCACGTCACGGAAATGATGGCGACCGCGGAGCTTTTCCGAAACGTCGTGGCCACGATCGCGAAGCCGTTTCGGTCGACGGCGTTGATCGCTCTGGTCGACAAATCTTTGGCTAATCTTCCGTCGCCCACTGCATCGCGCCCGGTCGCAAATTCGCAAAATGGCAGAGCGAAACGCGAAAAGGCGCCTACGCCGCCACGCCAATTGCTTCTGGAAGATGCGAAGACTAAATCGACTGAACCTCGGTTGCCCGAAACCGCCGCGCGAATTCCCCCGGCCAAGGGCAACGCCGTCGTTTTGGCGTTGCCGCTGGAGGTGACGGCGGTGCGGCTTTCGGAATCGCTGAAGATCACCGCTATCCACGCGCGGCCGTATTCTTCCACGGTCACGTTGCGCATACTTCCCGAACGCGTCTCCGTCGCCCACGCGGTTGAGAAAGATTATCGATTGGAAAAAATCGATCTCGACGAGCGCGGCCAGATCGACGCGCTGCGATTAGCGCCCGCGCCTGCGCCGCGCAGCACCGCGAAGGGCGGCCATTCCATGAACGTCGAAGGTGTGGTCGCGTTCGCGCGCGAAGAAAATGGAGCGATGGAACTAGCGTGCACCACGACCGAGCCGATGTGCATTCAACTGCTGGCTTTGCTCGAGTTAGTCGCAGTGGAATTGCTCGCGGATTTCCGCGTCGGGATACTGGTCGTGAAAACGCGCGGCGCAAAAGTTCGCGCGAATCTGCTCGGCACAGGCGCCGAGACCGGCATGACTTTTGGCAATGCGCGCATCCTGCTCGATCGCCCGAATCGTATCGCCGAAGTGTTACTCGACGGGATCGACTAGCGCGTTCTTTTGTCCGCAGTCGCGCGTTATTTTTGCGGGTGATCGGCCAGGAATTTCTCCAGCTCTTCGGTCCCGAAATCGGCCAATACTTCGCCGTCCCAATCCATCGTCGGCGTCTTCGTTTGCCCGGATAGTTCTTGCAAAGTTTTCATTCCGGAGTCGCTTCCGCGCACATCGATTTTCTCATACGCGATCTTGTGTTCGTCGAGGTAATCCATCGCCGCCTTGCAGTAAGGGCAGCCCGTTTTCACATAAAGTTTTGGCGTCATCTTTCCTTTGAATCGCGCTTGCGGGCGGCCGCGGTTGCTAATCCAACCCGAGCGCGTGAAAGGTCGCGTCGACGTAACGGAAATGGACGTCGAGCGAACAGAGTTCGTCGATCTCCGCCGGAGAAATCAAAGCCGTGATGGCCGGTTCGCGTTTGGCGTTTTCGGCAAAAGGTTCGCTGCCCTTCCATGTTTTCATGGCTGCGCGCTGCACCGCTTCGTAAGCGGTTTTGCGTTCGGCGCCCGCGCGAGTGAGCGCGAGCAGAAGCGACTGACTGAAATAGAGACCTTTCGTTAGGCCAAGATTGCGCTCCATGTTCTCGGGATAAACCTGCAGGCCGTCGACCAGCTCACGCAATTTCACCAGCATGTAATCGAGCAGCGTGCAGGAATCCGGCAGAATGATTCGCTCCGCGCTGGAATGACTGATGTCGCGTTCATGCCAGAGCGCGACGTTCTCCAGCGCGGTCACGGAATGCCCGCGGATGACTCGCGCCAATCCGGAAAGTCGCTCGCCTGTGATCGGGTTGCGTTTGTGCGGCATGGCCGAGCTGCCCTTTTGGCCTTCGCTGAAAAATTCTTCCACCTCGAGAACTTCGGTGCGTTGCAGATGACGAAATTCCGTAGCCCAGCGATCGATGCTCGAAGCAATGAGCGCGAGCGTCGTGGAAAATTCCGCATGCCGATCGCGCTGAATGATCTGCGTTGAGAGCGTCGCTGCTTTCAGCCCAAGCTTCTCGCAAACGGAACGTTCAATCGCCGGATCGAGATGCGCATGCGTGCCGACCGCGCCGCTTAATTTGCCGACGCGAATGCGCTCGGTTGTTTGCGCGAGGCGCTCTTCGGCGCGCCCGAATTCATCGAACATGAGCGCGAGTTTTAATCCGAAGGTGATCGGCTCCGCGTGGATCCCGTGACTGCGGCCGATCATCGGCGTCATCTTGTAAAGACGCGCCTGTTTTGCCACGACGGCGCGCAAGGCCGCGAGATCTTCCGTGAGAATTTTCGACGCTTCGGTTAATTGCACCGCCAGCGTCGTATCGAGAACATCCGAGGACGTGAGACCCTGATGCATCCAACGCGCGGCCGGACCGACCGAGCTCGCGACGTTTTCCAAAAAAGCGATGACGTCGTGATTCGTCTGGCGCTCGATTTCCGCGATCTCCGCGATGGAGAATTTTGCTCGCTGCCGAATTTCTACCGCATCAGCTTTCGGAATCTGGCCGAGGTCGGCCATCGCTTCGGCCGCGAGCGTTTCGATCTCGAGCCAGATTTCAAACTTGCGCTGCTCCGACCAAAGCGCGCGCATCGCGGGGCGAGAGTAACGATCGATCACGCGGCGAAGATAAAAGCCGCGTCTGGAAGCGAAAGTGTTTTTGTACGCCAGAAAGCGCCGCCCGGGCTACTTCGAGCGACGCTTCTATGGCGGGTGCTGACGGTAAATTAATTAGCAAACGCGGGCGCGCGTGAAGCGGCCGTTGTTTTCGAAGCGGACCTGGCCGCTGCCGAGCAAATCAGCGACGGCGGCGACGGTTTCCTTGGTGCTCTTGGTGCAGGAACTGACGGCGAGGATGAGATCGCCGAGTGAGAGTGCCGGTTTGTTCTTGAGGAGTTGTCGGTTTTTTTTCATTGGGCTGCCTCCTTAGAGAGCAATCCCGATGCCACCGTTCAAATTGAAACGCCTTCGCGGAAAGTTTTTGGAAATCGAATCCGTGCCTGCTGAAAAGACGTGGGAAATCAGGCGGCGCGGCGCGCACTCAGTCGCATGACGACGAAGTATAAGCCGGCGAAAAGCACGACCAGCAGAACAATCGAAACCGACTGCGATTTGATGAACGCAACCATGGCGTCGGGATGCGAAATCAAATCGGGCCGCGCGCGGAATGCTTTGTCGCCGAGGAAAGCGAGGATGTAACACCAGATCGCGGAACCGAGGACTGTGACCAGGCTGAAAAGCGCGAAATTCATCCGCACGATGCCGGCCGGAATGGAAATGAGATGGCGAATGACCGGAAGCAGGCGCGCGAAAAAGATGCCGCCGGCTTCATAGCGCGCGAGCCAGATTTCCGCCCGCGCTAATTTGTCGGGGCCGAGGAGGAAAAATTTCCCGTAACGCAAAACGAGCGGCCGTCCCAGCGCGCGCGAGACCCAGTAAGTAATCGCCGAGCCGAGATACGAGCCGAACGTGCCTGCAAGAATAACGCCGGTGAAATTAAGATGACCTTGCGCGGCTAAAAATGCCGCCGGCGGGATGACCACTTCGCTCGGTACGGGAATGATGGAGCTTTCCATCGCCATCAAAATGATGATGCCGAAATAGCCGCCGCTAAGTACCCAATGGAACCAGGTTTCGAGAAGATGATGCATTCAGTTTTGGGATTGGGAAGTTTCGCTTTCGCAACTAGCCTGCTCGACCGGCACGCGGACGCGCGCTAGTTCAATCGGAAATCGCCCTTCTGCAATCTTAAATTCCAATGTCGATTTACCGCCGCGTTCTGCAGTACTACCGGCCGTTCCTCGGACAGACGCTCTTCGGTTTGTTGCTCACGCTTTGCGGCATCGGATTGAATCTGCTCAAGCCCTGGCCGTTCAAAATCATCGTCGACGACATCCTCTCGAAAAATCCGCATCCGGTTTTCGGCAACTCGCCGCGGCTTGTTCCCCTCCTCTGCCTCGCGCTCGTCGGCATCCAATTGACCTGGGGTTTGCTGAACATGGCGACCAATTACCTCTTCGTCCGCATCGGTTTGCAGGCGCTTTTGAAATTGCGCACCGACCTCTACGCCTACCTGCAATCGCTCTCGCTCAAATATCACGACGCGCGGCGCTCGAGCGATTCCAGCTTTCGCGTCGCCTACGATTCGCAGGCCATCCAGACCATGTACAACCAGGGATTCACCAACATCTTTGCTTCGGTCATCACGCTCATCGGCACCTTTGTGGTCATGATCGGAATCGATTGGCAGTTAACCTTGCTCTCGTTAGGCGTGGTTCCGTTTATCGTCGCCGCGATTTATTTTTTCGCGCACCGCATCCGCAAACAATCGACGCACATTCACGAGCAGGACAGTGCGCTGCTCGCGCAAGCGCAGGAAGGTTTGAGCTCAGTCCGAATGGTCCATGCCTTCGGCCGCGAAGAGTGGGAAGTGCGGCAATTCCGCGACCAGGCGCGCTTGAGTTTGCGCGCGAATTTGCAGCTCACCCTCACGAACGTAAACAGCGCGCTCGTCATCAGCACGCTCATGGTTATCGGCACCGCCTCGATGTATTACCTCGGCACATTGCATGTGCTCGCGGGAACTCTGACGCTCGGTTCGTTGCTCGTCTTCAGCGCCTATCTGCTCATGCTTTATCAACCGCTCGAATCACTCACTTATACCACTTGGGCGATGGAAGGCGCGGCCGCCGGCGCGCAACGTTGCTTCGAAGTGCTCGACCGCGCCGATGACGTAATCGATTCGCCGAAAGCGATGAATATTTTGCGCAGCGCGGGCGCGATCGGTTTGGAAAATGTCGACTTCGGCTACGCGATCGATCAGCCGGTCTTGCGCGGAGTCGATCTTCAAATCGAGCCGAACCAAATCGTCGGCGTCGTCGGCGGCACCGGCGCGGGCAAGAGCACATTGCTCAGCCTCGTCCCGCGCTTTTACGATCCGACGCGCGGTCGCGTTACGCTCGATGGCCGCGACGTGCGCGAGATCACAAAAAAATCTTTGCGCGCGCAGATCGCGATTGTTCTGCAAGACACGCTTCTCTTCTCAACCACCGTGCGCGAGAACATTGCCTACGGCCGGCCCGGCGCGACCGACGATGAAATCCACCAAGCGGCGCGGCGCGCGCAAGCCGATGAATTCATCAGCCGCATGCCGGCGGGTTATAACAGCCCGGTCGGAGAACGGGGTGGACATCTCAGCGTTGGCCAGCGACAACGCATCGGCATTGCGCGCGCTTTCCTAAAAGATGCGCCGATTCTTTTGCTCGATGAACCCACTTCCGCGCTCGATCCGACGACCGAAGCGGCCATCATGGAAACGATCAAACAACTCATGCGTGGCCGAACGACAATGATTGTGACGCATCGGCTGGCGACCATTCACGGAGTCGATCGCATCGTTGTTCTAGAACGCGGGCAGCTCGTCGAAGAAGGCACCGGCGAAGAACTGATCGCGCGCCGCGGCTCGTATGCCGCGCTCTATGCGGCCGGAAATTATCCTCGTTAGGCCAAGATGAGCAACGTCAACGACGAGCGTCGCGTGGAAAGCGATTGGTGGAAGGATCCGATTCCTGAGAACGTCGATTTCGGCGAAGGTTTTTATTGCGAGACCGCGCAAATCTTTCGCCATCTGCGCACGCGCGCGCCGCACGCTGTAGTCATCGGCAACCATGTTTCCTGTTACGCCGGTTGCTCATTCGCCATCGGCGTGAATGGCTCTTGTTCGGTCGGCGATTTCACTTTGCTGAACGGCGCGCTCATCATGGCAGAAGAGAGCATCGAGATCGGATCGCATTGTTTGATCTCGTGGAATGTCGGCATCGCGGATTCCGATTTCCATCCGCTCGCGCCGGCGCAACGAATGATCGATGCCGAAGCGCTCGCGCCCTTTTACAAAAGTCGCCCGCCGCGTCCGCTGTTGCGCGCCGCGCCCGTGATCATCCGCGACAATGTCTGGATCGGAATGAACGCGGTCATCTTAAAAGGCGTGACCATCGGTGAAAATTCCGTCGTGGCCGCAGGCTCCGTCGTCACGAAAAATGTCGCGCCCAATACCATCGTCGCCGGAAATCCCGCGATCGTGGTGAAGGAATTTCCCGCGCAAGATTAGTCCGATGAAACGGAAGAAGCTCGTCGTCATGGGCTTCATGGGATCGATCCCGATCGCCGGCGTCATCTGGCAACACATTCATTATATCGTCGGCCTGCAACGGCTCGGGCACGACGTTTACTACGTCGAAGATTCCGCGCGTCTTCCCTACAATCCCGAGACCTTCGAGATCAACGACAGCTTTGCCTATGCGGTGAAGTTGCTCGCGCGGCTCGCGCGCGAATTCGACTTCGAAAATCACTGGGCTTTTTGCGCGCGTTATCTGCCAGGGAATCCCGGCGCCGGCTTGTCGCTGAAGAAAATTCAGCGCCTTTATCGCGAGGCCGATGCGGTGCTGAATGTCTGCGGCGCGCAGGAATTGAACGAGGATCTTTTGGCTAACGAGTGCATCATTTATCTCGATAGCGACCCCGGCCTCGAGCAGATCAAGATCGATCGACGCGATCCGGAGACGATCGATTATCTCGGACGTCATTCCGCCCTGTTCACCTTCGGCGAAAACGTCGGAACAAAAGATTTTCCCGTGCCAGCGCGCGGCTTGAAATGGTTGCCGACCCGGCAACCGGTTGTGACCGATTTTTGGAAAACAAAATCCGCTCCGCCCGCGACCGCGCTCTTCACCACGGTCGCCAACTGGACCACGGGCGGCTTGAAAGATTTCGAATGGCGCGACGAGAAATATATCTGGAGCAAATCGAATGAATTCCGCCGTTTCATCGACGCGCCGCGACGAGCCGGCGAAACGTTTGAGCTCGCCACCGATATAAAAAATCCGCGCACGCGCGCACGTTTCCAACGCCACGGCTGGCGCTTTCGCTCTCCGCAAGATGTCAGCGCCGATCACTGGCTTTACCGCTCGTATCTTCAGAAATCGAAGGCGGAATTCACCGTCGCGAAAGATCAATACGTGCGCCTAACGACTGGTTGGTTTAGCGATCGCAGCGCCTGCTATCTCGCGGCCGGCCGACCCGTCATCACGCAACAAACGGGATTCACTGATTATTACGGTGGCGCGGCCGGTTTGTTTGCTTTTGACTCGTTAGGCGAAATCGCCGAAGCGGCGAAAATGATCAACGCCGATTACCCGCGCCATTCTCGCGCGGCGCGCGCAATCGCCTGCGAATTCTTCGAAGCGGAAACCGTCCTCCTCTCCCTGCTCGAGCGCGCGGGAATTTGATTTCCCGAGCTTCTGTTTCATCTTCTCCGTCTTCTCGCGATGTTCCGCAGCTTTCTTCTGTTCTGCTTTACCGTTTTCATCGCGACAAATCTTTCCGCGCAGCCGAACGGAAAAATTCAGCAAAGTTTAGTGCGCATCACCGCCACCGACGTCGAGCCCGATTACAAGGCGCCCTGGAATTCTGGCGCCATTCAGCGCGGCATCGGCGCGGGCTTCGTCATCGACGGCTCGCGCATTTTGACCAACGCGCACGTCGTCAGCAACAGCCGCTATCTCACGGTCGAACGCGAAGGCGATCCGAATAAATATCCCGCGACGGTTCTGTTCGTCGCGCACGATTGCGACCTCGCGCTGATCAAGGTTCCCTCGCCCGATTTTTTCAAAGGCATGACGCCGCTCACTTTCGGCGGCATTCCGGAATTGGAATCGACCGTCTCCGCTTACGGTTATCCGCTCGGCGGGCAGCGCCTCTCGGCCACCACCGGCATCGTTTCGCGAACCGACTTCCAGCTCTACACTCATTCGTCGATCGACCAGCACCTCGCCATTCAGATCAGCGCGCAGATTAATCCCGGGAACAGCGGCGGGCCGGTCATGCAAAATGGCAAAGTCGTCGGCGTCGCTTTTCAGGGTTATAGCGGCGACGTTGCGCAAGGCGTCGCTTACATGATTCCGACGCCGGTGGTTTCCCGTTTTTTAAAGGACGTGTCGGACGGTCATTACGACAAATACGTCGACCTCGGCATCACTTACTCGAAGCTGCAAAATCCCGCGCAACGGAAATTTCTCGGGTTAAAAAATGACGACCGCGGCGTGCTCGTGAACACGGTCATCGCCGCCGGCACCGCCTCGAAAGTTTTGAAATCGGGCGATGTGCTCTTGGCGATCGATGATCATCCGATCGCCAGCGACTCGTTAGTCGAGCTCGACGGCGAGCGCGTGGAAATGCCAGAGGTAGTCGAGCGAAAATTCAAAGGCGACTCGGTGAAACTCGATCTCCTGCGCGACAAGCAACCGCTGACCGTTCACGTCGATCTCGGCCCGATCTGGCCGTTTCTCATGCAAGGTCATAGCTACGATGTGCAGCCGCGTTTCATCGTTTACGGCGGTCTGCTTTTCCAGCCGCTCTCGCTCGATTTATTTGCCGCTTATCAGCCGCAGGATCTGCGTCTCCGGCATTACTTCGATTTCTATGTGCTCGAACAAATCTATCTCGAGCATCCGCAAATCATCGTCCTGACCAATATCCTGCCCGATCCGATCAACACCTACTTGCAGCCCTTCCGCGGCGGCATCGTCGACGAAGTGAATGGCACGAAAATCCGCACGCTGGACGATCTCTCGAAAGTCTTCCACGAAACGCCGGAACGTTTTGTTGTGCGCATGATTGGCGACGGGCCGCCGCTGGTGCTCGATCGCGCGCAAGTGGAAACGGCGCGCGAACGAATCAAGACGCGTTACAACGTGGTCAAAGAAGAGAATTTGAGCGAGCAACCGCCGCCGAAACAGCCGTTGCCGGAGGAAGAAAAATGAGGCGCTTCCTTGCCCATTCCTGCGCGGCCTTCTTGCTTTTTTCGCTCGCGCTTTCCGCCGGTGCGCAAAGCAAAAAAGTTGCGCCGACCATTTCCAACGCGCCCGCGGTTAAGCCAAAAGAAGTCTCGTTAGTCCGCGTCAACGTAACGGGCCAGCCTTACGATTACACGCGACCGTGGCAGAAGAAGGCGCCGTTTTCGAAGCGCGCGCTCGGAGCCGTTCTCGCAAAAGGCCGCGTGCTGGTCACGGCCGATTTGGTCGCGAATCAAAACTACGTCGAGCTGGAACGCGCGGAGACCGGCGAGAAGTGTGGCGCGAATGTGCTGGTGATCGATTACGAAGCGAACCTCGCGCTGGTCGAGCCGACCGATCCGAAATTTCTCGATGGCCTCGCGCCTTTGCCGCTCGCGCTGGACACGGTCGTGGGCGATCGCCTGGCCGCGTTGCAACTCGAACCGACCGGCGCGCTGGTTGTGACAGAAGGTTTGGTCACGACCATTCAGATGACTCGTTATCCCGCGGATGTCGGGCAGTTCCTCACTTATCGCATCAGCATGTCGATGCAGTATCGCGATAACAGCTACACCATTCCGCTGGTCAAAAATAACAAGCTGGCCGGTTTGCTTTTGCGCTACGATCCGCGCTCGCAAGTGCTCGATGCCATTCCCGCGCCGATCATCGCGCACTTTTTGAAAGCGGCGGAAAGCGGAAATTATCGCGGATTTCCCTCGGCCGGACTCGCCTTCTTTCCGACGCGCGATCCACAATTGCGCAAGTTCGCGGGTGAA
>CAXSCV010000053.1:16940-22015 GCA_964235895.1 uncultured Chthoniobacterales bacterium
GGAAAGCCCAGCGGCGTTTACGTGACGAGCGTCGAACCGAACATGCCGGCGGCCAAAGCGGGCATTCAGGTGGGCGACATCATCGTCGGGATCGGCAACAACGAGATCGATCAAAACGGAAATTACGTCGATCCGCTTTACGGCAAAATCGAGTTTACGAATTTGCTCACCTCGCGCGCGTTTGCCGGCGACACCATGCAATTTCAAATTCAGCGCGAGGGCAAACCGATGCAGTTCGATGTCGTGCTCGAACATCGCGACGCGACCGATTATGTAATTCCTCCATACAACACCGATCATTCGCCGTCCTACATCGTTCTCGGCGGTCTCATTTTTCAGGAACTCTCGCGGCAATACCTCAAGGAATGGGGACCGAATTGGCAAAAGGAAGCGCCGCAACGGCTGGTTTATCTCGACCGCTATCAATCCGAGCTTTTCCCGGAAGGCAACCAGCGCGTGGTCATTTTGAGTCAGGTCCTTCCGGCCAACAGCACGATCGGGTATGACGACTTCGCTTATCTGACCGTGCAAAAAGTGAACGGTCAGCCGATCAAATCATTGCACGACTTGGCCGAAGCTCTGAAACATTCGCTCGATGGTTTCGCGAAAATCGAGACGGAAGAAGATCCCAAGCAATTGGAGTTGGAGATGTCGCAAGTGGCGAGCGAAGCCGAATCGCTCAAGCAAAACTACGGACTTCCGGCGTTGGAACGGCTCGATCCGTAACGCCGCTAATCGCCGTCCACTGAAAACGGCAACGCGTTCGCTTCATCTCGCGGCCGCGCGAAAAATTCCTGCAGCTCGCGCTCGTAGGTGTGAAACGGATCGCCCATCACGAGGAAATCGCGATTGCTGGTGGCGATCGAATCCCAATTGATTAGGTACGGCTGCGGTTGCTCCTGGAACCAGGCGACCGCGCGTCCGCGCGCGGCTGCGCGCGTGTCGGACGGCGGCGTATTGATGGCGGAAGTTTGCCGCACGGAGTTGTTCCATTTGGCGATCCGCTTCGTGGCCGGTACGCCGAAGAAGAGTCCCTTTTTCGGATCGATGTTGTGATATTCCAAATCGAGACTCTGCAGCCAGGGATCGGTCCAGGATAATTTCTCCGCCTCGATAAATGTCTCGAGCAGCCATTTTTTTGTAATCCAATCGACGCCGCCGAGAAGCGCTTCCGGTTTGTTCTGCAATGCCTCGAGCGTGAAGCTCCAACTCTCCAGCAACCAATCCATCTCGTCATCGCGCCCGGCGAAATGTTTCCGCGCCAGCGCGTAGAATTCCCATTGAACATCCAGGCTGCTCATCGTTTTGCCGTTTTCCAATCGGACCAGCCATTGCCGTGTCGGGTCGCGAGAAATTTCGCGCGTACTTTGCACCGCATCGAGCAAGCTGAGATTTTTTGTGAGCAATCCCTGCTCCAGAAGCGTGAGCACACAAGCGGTCGTGCCGATTTTCAAAGCGCCCGCGAAGGGACTCATGTTCGAATCGCCGATCAGCAAATGCAGCCGCCGATATTTGCGATAATCGGCCAGCGGTTCGTCCCGCGCGTTGATGATTGCGCGGTTGAATTGCACCCATTGATAAATGTCGTTCACGATGTGATCCGCCCGTTGGCTGATCTGAAAATCGACGTTCCCATCCACGCTTGGCAGTTCGTGTTCGAAGGCCAATGGGTTCGCCTGTCCGACCCGGCCGGCGCCGGTAAAAATTTGCCGCGTCGCCAAAAAAGCCAGCAACGTCCCGAGCACTGGCGGAGTGAATTGCGCGTCGCGCTTCATCAAATAATTTTCGTGGCAACCGAAGGTCGCGCCGGTGTGGTGATCGATGTTGTTCTTGATCAACGAAACGCGGTCGGCCGCGCCTAACGAGTCCAGCGCCGACTGCAACAACTGGTCGCCGGCTGCATCGTAGGCAATGGCATCGCGCAAGCCGCGGCATTCGGGTGAGGCGTATTCGATGTGGCCCATGTCCATGTAAACACGGCCGCCGTTCAGCAGGAAACCGCCGTTGCCGGGCGGCTCCTCGTAATCGCGATAATGCAGATCGATCGCGCCCGCTTTCGCTTTGCGGAAAATAAAATTCTTCACGCGCACCGGCCAGGCTTCCGCGCCGCCGCTCGGGCCGCCATTGGTCAGGCATCCGTATTCCGTTTCGATGCCGACGATCCGATCCATTCCGCCGCACCATCATTCACCGGCCCGTGAGTCACAAGCGCTCTTCGGCCGCGATTCTGCCATCGGAAGCGAAATGCCGAGGCGCTTGAGTTTCGCGGACAAACTCGCGAGGTTCGCTGCACATGAATGAGTTACCAATTCGCAGTCCGGCCGCAAAAATCGGCGGCATCGTTTATTTCGGGCGCATGCTCGACAAGATTAAGGCTAACGCCAAAGGCTTGTTGTCCGAGGATTACACGGAGAATTTGGGCCGGGGTTTTGATCAACGCTGCGTGGCATTTTTGCAGATCGACTATCCGCAGTTGGTCGAGCAAGTGACCACGAAAGGCGGCAGTGACGACGATCTTCTCAGCTGGTCTTTTGCCCGCGGCCGCAAACCGGCTGAGGACGAAATTCACGTCTGGAATGAGTTCATGCGCAAGTGCGGCTGGAACGACGACATCACCGAAACGGTCGCGCGCCGCAAAAAAGAAAACGGCCTCGCAGATCGTTCCGATATCCGAACGATGTTCGAATTTATCGATGCCGACGAACATCGGCCGTTGCCGGATTCCCGCGCGTCGGAAAAGAAAACGTAGCGTTCACCTTACGGCGCAAGCCCGATGGGATTCGGCGGCGGCGGCGGTTGCGTGCGGTAGTCGATCACTTTCCAAACGCACACGACGACCACGATCAACATCACCGTCGCGAAAATCATTCGCGCGCGCGATGGCCGGATTTGATTCTCGCGCGCGGGCGGCACGGCGCTATTCCGAGAGCGTGTCGATTCGCTCAGCGAGCGCGAAATCCAAATCCGTCAGTCCGCCTTTACTGTGCGTCGAAAGAATCAAACGCACTTTGTTATAACGAATATCGATGTCGGGATGATGTTCCTCATCCTCGGAAACTTCGGCGACCGCATTCACGAAATCGATCGACTCCGTGAAATCGTCGAACTCAAAAGTTCGCTCGATATGCTTCTTCTCCAGCTCCCACTCCGGAATCTTTTTCAGGCGAGTTTTCAGCTCATCCGCTTTGATCAGGTCAGCCATAGCGGGGAACGAGTAACATCCCCGAATCCTTTTGCAATGGCGATCGCGCACGTTTTTTTCGCGCCTTTCGTGAAGAGTTTTTCACGCGCATCGCGTCTCGGATTTGTCGAAACCGGGGTGAGTTGACGCCCCTTCCATCCTCCGCTAATAAGCATCCGCCAAGCACCCGTAGCTCAACTGGATAGAGCATCTGACTACGGATCAGAAGGTTTGAAGTTCGAATCTTCACGGGTGCGCTTCTTCGCTCGCGCGCCCGCGCCGCCAGCTTTGCCGTACCTGAATCATCTCCTTGTCGGCCGCGGAACTTTTGGCTAAATCACTCGACATGCTTCCTAACGAATCCGACCTGGATTTTGTGCGTCACGCCACGGCCGAGCTCGCGATTTCATACACGGATCAGCGAGATCATAATTTGCACGCGGCCTTCAATGGTTTGGTCGAAGCGATCAAGGCCGATCGGCGTCGCTTGGCTGAACTCGAAGCCGAAGTAAAGGCGCTCTCGCAAGCCGTCGGCCAATCGCACGCCTAAAATCCGCGCGCTCCAGCTCGCCGCATTGCGCACGGTTTCATTGCGGCCAAGTTAGCGCCCTCCGATGGCGCGCCTGCAACTTTCCGAACTGAACGACGCGCAACGCGCCGCCGTCACCACCACCGAAGGTCCGCTCCTCATTCTCGCCGGCGCGGGCACCGGCAAGACACGCGTCATCACCATGCGCGTCGCCCATCTCATCGCGCAAGGCGTCGATCCCGCGCACATTCTCGCCGTCACTTTTACCAACAAAGCCGCCGCCGAAATGCGCGAACGCCTCGCGCTCCTCGTCGCTTCCGACGCGGCCAAAAAAGTCACGATGTCCACCTTCCATGCGCTTTGCTTGCGCATCCTGCGCGCCGGCATTCATCATCTCGGCTACAAAAATAATTTCAGCATTTACGACCAGGGCGATCAGCTCGGTGTCATCAAAAAAATCATCACTCGCACCGCAGCCCGCGATGAGAAACTCGATCCGCAGGTCGCGCAGGCATCCATCAGTAAAGCGAAGAACAATGGCTGGGCGCCGCCGGACGATGAAGAGACGCTCGTGGGTGCAGTCTTCGCGCGTTACAACCGCGAATTGAGAACGGCCAACGCGGTCGATTTCGACGACCTCCTTCTGCTCACGGTCAAACTTCTGAACGAGCATCCGCCCGTGCGCGCGCGCTGGCAGGAACGCTTTCGTTATCTCATGATCGACGAATTTCAGGACACCAACAAATTGCAGTTGGAGCTGGTCACCTTGCTCGCGGATGAGCGGCGCAACGTCGCGGTCGTCGGCGATGACGACCAATCGATCTATGGTTGGCGCGGCGCGGAAGTCTCGAACATTCTGGAATTCGAGCATCACTTTCCGGAGCCGACCGTGGTGAAGCTCGAACAAAATTATCGCAGCACCAACGCCATCCTCGGCACGGCCAATTCGCTCATCAAAAATAATCCGCGCCGCCGGCCGAAGCGTTTGTGGAGCGCTCGTGGCGACGGTGAAAAAGTGCGGATCGTGGAAGCGCCTAACGACCGCGAAGAAGGGCAGTTTATCGCCGAAGAAATCCAGCGGCGTCATCTCGACGGCGGCGATGTCTGGGAAGCTTTCGCAGTTCTTTTTCGCATGAATGCGCAGTCGCGCGTGCTCGAGGAAAACCTTCGCCGATTGCAAATTCCTTATCGCATCGTCGGCGGCAAAAGCTTTTTCGATCGGCGCGAAATCAAAGATCTCATCGCTTACCTGAGTGTTTTGGTGAACCCGGATGACGACGCCAATTTGCTCCGCATCGTTAACACGCCCGCGCGCGGAATCAGCGCCGTCACCGTCCAATCCGCGTTGCATTGGAGCACGCAACA
>CAXSCV010000054.1:0-3317 GCA_964235895.1 uncultured Chthoniobacterales bacterium
GGCCGTCGTCTTCGTGCGAATCCTGGTCGCTCAGGATTTCCACTCGATGTCGCGCTTCTGCTCCTTGGTCTTTTTCGTGACCTGCTTGGCGTATTTCGCGGAGACGGTGTTTTTGTTCTGCTTCTCCTGCTTCACCGTCACGCGCGGGGTGCGCCAGAACCGCTCCGAGCGGTTGTAGAGCTTCTTCTGCGCGTCGCCTTCGAAAGCGTCGACATCCTTGTTTTCGGGGATGCCGCCGCTGCGACGATCGCCCATTTTCTCGACTGGCCAGGCGACGATATCGTCCTCCGGCATGTCGCCTTTTTTCATCCGGGAAGTCACGGGCGTCGCTTTGACGTCCAGGACAATGAGAGCGTTGCTCAAGTCCTCCCGGTGGACCTGGCTGCCTGATTCTACTGCGGGCATTTGATTGGTTTTTCTTGGCTGCTGCGTTGCGGTTTAGCTCAAACCAAAGCGGCCTGTTCCCGTGACGAACCGTTGACCAGCGAGCCGATGTAATCCTCGACTGCTGCCTCGTCGCCGGCGGAATCGACCAGCTTTTGTTCGGCTTGTTTTCTCTCCCGCACTCCCGCCTCGCCGCTCGATGGAATGCCGGTCCGTGCCTGGGGCACGTGCGGCGCCATCTTGGGCTTGGGCGTGAGAAATGGTTTTACCTTGTCCGATGGTTGACGACCGCTGCCTGCCGGCGCGGCACTGGCTTTTTTGAAGAGCTCGGCGATCTCGCCGAGATACTTCACGATGTTCGGCGGAACCGGTTTGCCGGCGGCCAGATTGACCCGCGCGACATCGATCTTCTTCCCGTCGATGTAATTTCCCACGATCACATCTGGATCGACGAAACGTTCCAGCTCCGGCAGGGCTTCGCGCAGGTTGGCGTAGACGGTGTTTTCCGGCGTTCCCTTCTGGAACATCTCCGGATACTTCGTCCGCGCTTCTACGTCGGTAGCCTGGCGTTGCTGGATGTAATGAGCGCGCGCCGGAATGGCCTCGCGCAACATCAGCTCCGCCTCATAGCGCATAGCCGCGATTTCCTTCGCGGAATAATCGCGATCGAGCAGCGGTTTGCCCTCGGCATTCAAGCGCGGCTCGCCCGTTTCCGGGTCGATTTGCGTGATGCCTTCCGGGTTGAGGCTGGCGAATTGGAGAAGATTCTCGAAGTGCGCCTTTTCCGTCGCGAGGGCGTCGTGCGTGAGCACGTGCGCCAGCGGGTTCTGCGCAGTCGGGTTTACCTGGATGGGCGCCGTCTGCTTGAGTTGCTCGCGCAACTGGTCGCGTTCGGTTTCGACGGCTTTCTGCGCGTCCTTGGCCGCATTCTTTTGCGCGGTCGCTTTGTGAATGCGGTTGAGCGCTTCGGCCGGCCAGGATTTCTTCTCCTCCTCGGTTACTTTTTCTTCGTCTTCTTCGCTGCTGCCTTCGGGCTGGACTTTGCTTTTGCCTTGGTCTTGCGCGCCTTTCGGATGCGCCTGGCCTTCGGCTTTGCTCCGCCCGGCAGTTGCATCGTCCGCTCCTCTTGGGGCGGCGCCTTCGGTTTCGTCGGTTTCATCGTCAACTTTCTCCTTCGGTTGAACCATTTCCCGCACTTCATCGGGCACTTCCCCTTCGAGAATGCTGGCCGCCATGCTACTGAACGGAGCTTCCTCGTGTGGGTTGGTGTCGCCGTTGTTGGCGGTTGTTTCGGGTGCGCCAGTTGCGCCTGGTGCGGCCGCGGCTGTCTCAGCGAGCATGGATAATCCTCCAAGTAGAGTCAGCAGTTCCGTTTGCGATCGCGCCGCGATCGCCGGAAAGGGGGAACTGCAGGAAGCGCCTCATGTGTGAGGCGCTTTTCCGCTGCCCGCCGAGTTAAGCCAAACTAATCAGCGCACGAACCCGCACGACCTCGCACTAACTCACACGAACCCGCACGACATGGATGCCTTCAGGAGAGAAGTTGAAAGGCTGAAGGAAAAATTAGAAAACGGTCAGGCGTCTGGAAATACCTGTTTAGAAACCAATGAAGCGGCCTTAGATTAAGTGCTATGAAAATTATCTCGTTGGTTCGGGCGCACAGCGACAACTCCACATCTGCCTTTCGCACCGAGCCGGCGCTTACCAAGGAAATATTCGATCACGCGATCAAGTTTGGTTTAGGAGAGGAATTTGCCAAGAACTTCAGATTCCAGAATGGCTTATTTGTCGTCAAAAGTCCTACAGTTCAAAGCGAAATGATAGCTCTTTATGAGATCCACCTTAGCAAGGCTGAAACTGATCTGGCGCAACAAAAGGCACAAGCAGAGAAGACCGCGCGAAATTCGTTTATCGCTCGCGCTAATCTGGCCCGCGTGGAGTTAGAATAGCTCAGTCGTCGGCATCATCCGTTCCGATGGTGCGATGGCGGATGACAAGGTCCGGGCGCTCGTCGGTTTCGGGACGCATGAGCGGACGGCCGCCGCGGGCCAGGCGCGCCGCTTTGCCGCGTTCCTGCCGGGAGAGAAGATCGTCCATGACCAGCCGCAACTGTGCGGCCCCGCCGACGTAGCCTTCGCGGTTCGCCGGGTCGGTCGCGGCATTGCGATTGGCGTTATCCTCCGCCGTGTCGAGGATCTGCAGAATCGCGCGCAGCATCCGATGCTCCAGCGTGACCGAGAAGATATCGTCCAGCTCCAGGTCGCTCAGCAACTCCGGACCGCGCACAATGCGCACCGCCGCCGGCGCGCGCTGAATGGTTAGGCCGAGAAGCTTCATTTAACTGCCGGCTGGCGCGAGCTGCGGCGCCAGGCGCGGGTTAAAGGTTTGCGTGCTCAGTGCCCGGCCGATCTGCGGGTTCTCCTGGTGCTGCTGAATCTGGTTCTGGTGAAACTCCATCCGGTTCTGGATGAGCGCGAAGATGTCCTGGCCGTTCGGGTCGCGTGCGATGCGCGCCTGCACGCGAGGATCGCTGACCGATTGCTGCAGCGTCTGCAGGCGGAGCTTATGATTCGCGAACATCGGCTTTTGCGGCTCGATCCCGTTGAGCATGAGCGCGAGCGCATTCTGCTCGCTGGTTACTTCCCGCTCGGTGCTAACGTCGTTGTTATCGACAATCTGATCGGCCGCATCCGGATCGATCATCTCCATGGCGATACGGAAGAGCGCGGTCGTATCGGCCGTGCCGCCCTGGTTGAAGCTCATGACCTTGCCTAACAAGTCCAGCTTGGTCGTGACGTAGTCTTCATCGAGCATGCGCGGGTCGTAGGCGATACTGATCTCGTGCCGGCGCTGGATCTCCTGCCGGTCGACTTCGAAGGGCCGCTGCAATTGCCCGACCACGGCGGTCACTTCGTCTTCCGGCTCAAACTCCT
>CAXSCV010000054.1:3340-7523 GCA_964235895.1 uncultured Chthoniobacterales bacterium
GCCGGCGTACTATCAAAAGGCGGCGGGGGCAGCCACGAGATCTCGTTCGGCCTACTCGTTCCCAAGACTGCGCCGGGAATCGGGCTGCCTTTGATCGCGGCCACCCGGCTATAATGAGTGATGAGCGGCGGCCGGTTAATGATATCGGAGCGATCGTTCACGCCATCGAGCTGTTTCTTGATCGCGTTTTCCCAGGTGTAGGCGATTTCCGCGATGCCCTGGCTGCTCAGGATGGGCCGCTCTTCTTTTTCGTGGCGGAGCTCGATTGCCGGCATTTGCCCATGCTTGTAACTGCGCGGGCCGTGGCTGGCGTAGAGCTGGTTTTTATCGTTCCGGCCGCGCACCAAGTGCGGGCAGAAAATCGTCCGGTAAACGCAGGGCACGCCCATCTCGGAAACGCGCACGTCGAAGTGCATGAGCTCGATCATTTGCTCGTAACTGCTCGAGAGCGCGCCGCGGCCCCAGCGTTCCTGTTGCGTGCGCTGCAGCCAGATATTCTCCATCCCCTCGCCTTTCTTCGCGATCGCCTCGTCCACGAAAGCGCCGTCGTAGCTCTCGGTTTTAATCCGGTCCTTCAGCTCCGTTTCCGTGACCGGTTCGCGGTAGGCCACCCAGCGCGACTTTTGCAGGTCGGCCGTCTCGCCCGGGAAAAGGATATCCACGCCCGGCCGGCGCGCGGTCCAGACCGGCAGAGACTCGTAAACGTAAGGGACTGGCACTTCCGAGGTTCCCTCTTCGCCGCGCAGCTCATTCAGGATCTTGCGCGAGCGGCCCATGGTCAGAAGATCCGGCGACATGCTTTGGATGTAGCTGGACAGGACGTCGTCCTGTCCTTCATCGCTCAGGGCCGCCTGCACCTGCAGCTCCAGGTCGGCAAAGTCCGCCTGGTCGATGACGTTTTCCTGAATCGCGATCCATTCGGTCAAGGCCGGCACAGTCAGCTCGTGGAATTCCAGACGCCTGCTGGTGAGCCATTCCACGCCGATAACCGCCGCGCCGTAGCCGAAACGCCAGGCATAAGCGAGCGGCACTTCCCGCTGCAGATTCGGCCGCATGTGCACGCCGATCTCCCATTGCAGCAGCTTGGTGATCTGGTTCGAGCGCCGGGCCTGGCCGTCGGCGAAGGGCCGCTGGCTCTTCGCCTGCACCCGGCCGCCACGGAAAGCCGATTTGGCCACGAAGATATGGTCGCGGATAACCTGTTTGACTGTACGCACGCGGGCATCGCTCGCATTCGGCCAGGGCTTGGCCTCGTCGTCTTCCTTCAGCCCGCTAATGCTCTGGCCGGGCCAGCGCGATTGCCAATAGTTGTAGGCGTTGTTGTTGCGCTGCAGATACCAGTCGATATCGCCCTGCGCGCTCTCCAGCTCGCCCATGATCAAGCTTAAGTTCGGCTTGTCCCGGGCCAGCTCCAAGTTGCGCTCCGGATCGTTCGGACGTGAGTTATTCGTGCCAGTGACAATCATAGGGCCATCTTCTACTTTCTACCTTCTACTTTAGAATTGTCCGCAGAAGCTGGCCCTTCCCCGGCTTGTTTAAGTTTGTCTAATACGTCGCGTTCAATCTGCGCGCGAGAATAATAATCGCGCCCGCCCGGGCGAACCGATTCCCCTTTGATCGTCTTATCCTCGATCAAGGTCCGCGCGCTTGTTTTACTTAAGCCATGCGAAGTAAGTAGCTCGATCACTTCGCCGTAACGCAGGAACGGTTTGCTCACGCCGCCACTCCTCCACCTACCCAGGTGTTTACATCGCCGCCGAGATACTCCAGCTCATCGGTCACCGCGTAACGGACCACGTCGACCACGTCCTTCATCGCGCCGTGCAAACCATCCAGCCCGGTGTATTCGCTCAGGGCATAGATGACGTTCGGGCAGTTATCCGCAACCATGAGCAAAGGCACGTTTTGCCGGGCCAGCGCGGGCGAGTATTTGCCGATCTCTACTTCCTCGTCGTAGTCGAGCGCGTTCTTGATTAACTCGACGCCGTCGCCGATGTCCTTGCCGCTGGTCGGGAGGAACTCCATTTCGATCTCGGCCATTTGCTCGATCAAGGTGGTGTTCGCTTCCTTCCCTTCTTTCGGCGTGTTCCCATAACGCGAATCCATCCGGCGCTCCGCGATTACTTCCTGGCCGGGCGCGACTCGCGAATCGTCCAGGTCGACCGCGCGGTTCCGTTTCAGCGGATTGTTCATCCAGGGCTTTTTCAAGCGCTCGCCGCCGAGATCGGCCGCATCCTGCGCGGCCCGGTCCAGTCGCTCGCGAGTAGCCGTGCGCTGATCGGCGATCGGCGCGCCTTCCAAGCGGAGAAACTCTTCCTTGTAACGGTTCAGGCCGAAGTAGAGCGGATTTTGCGCGGGGCCTTTCTCGCCATCGGGCGCTTTCCCTGGCAAAGCCCAGGCGCCGATATCGCCATGCCCTTGGATGTGCGCGCCGGGATGCCCGTAGGTCGGCCATTCCCGATAAACGTAGCGCCTAACGAGTCCTCCGCCGATCGGGACCACTCGCATCCAGATGCTGAACCAATTCCGGCCCGGGCAGGGATCCACGATCTGGTAATTCGTCCCTTCCTTTGGAATCTGCTCCGCCGGGATGGTGTGGATAGCCGAGTTAAACTTAAAGAGCGCGCCGCCGCCGGTCACGAGGATGGCATAAGCGCGCGCGCGAATAACCGCCCGCGTGGCCTTGGCAAAGAACTTCCGGAAAATATCCTTCCCGCTCAGCTGCGGCACGCCCGGTTTCGGGTAACGCTGGAAACCGTAGAACGGGTTATCCGAGATGTGGAAATAAACGATGTTCGCCCGCTGCGTGCCATCGGTGCCCGGACCAGCTATCTTTACCCGCGGCACTTTCTCATAGCCGACCAGGACAAGGTCTTCGTCGGGAAGAGTTGATGAATCAGGAAAGGAGGAACGCAGGAAACCAGAAGGATCTGATTTGGAATCTACTCCCAGCGCTTCAGTGCGTCCATGAAGGTCAGCGCCGGCACTTCTGTTTTGCTGTATTTGCCTGCTGTCGCTGCCGCGCCCAGCCGGATCGCGCACCAATACACCAGCCACCTCGGCATTTTCCAGGCGATCCATTTTTGAATTTTGTGCTTCATCATTTCGGTTCTTATTTGTTTCCTTCCTGCTTTCCTGCTTTCCTGATTCCAAAATCTTCAATCCCCTCTTCACTGCCTCCTTCCGGCTAATGCGAATAGGCAAGAGATCCCCATCGATCTCCAGGACAGTGCGCGCGCCGCGCTGATATTCGTTGTAGCTCGCGCCGAATTTCTTTTCCTCGATCGGGGTGAAGCTAACCAGGATGATGCCGGCGCGATCGCCCATGCGGAAACGGATCGTCTTGAGCCACTCCGGATCGCGCAACTCATCGAACCAGGCGACATTGAACTGGTCGCCCTCGATGCTCTCCGGGTTTTGCGAGTAGTTCTTGAACCAATGCTGCGAGCCGCTGCGCGCGCCCTTCATCTTCGGCAGGACGAAAGTGTTATCGGCAAACCCGGTCTTTTGTTTGTAAGAGACATTCAGGACCGCGCCTTCCCGCGCCCGGCCGGAAGCCATGGCCGCGGCCTTGATCTCCGCCGGCATGTAATGCCAGAAAATCGGCTGCTGTTTCGCGCGCGACTCCGTCTCGGAATCGGAGAAGCTCACCCCGCGCGCTTCCTGCGTCTCGGTCAGCACGCGCATGCATTTGTAGCCGCAATACTGTGATTTCGAGGAACGATTCCAGCCGGTCACCAGCAGCTCCGGCGCGCCTTTAATGATTGGCCCCGGTACCAGCACGCCAGCGCCATCCGGCACGAGCAACTTCACCTCGTGCCCATCGCAAAGCAGATCGTCGCAAACGTCCCAGATCTTCGAGCGAAACCCGAAGTTAAGCGGGTCCTGCTCCGCCTTCTCCAAAGCCTCGCGCCGGGCATTGATCACGCGCTCGAGCCATTCCTTCGTCGCCTGCTCGCCAAACTCCCACTGCCGGCGCTGGACCTCTTCCTTGGTCGGCAGCTTCAGGACTGGATGTGGCTCGAATCCGGTCATGGTTGCGATACTTGCTCTTGTGCTTTGCGACGGAGGATCTCGCGTTGCAAATACCAGGCGGCCTTACTCAGGTCCTCGATCGCATCGGCCTTTAGGTCGGGGCGCCAGATGTATTTCACCGCGTTGCCAAGGCAGAAGCCCATGTGCT
>CAXSCV010000054.1:7636-12502 GCA_964235895.1 uncultured Chthoniobacterales bacterium
TGTGCTTCTCGCGCGTGCAGACTGGGTCGCACGTTGTAGTGCGCGGATTGAGATTACGAACACGCGCTCCGCAAATTTCGCATTTGCGGCAAAGCTTCGCGGGCATGCTCGTCGTCTTCATTTCTCGAACAACCCCATTTGATCTTTCGGCTCGGCTTTGGTGGAAGGCGCGCGGCGCGCGATCTCATCTTCCACCGCTTTGCGGTCGTTCGGTTCGAGCGGGCCGCGCGAGAGGCGGAGCAGATCGTCGGTCGACTTCAATTCCACGCGAATCTTGCTGCTCATTGGTCGAAATCCCCCATCTGGCGCGCGCGTTCCCGGTCGTCCTGGTGCTGGCGCGGGGCGGCTTCCCGCGGCTTCGGCGCGCAACCGGCCAGCAGATCGTCGCGCCCGCAGGTGCAAACACCCGAGCTCCCGCCCATCGGCCCATAATTCAGCCGGCAATACTGCAGATGCTTCGCGTTGCGAATCCAGGCTAGAAGTCTTCCCAGGTGCGCTCGATCGACTATTTCAAAAGGAATACGGCAGTGCTCGGGAAGCGCGCGCGCGACGAGAAACAGAATGTTCTCGATATTGACTGAAACGACTTGATCGCGCTGAACCAGCGCGAGGCAAAGCTTGCGCGTATCTGTTTTTCTCCATAGCACCCAGCGCGTGGATTCGGTCCTTTGATCGAATATCACTTCGGCGTCATCGACCAGTTCGAGTATCTTTTCGCTCACGAGCGTTCCTCCAACGGCAGCAACAAACGCCGGCGTGCTTTGGCTATGCGGGCCTTGGTTCCACGCGAAATCGTGCCACGTGAAACAGCCCTGTCCGCCGCGCGCCAGCGCTTCATGTAGGCCGCGTGACAGCCGGTGCAGTCCTTCTGCCCGGGACGCGCCGGGTTCGTCTGGCAGGTGGCGCAAACACGCTCCTTCATCGGCCACGCCCTTTCGAAGCTAAGAAACAGATGACCGCGCCCAAGAAAGCGATGCCGAAGATTTGCCACCAGCTCATGGCGCTAACCCGAAGATGCGGGCCTCCTCTGGGGTGATGCGGATAAAGCCGGCCGGCGGGATATGGAGCGGCCGCGCCGGCAACCGGCCCGGGGGCGGCTGCTCGCGCTTGTGCACGTGAATCCTGGCCGTGGGCGCGCCTTCCACCTGCGCGATCGGCTGGCCGCCTTCCTGCACGATGAAGGTCATTTGGCCTCCCCTTTCTGCTTGGCATCCTTGCGCCGAGCCGCCCAACGCGCCTTCATCGCTTCGGAAAGTTTCAGCCGGCCTGCCGCGGTCGGCTTGGCCCGGGTCGCTTTCGCTTTTCCAGACGCCTGGGTTTTCGGTTTCTTCTCTGTCTGGGTTTTCGTTTTCCCTGCGGTCGGCTCAAGTTGTTTTCTGGTTTCCTTTTCGATCGCCTTTACGTCCACGTCGTAGAAGGAGCCGAGTTTTAGCAAACCCGGTTGGTAACTCCCCGTGTGCTGAGTGGTTAACTTTGCCACCAACGCGTCCGCCACCACTCCGGCCATCTGATTCTCGGGCAGCTTCGCGACCTGAGTGGATAAAACTTCGCCATAGTTCCGGTGATCACATTTCCAGCCGCGGGTCTGGCAGACCGCATGCGCGGTGTAGCCGAGTATCTCGCTTAGGAAAAGCGGCCACGGTGCTTTCGCATTTCGTTTACCGGCGGCCGACCGGATTGGGGCGATGATTTTTCCCAGGACCGCTTTCTTTATACGCTCGCGATCTTTCCGGGCGCGTTCCAGCTTGGCATAGTTTGTTGAGCTACCACCGCCGCCGCCATAAGTGCGCGGTTTCACGCCGGCTTTTTTCAGTGCGGCGATGAGCTGTTTTTTTGGATAAACCATTTCCGACTTATCCGGCGAGTGGCGCTGAGGACGCATCACTTTCTTCGGTAGCTCCTTCACGCTTTTCACCAGTCCGGAAACGTAGTTGGAAAACTCTGAGAGGTAATCCGGCTCCCCAATATAATCGTCGGCGTTCGCGCGCGATTCGCTGAGAGTTAACGCCGTTCCGCCTTTCTCACGGAAGGCATTGGCAGACTTCTCATAGGTCTCGGCTTTCTTGATGTCATCAAGGACGGAATCGACCATGTCCTTCGCGTTGCGAAACGAGACCAAGCCGGTTTCGTCTTCCTCGTCCTCGGCATGGTGACCCGTGAGATTATAAATCTCACGTGCTCTCTCAGGGCTGATGTTCTTGCCCGGCGCGAGGGCTTGGGCGACCATGCCTTGGTGCTCGAACGGGAGCTTGGTTACAAGGCCCGCATGCGATGGCGGGAGTTTATTCGAGCTAACCAGCTCCTTCACTTCCAGCGGTAGGCCAGTTAAGCGCAGCGCTTCATAGACGGTGGCCTTAGCTTTGTTGAGCTTGGCGCATAACTCGGCCATGGCTTTTTCTTTGGGCAGGCCATCTTTGCCGTATTGCTCGAGGAGCTGCTGATACTTCTCCGCTTGCTGGATGGGGGAGAGATCTTCGCGCTGGTCGTTCTCGATCGTCTGCAGCTCGAGCGCCGCGCGATCGCTCAGGGCGCGGACCATCACCGGCACAGTCGTGAGCTTGGCCGCGCTCGCGGCCAGCCAGCGTCGCTCGCCGAAAACAATTTCCAGCCGCGGCGTGCCCGGCGCGTTCGCCACGCCATCGAAGGCGCTGGGCAAGGGCCGGCAAAGCAAAGGCTGGATCACTCCATGCGTCTGGACGTTGGCGACCAGCTCCAGAAAAGCGGGCGATTTGGTGTCGATCTCCCGGTTAAAAGGCGACCGCACCATCTCCGCCGGCGACACCTCCTGCACCGGCACGCTCACTGGCCCCAAGTCTTCCGGCGCGATCACAGCCCCTCCTCACTTTCGAGCTCGCTCGCACCAAGTAGCAAGCTCGGGTGTTCCTTCCGTAGATCGTTAATCCGATCCTGCGCGCGCTTCACAGTGCGGCCTAAATCGGCTAGCTCTTGGTCAGCGATGCGCATCGCCTCGATTTCTTTGAGGCTCTTCAGCATCGCGTTCTTGTGATCTTCGACCAGGCTCTCCGCAGATTGCTGTAGCTCACGCGTCGCGGCGGACGGGTCGTCGCCCTCGTCGAGAGTAGCGACCAGCGTTACTTCCGGACGGAGATTCGAATATTGCTCATAGGGATGGTTAAAGGTCCTGCCGGCATGGACGGTAATTTGGTTAACTTTCATTAGTTACGAGTTTCCTTTCATGGTTTTGGTTAGTTAGTCTTCGGAAGGTTTTTCGCGGAGCTCTTCGTTGTTGCTCCACATGGCGCCGGTCATGTTTTGAAAACGGGTGATGTCGTCGATGAAGCGCAGGCGCACTTCGCCGACGGGGCCGTTGCGTTGCTTGGCGATGTTGAGCTCGGCAAAGGTGGGCAGGTCCTCGATGTCGATCTTCAGCCGGCCGGCGGCGTATTCCTTGTCGGCGTCGCTATCGCAGTGCCGGATCGGCCGGGTGAGCAGGCCGACGATGTCGGCGTCCTGCTCGATCGTGCCGCTTTCGCGCAGGTCGCTCAGCTTGGGTTTGCCTAACGAACGCTTCTCGGCGTCGCGGTTGAGCTGCGCCAGGACGATGACGGGGATGGCCAGTTCTTTCGCGAGCGCTTTCAGGCCGCCGGAGATCTCGCCGATCTCGAGGGCGCGATTGTCCTGGCCGCGGCGGCTGGGCGAACGCATGAGCTGCAGATAATCGACCACGAGCAGGCCGACTTTTTTTTGCGTGACCAGGCGGCGGCCGCGCGCTTTCAGGTCATAGATGGCCAGGGCGGGCGTGTCGTCGATGTAGATGCCGGCGCTGGAAATATCGCCTGCGCTTTTCAGGATGCCGGGAAAATCCCGTTCGCTCAGGAAGCCATCGCGCAAGCGCTGCAGGCTAACCTGCGCGCGGGAGAGGACCATGCGATCGACCAGTTCCTGGTAGCTCATCTCCATGGAGAAGACGCCGACTGGAACCTGCAGGCTGACGGCGACGTGCTCGGCGATGTTCATGGCCAGGGCGGTTTTTCCGTGCGACGGCCGGGCCGCGACCACGATCATTTGCCCCGGCTTCAATCCGGAAAGACGGCGGTCGATATCGAAAAGCCCGGTGGCCAACCCGCTGACGACGGCTTCGCCGCGGCGCTCGAAGGCGATTTCCAGGCGATTGATCGTCTCGTCGACACCTTCCTTGACGTGCCGGGCGGAATCTTTCCAGCGAGACTCCAGGGCGAGCGCGGTGAGCTTGCCGAGCACGTCATCGAGCAGGCCATTCACTTCGTCCTGTTCTTCGTAGGCGCGCCGCACGCTCTCGGTCCCGGCGGCAATGATCTGGCGCAGGATGTATTTTTCGCGGACGATCTCGAGGTAGTAGGCCAGGTTCGCGGCCGTCGGCAGCAGAGTGTAAAGGCTGGTCACGTAGGAGGCGCCGCCGATCGCGTCGAGCACGTTCTTATCCCGCAGAAACTGGGTGAAGGTGATAAGGTCGATCCCTTTGCCGGCTTGCCAGGATTGGATGAGCGTGAGGTAAATGGTCTGATTGGCCGGGATGTAGAAATGCTCCTCGCCGATTTTGCCCATGCACTCGGCGATGGCCTCGCTGGGCGAGAGAAGCATGGAACCAAGCACGCCTTGCTCGGCCTCCAAGCTATGCGGCAGCGTGCGATGGGCGGCCACCTCCAGACGTTCGGACGTGCGCGCGCTCATAAGGGCAGCTCCGGATTAGCTTCCTGGAACTTGGCAAACTCCCGCTCGTAGTTTTTTTGCTGGTCCGCCGGTAGCAGCCAGAAGGAAGCGGGCAAAACGATGTTCGGATTCGACGTGCTCCAGCGGAAAAACGCGCGCCATTGTGGCGGCTCTTTTTTTTTCGCGGCGCCGTTCAGGCCGGGCGCAAAGAGAGAG
>CAXSCV010000054.1:12512-21187 GCA_964235895.1 uncultured Chthoniobacterales bacterium
CCGGCGGGAGACGAAACCAGGCGTCGATGAGCGGCCACTCCCGGCGGGAAATCGGGACGGCTTTCGCCAGAAGGTCTTTTTCCTCAAAGGACCAGTGTCTTTTTTCGCGGCGAAAAAGCTGGTGCAGAAGGGACTGTGCCTCTTCGAGTTCGATCGAATCTGAATCAACTTCCTGTCCCCCTTGGGGGACGGCAGGGGGAATTGTCTGTTCTGTCTTGTTATGTACTGTCTGTAGGCTGGTATCCGCTGGCGGCTGCTGCGATCCGCTGGGAGCCGCTGGCGCGGCGGGTTCTCCGCTGGTGTCCGCTGGCGCGCGCTGGTGTCCGCTGGCGCTAGCTGGGATGGACTGGTCTTTTTTCTTCCGCTGGCGGCCGCTGGTGTCCGCTGGTGACCGCTGGTGTCGCAGCGCGTCCGCTGGGAGCCGCTGGCATCCCATGAGATGCTGGATGTTGCCGGCGAAATCTAGGTCCGGGTTCCACGGAACGGTTTCGAGCCACTGAATTTTCTCTTCAGTCATCACGCTGAAGGCCGTCCGGTAGATTTTTTCCGGCAAATTGGTCTTGATCGCGATGTCGTCGGCGTCAAGCGGGCCATCGCGATCGGCCAGCAGACCGTGGATGGGCATCTTGGCCGCGACTCCGAGGAGCGACCACCAGCCGCAGAGGGCTTGAATGCCGTGTTTGTGCACGGTTACGCGCTTATAACCGCGGCCGTCGTGCTTCGTCGGCACGGCGACCCAGGAAAGCGGGCCGACGATCTTCCGGCTCTCGGAGGTTTCGAAATGTTCGTCCCAATGGCGAACGCGATAGGCGTGCTCCATCATGTTCAATAGCGGCCGGGAAAACGCGGGCATCGTCCCTCCATTTTGAATTTGCGCTCGCCGGCCGGGCGGGCGGTCAGGGACATTCCTGGTCGGAAATTGGCATTGCTTTTTACCTGCACGTTGACCAGCTCGCGTTCGGCGGTGGCGGCGACGAGCAGGCGTGGATTAGCAAGCGTGCGATGGACCTGGAGCGTGACCAGGTCAGTCGTGGCGGCCGTCTTTTTTTCTGCCGGCGCGACGTAACGACAATCGCGGAAATCGAGTTCTTCGGGCAGGTCGTTGTCGGCCTTGCGCATGTATTTCACCATGCGATCGAGCGCGGCCTGAGAGAGCACGAGGTCGCGGCCGAGAATGGTCCAGTCCTTCTTTTTTTTCAGAAGCTCGACACGGAGATAACGGGCGTCCTTGCGCGAAATGCCCAGACGCTCGGCCACTGCCTTTTCGAGGTAAAGCGGTGTCGTTTTGGCGGTGATCATTCCGTCGAGGAGGGCAAAGACGCATTGCCTGAAAATTTCTGTGAGGCTGTATCCATTGGGCTGGAAGGCCCCCCCGCTGAGCGGGCAGACCCCCCCCGCCCCCCTGTCTGAGAGTCACCGTCACCGGCGTGTGATGCGGCGGGATCGGTGTCAGAAGTCGTATCAGATCGGTCGGTAACGTCGGTCGGCAGCTCATTAACAAGTGATTCCGCATCACGAACGCGCTCGGCGTCGGCTGGCGCGGGCTCCTTTAAGGCGACGTTTTCCCCCGCTAATAAACCGGTTCCAGCGGGTAGCTCACGCACTTCCTCATCTCCCAGCCGGCGCTCGCTCGGCAGCTGTTCCAGGACCGCGTTAAACTCCGCGTAGACATCGATGCGCTCCGTGTGCTCAGAGCGACTGGTCGCGCGGCCATCGAGCAGCTCCGCGTTGCGGATCGCCTGGTCAATCAGCTGCCCCGCGAACGCGATCGGCACACACTCCGGGTGTTCCTTCAACCGCTCGATCTGCAGCCTCGCGACGTGCCGCAGATCGGTCACCATCTTACCGCGAGCTATGTCTATCTTTTCCGGCTCAGCATCCCTCACCGCAGCCACCGTTAAATGGTGAACTCCGAACCGTTTCGCCAGGCGGAGCATCCCGACACCACCTCCGAGTTGATCGATAATCTCCTCGTAAACCTGCGGCCGCTTCTCCCGCAGCCTGGCTGCCGTGTAATACCCAGCCGCCTCCTCTTTCTCCCGTGAAACCTCAATTTCCGGCGAAAAAAGAAGGCGTTGGCCAGGCGGACGCGACTCGATCGCCTGATCCGGTTCCGATTCGCTTAGAGCAATTGCAGACATAAAAAAAAGAAAAAAAGGCGCGGAGTTAATCAGCTCGTGCCGCCACACTCACCGACGTCTTCTCGTCGTAGCGCAGGACCGCCGAGAGCGGCGCCGTCCAGCTAGTCGTCCGGCCCTGCTTGTGCGCCGGCGCGATCACACCCGCGCGCATCAGCTTACGCACCTTCCGGTAGCCAATCCGCCGCCGGGCCGCTATCTCCTTGTCGGTGAAATGCGGCTCGAGGATCGCCAGGCTGCAAATCAGCTCGATCAAATCCGCCGCGCGCTTCCCCTTTAGCGCCGCCTGGATCTGTTCCCGCGTTTTGCCCTGGAGATTCATCGCTGCAACCTCCTGTCGGGATCTTTCGTGTCTTCGACCCAAGCGCTACCGCGGCCGATGGCCAATTCGGCGGCCCGATCCAGCAACTCAGTCAGCAAAGTTGTTCCTTGCTCGTCTTCGCGTTCCAGCTCTCGCTTTACGTCTTTAGCGAATTCAAGGGCATTGGTGATTCTATAGCGGGCGAAATCGCTTCCGAAATACTTCCAGCCCTGCGTGAGGGCGAAAGAATTAGTCTCTACGCCGAGAGTGATGGCGAGGCGACCTTTACGCGTTACCGCACAGCGCAAGGGTTGATCAGCCTGCGGCATGCTCATCGCGACCCCTCCGCGACCGTCATCGCCTCATGCGGCTGCTTGGGAGCAGGCGTCTGGACGTCGCGCCGGCATCCGCTCATTCCGAAAACCACCGCCACGAAAAAAAAGAAAAAGACGCGGCGCGGGATCTTCTTCAGGCAACGCCCACAGACCAAATTCCGAAAAAAGAACCCGTGCGTTGGCCGATGCCCCGCGAAAAAACAAAACACCCGCATCACCCCGCAAGCCAGGCGCAGCATCACTCGTAAGCCCCCTGTTTATACCAAAGCCGATCCGACTCCTTGCCTGCACTGGCCGACTGCGCCGGCGCCGATCCCTCGCGCTGCAACCTCCGTAAAAGCTCCAGCCTGCTCTTCTTCGGCGGCTGTGGCTTCCGTCGTGGGCGCGCAGCCGGAGCCGGTGCGGCCTTTGGCTCTGGCGCCGGCGCACAGGACACTTCCGCATTCAACGCCCGGTCCGCCTCGCGCAGTGCCAGATCATGCCCGGCCGAAACCAGCGCGAAGCAATGCAGCTCCATCGCCAATTTATCCGCCGCCTCGTAACTGCCGAAAAAAAACGCCTCACTTCTCACCAGCGACCACGCCGGCGGATCGAGACTCACCAGGTATTCCGAGAGCGCCGCTGGCTCATCCAGCGCGCCGAACCGAATCCGCCCGATAATTCCACCGGCCGTAGCTCCCATTACCGGCCAGCCTCCATTCCAGGCGTCGGCGCCAGCTCACGATTCAGCCGCGCCAGCGTCTGAGGAATCCCCACCGGCGATCGCTGCGCCAGCAATTGCTCCGTCCTATGCTCGATTAAGCGAAAAAGAAAAAGAGCATCGGTCCAATCACGAAAGCCAACCGCTCCGGCGAAGTCCGATCCCAGTTTTTGCAGAACCTTATCGTGCGGCGCGCCATGCTCATTCCGCGGCAACGTCTTGCAGAGTTCACCGCACGCACACGTCGGCCAGCGCAGTGCCAGGGCGAGCAGTTTCCCATATTCCGCACCGCTGATCTCCGCGCCGGCCACCAGCGCCTCCAGCGTCGTCAGCCAATTAAAGCCCGCCCCGAAATCGATCACGCGCCGACCTCCAATTCGCTAAATCGAAAGGTAATGCTCGCGACGCCGGCGTAGGTATCCTTCCCTCTGGAGGCTTGAACCCATTCAACGCTGCAGTTCGGGGGAAAGTTAACCTTCGAAAAATTAAGGCCGCCGCCCTCGATCGATTCCACTGTCACCTGGGATGACGACAAGTGAACCTTCCCGATCTTCGCCATGTGCATGACGAATGACTGAGGAATCGCATCTGAGATCGTTACGCCTTCGATAATCACGCTGCGACCTCCTCGGCTCGAGCGGCCGGCAAAGTGTGAGTCGCGAAATATTCGGTGAGCGATTCGCGCACGATGTCCGCCCGCGAAACTCGCGCGCCGGATTTGCGCCGCTCTTTCACGATCGCATCGACCGCGACCAGGACGTGGCGAGGAACGCGGCTCTTCACTACCGCTTCGAAAGCCTCTCCGTTGCTCCCGTTTACCTCTGGCATGTGACCACTTGTGACACAAGAGGTCTCATGAGGCAACAACAAATTGTATCTCGTGTGAAAATATTTTCTTTGACCATGCGGCCCCGTTGTGTCACAAACGGCCCATGGACAAACCGAAGCTCTCGAAGCTGGCAAAAGCCCGCATCGATCCGCTCACCAAACAGCAACTCGGTCAGCTCACCTTCGCCTTCTCCTACCAGGACGAGGCCGATACCATCCGCGCCGCCTTTCGCGAGTTCATCCAGAACCACCGAGAAGCCCTGCCGCACCAGGATGCCCTGCCGCCGCCGCTCGCTCGTCGCCCCACGAAAACACGTTCACTTTCCCGCTTCGCCTCAATTTGAAGGCCGGTAAAACCCATCTCATAAAGGCACGCGTCTCTCAGGAAGTGAAAGACGCGGTCACTGCAGCCGCCGCGGCGCGCGGCACGAGCGGCGAGCCCGAGGCCATTATCGTCCGCGAAGCGATTGATGAATACCTGCTAAAGCGCGGTTGGCTGAAGAAAGAGCAAATCACCTACCTCCGCGCCGCCGAAGAACACACCGCGCGCACCACCGAAGAACCGGCCCGCGTCTACCACGAGAAAATCACGCCTGCGGAAGCGCAACGTCGCGAGAAGGCTGCCCGAGCGAAGAAGAAACGATCCGGGAAATAATCAGCATCCTGCGCGGCGGATCATCCGCAAAATCCTCGCACAAAATCTTCGCCAGGCGTCTCGGCTCGATCCCTCTCGCGACCGCTGCCTGCACAAATTCATCCGAAACCTTCACCATAAACCGGGGCACACCGGATATACGTTCAACCGAACGTTTCTGGATTCGTTTGGGCGTTTCCCGGCGACGGGAGGGATTTAAACCACCGACGCGTCTGTACGCCGGCCACGCAATCCCATCGCGCAGAAGACGAGGCCATTCGCCAGAAGCACGATAGCCGCGAGCACAGCGAGCTGCGGCACACCGTTGTCAGCGATCGGGTGCTGCGAAAGCGCCAGCATTCCCCACTGCGTCTCGTGCGCCCGCGCTACAGCGATACCCTGGGTCATGCTTGAACTGATCCAAAGGAAAACCGCGCTAAGCGCGAACGAAGAGACGCCAACGGTCAGGCGGTTCATTATTCAGCGTTCGCGGGTGAAAGTGCCTCTCGGACACTTCACGAGTTACCAGTGTTTGCCTCGTGTGGTTCCACCTGATCTTCGGAAGTATCTTCCTCAGAAGGTGGCTTCGCGATCTCTTCTGCTATTGATAAAAAACTTGTTGTCGGAAGCATAGTTGGCGGCCAAGGCCCCCTCGAAGTTACCGTCAAAACCATTTCCCGAACGGCACCGAATAGGATAGCCGCGCCGTTATTCAACGCCATCACCATGGGATTCCCTTGAAATCCGTCTACGACGGTAAACTCCCCCATGATCTCCAAGACGCCAGAGTAAGCAGGAGTTGTCTCCTCCTGAGAAATAGGCAACAAACTAACACTCAGTCCGATCCTAAATCGGTTCTCATCTGAGGTGTGAGTAAAAGTAGTGAGTTCTGCCTCGATCAGATTGACGGCCAGTTGGTCCGCATCGTCGGCCGCACGTAACTCAATGCGTTTAAAAGCGTAGCGATCAAGCCGTAATGGCGAAGCGTGCATGCTTATTCGCTTCATTCTCGTCCAGATTTATCCACTCGTTTGGCACCTGGCACATAGCTCTCGAGCATACAATCACTCCAGGTTTATCCCCCCAGTTCCATCCATCCGCCACCTTTACTGACAGCCGCTTTGTTACTCGCCGACCATGCAGCGCATATTTGTCGGGCTTTGCCGATGTCCCACGGTTTTTTTTCCCTTTGCAGCGCTCCACCTCACGAAGGACTGTTGCGATCACGACGAGACCAACGGGAATATAAACAAGCTCTGGAAGCCTGTTTCCCCAAATGGATAAAGGGATCACGAAAATCAGCGCGATCAAAAAGATCGTTCGGGTACCAAACAACCGTCGGTTTGTTTCTAGAATTTTATCAACTTCGTTTTTCATTTTCTAATACGTTTTAATTGCTTCAAAACTTTCTAAAATCACGCGGAACGCCACAGAGGTCGTGACAGCCACAAGCATCAACCCGTCCGCCAGCACAAGAAAATCGAACACACGGCCCTCAAAGAGCAATATCCATGCATCAAGTGCTGCCTCTCGTGAAATTCGTAACAAATGGTGACATATAATTGCTGACATGCTTATGGCCAGCACAAGGATAGTTTTCTCCGCTACGTCGCGCAGGATTAATTTGAAATTTTCCGATGGGATTTCCATTCACGATCCAAATAAACCTCCACTACTAATACGGCGCGCCAGTTGCAAGAGTTCGTGCCATTTTGCATTAATTGGGGAAAGCAGACCAACATTCGTAACCAGCCCAGCATAAAAGCCAAGGGTAAATTTGGAGGGGCAGGGAATTCGAACCCCCGAGGTCGCGCGCCGTTCAAAAGTTTAGGCCTAAACTTTTTAATGCACTTGGTTGCAACGGCGCAATTTCGCGCGCTTCTCGTCGTCGGGAAATTTTCTCACGCGCGGAAAAGCCACATGAGAAAGAGTGCGAGCGCGATCGTCAGCCACTGAAACCAATTCAGGCCGAGTAATAAATCGTTCGAGATTTTCTTCACGCCGCGCGACTCGAAGAAAATTCCTCGCTCCGGATCCCGCGCACCTTCCGCAGATAACTCGCGTAATGCTTCTCCGCCGTCGCGATCGTATCGCGTAGGAAATGCGCGGCCGCGACGATTCCGCCGCCTTCGCTTTCCGGCCGGCTCACGATGATGCTGCCGGCGTGCTTGCGCAGTTCGTAGGCGCCCTTCTCCCGATCCGCCGGCATCAACGGCCGGAGCCAGCGATTGATCTTCCGATGGCAAAGGTTCAGCCGCTCCGTCGCGGTCGGCGCGGAGATTAACCAGGCGTCTGGAAGTCCGCGGTGCTCGTCCAGTTCCGCGAGCAACTCCGGCTCGATCTCCAGGCGGCCGTAGCGCTTATTCTTCGCTACGAAATCGCCGCGGCGCTCGATCACGAACTCCGCGCGATCACCCTGGCGTTCGATCCAGCGCTCGCGCGCATGAAATGCCTCGATGTTCCGCAGGCCCAGGCGCGACATTAAAAGATAAACGCGATAAACCTGTACCTGCTCTGCCGGCGAGATCCCGGCCGCCAGCGCGAGCGCGGATTGCCCGCGCTTCAAAAGTTTCGCATCGGCCGCGATCGCCGCCACACAATGCTGCGGGAGCGGCTTGTAGGAATGATCCTTGTCCACGCGCAGCCGTTTCACTTCGCGAAACTCCGTCAAATCCGGCAGCTTCAGCTCCGCATACAGCTCACTTACTTTCGGCGAGAGAACCGAGCGCGCCATCGCCAGCGTCGTATTGATCGTCACCGCCGCGCTCTCCTGCAGAAGCAGGTCAGCCTTGCGCACCCGGGCCAGTCGCCCCTGAATCCATTTCCGCAAAAGCGCCGCCGTCAGCACATCATGCGCGCGCAGCTCGCGCACGTTTTCCTTCTCCGTCACTTCGCGAATGATCAGCTGCAGCGCCGTCCGATTCCGCTTCGCCGCCTCCGGTTTCACATCGCGCGGGTTCGGCTGGTAGAGATCGAGAATCTCGCCGATCGATGCGCTCACACTTGCCAGCTTCGTTTGCTCCGATTGCTCGAAGCGCCCTTCCAAAACATTCTCGATAATCGCGCGGCCCCGCTCCTTCGCCGCCGGCAAGAGATTCGTCCCGGTCGAACGATAAACCGTCATCGGCAACTTCGGATTCGCCTGGCGAAGCGCCCGCGGCACATTGAAGCGCACATAATAATCCGGCCGATGCTTCGCCGGCGCCGGCGGCACCAGGTAATACTTCCGGTTCGTCCCGCGCACATAAATGCGCAGCTTTTCCTTGCCCGCCGAGCTCGTATCCATTGGTCGCGTTGATACGACTTGTGACACGAGTTGTCAACGTCGAAGTATGCCCGTAGTGTGCAGGAAGTGGCACGCAAACAAAACCGAGACGCACGAGGAGAAATCCCCGGCAATCTCTGGATTTTATCGCCCTCCCATCGTAAAACGCACCGCTAGCTCAATTGGCAGAGCAAGTGACTCTTAATCACTGGGTTGTTGGTTCGATTCCAACGCGGTGCAAATTCCGGTCTAACGAGTCTCGAGCAGACGGCGTAAATCCGCCGGCTCGGTCACGGGCGCTTGGCAGGTGAAATTCTCGCAAACATAAGCGGCCGGCTTTCCCTCCAGCGGAGTCATTCCGCCTAACGACTCTAATTTCTCGCCGAGAAACGCGCTGTTTTCCGCGCCGTCGGCCAGGAGAACAATCGTGTTCGGCAAAAAATGCCGACGCACTTCGCCCAATAATTCCTTGGT
>CAXSCV010000054.1:21231-21568 GCA_964235895.1 uncultured Chthoniobacterales bacterium
AGCGTCGCGCGGGCCGGCGATGACAATCTGCCGCGGCTTGCTCAGGCTTTGGTCGAGCGCGACCAACATTTGCGGCAGGGCAGCCGGGACGCGCGTCAGCGTGGCCGCGAAGGCGTGAATCGTCTTCTCCGCGCGCTCGCGATAAGCGTCATCGCCGCGGATTTGCGCGAGGCGAAGCAAGTTCGAAGCGGCCACGGAGCTGGGCGCCGGTTCCGCGCCATCGTTGTCCTCTTTCATCCGCAGCAAAATGCTTCGGTCGTTTCCTGTGCCGCTGAAGTAACCGCCGTGTTCCGCGTCGAAAAACAAACGATCCTGTGTCGCTTGCAGATCAAGCGCG
>CAXSCV010000055.1:0-4345 GCA_964235895.1 uncultured Chthoniobacterales bacterium
GATGTCGGGGTGACCGCACTTCAGGGTCTGCATCTTGGCGGCGCGGCGCGTCTTGCCGCCGCTCTTGACCACGCTGGCGCCCGCGTCGAAGACCCTCATGAAGCTGACCGGGCCCGACGGCCTGCCGCCGCCGGAGAGCTTCTCCCGGCTCGAACGCAAAGTCGACAGGTCCGTCCCCGTCCCCGAGCCGAACTTGAAGAGCATCGCCTCGCTATGCGCGAGGCTCATGATCCCTTCCATGTCGTCGGTCACGCTCTGGATGAAGCACGCCGAGGCCTGCGGATAGCGGTAAGTCGTCCGCATGTAGGAATGCGACGGCGTGTTGTCGTCGTAGAAATAGACCTCCTTCACGTCCTCGCCATGATTTCCCTCGGGACCGCTCAGCCCAAAAAGGCGCTCCTTTAAAATCGGATCGCGCTCATTCCAAAAAGCGAACGCGAAACAAAGGAGTTGATTCGAATCCGAGAGGCCGGCGATGCCGTCCTCGCTCCAGCGGTAGGCGCGCGAGCGAGCATGGTCGTGCGGAAAATATTTCCAGACATCGCCATCCGCGCTGTAATCCTCCCGCACCGTGCCCCAGGCGCGCTCGCTTAAATACGGTCCCCAGAGATCCCATGCTTCTTCGCCGCGACTGTTTTGCTGCACGCGAAACTGCTCGGCGTTCATCGTGCTGGAGCGGACACTTTGCCTAACGAGTGACTAACGAAAGCAATCCGCCTTATTCCCACTCGATCGTGCTCGGCGGTTTGCTGGAGATGTCGTAGACGACGCGATTCACTCCCTGCACTTCGTTGCAAATGCGAGTCGAGATACGCGCGAGCAAATCATACGGCACGCGCACCCAATCCGCGGTCATGCCGTCCTGACTTTCGACGATGCGCAAGGCGATGGTGTTTTCGTAAGTTCGCTGGTCGCCCTTCACGCCGACGCTGCGAATGGGGAGGAGAACGGCGAACGATTGCCAGACCCGATAATACCAATCAGCCGCTTCCATTTCGCTGGTCACGATCGTGTCGGCTTCTCGCAAAATGCGGAGCGCTTCCGGCGTCACTTCGCCAAGAATGCGGACGGCCAAACCAGGGCCGGGGAACGGCTGCCGATAAACAATTTCCTTCGGCAAACCGAGCTGCAAACCCGCCTGGCGCACTTCGTCTTTAAACAATTGCCGAACCGGCTCGACCAGTTCGAAATGCATTTTTTCGGGCAAGCCGCCGACGTTGTGATGACTCTTGATCACATGCGCGGGATTGCCGCCGATCGCCACGCTCTCGATTACGTCCGGGTAGAGCGTGCCCTGTGCGAGAAAGCGATAACCGGTGTGGCGATCCGCGCCATTGGCCTTTTCTTCTTCGAGCAATTCGCGCGTGGCGCGTTCGAAAACTTTGATGAATTCTTTGCCGATGATTTTGCGCTTTTGCTCCGGATCGGTCACGCCTTCGAGCAATTTCAAGAAACGTTCCGAAGCGTCGACGTACTTCAAGCGAACGTGAAAATTTTCCACGAAAACGCGCTGGACGATTTCGTCTTCGCGCGCGCGGAGCAGGCCATTATTGACAAAGATGCAGGTGAGTTGATCGCCAATCGCCTTGTGCAAAAGCGCGGCCACGACTGATGAATCGACGCCGCCGCTTAAACCGAGCACCACTTTTTGATCGCCCACTTGCGCGCGAACACGAGCGCATGCTTCATCGATGAAGGAGCCCATCGTCCAATCCATCGAGCAATGACAAATGCCGTAGACGAAATTCTGGATGATTTCTTTCCCGCGCGGCGTGTGCGCGACTTCCGGATGAAATTGCAAACCGAAGAGGCGCGCTTCCGGATTTTCGATCGCGGCGAATGCGGAATTCTCGGTCTGCGCGGCGGAGCGAAAGCCCTTCGGCAAACTCGTCACCTTGTCGCCGTGGCTATTCCAAATATCGAGCTGGCCGCCGATTCCTTCGAAGAGCCGCGAGCCGTTCGCGACGTGCAACATGCCCGCGCCGTATTCTCGCCGCGCGCTGAATTCCACTTCGCCGCCGAGATGCCGCGCCATCAATTGCATGCCGTAGCAAATGCCGAGAACGGGAATGCCTAACGAGAGGATTTCCGGATCGAGTTGCGGTGCGCGTTCGTCATAAACGCTGGCCGGTCCGCCCGAGAGGACGACGCCATTCGGCCGCGCCGCCGCCACTTCCGCGGCCGGGATATCGAAGCGCACGATCTCGGAATAGACCTGGCACTCCCGAATGCGGCGCGCGATGACCTGGGTGTACTGCGAACCGAAATCGAGGATGAGAATTTTCGAATGCGCGGACGGCGTGGACATTTGCCTATTCGCGCGAGAGGGCCGCGCCTTCGCGCGGTTTCACATACGGGTCGCCGGTGCGGTCGATCTGATCCGTCACCTGACCTTCGCCACTAACCCCCCTGCGCAGTTGCTCCTGCACTTCTGCCGTGGTGGGACCGTCGCCGGCGCAACCGATCATGCTGAGCAAACTCGCGCTCGCGAGGAGGGTGAAGAGACGTTTCACCCGGGAAGATTAAAGGTGCGGCTGAGCATTGCAAGAATGAGGTGCAGGAAAGGCGCGCGCATCTCGTTTGCAGTTTGGCGATTACGAACAAAGAATTTCGCCGCGCATGATCCCTCCCGAAGTTTTGTTGCAAGGCTATCGGCTCGGGGTTTTCCCGATGGCGATGGATGATGGACGGATCGAGTGGTTCTCTCCGCAGCGCCGCGGTGTTTTGCCATTAGACGAATTCCATCTGCCGCACGCGCTGCGAAAAGTCATTCGCAAAGGAATCTTCGAAGTGAAAATCAACACCGCTTTTGCCGCGGTCATGCAGCATTGCGCGATGCGCGACGATACCTGGATCAATCCGGAGATCATCGAAAGTTACATCCGTTTGCATGAGGAGGGATACGCGCACTCGGTCGAGACCTGGAGTGAGGGCCGACTGGCCGGCGGACTTTATGGGGTCTCGTTAGGCGGCGCTTTTTTTGGGGAGTCGATGTTCCATGAAGTGACCGATGCCTCCAAGGTCGCACTGGCTGCGTTGGTCGATCGACTTCGGGCGGGCCGTTTTATTTTACTCGATACGCAATGGCTCACGCCGCATTTGCAGCGCTTTGGCGGGATCGAAGTTTCGCGTCGCCAATATTCTCATTTGCTGACGCGAGCGTTGGCCTTGACGCGAAAATTCTGAGTACGAGAGGCTTGCGAAAATCGATCTCGGTGCAGGCTGGCTGCTTGCGCTGTCCCGCGGATTTTGCATAGTGACGCCCCGGCTGCAGAAGCGCGCTCGCGCCTCTCGGCCGCGACACGGCTGGGTAGCTCAGTTGGTAGAGCAGAGGACTGAAAATCCTCGTGTCGGGGGTTCAATTCCCTCCCCAGCCACCTTCGCGAATTCCCTCGGCGGTCGGAGGTTTTTTGCGCGGCGCGATCACTCGTTAGGCGAACATACAACTCCGCGCGATCGTAATATTTGTCATCCTGACCCGCGCAGACGGCGAAGGACCTCGCATGGGGGGCTTGGCGAGAGAAGGACTCTTGCAGGACCAAGGACCCTTAGTGACAGCGCCCAGCCCTGGATAGGGGTGCTTGGTTGAGCCGGCCGTTTAATAAAGCGAAGGACCCAATGTAAGGTCCTTCGCCGTCTGCGCGGCTCAGGATGACAAAAGGAGCCCTGGGGGTAGGAAGAAAATCCGGAGATGTGAACGACTTTTTGAATCGCTCTTCTGCGAGCTCGTTCATGCGCTTTTTTCCGGAGCGCCGCAGACGCCCGCTAATATTCCGGTTCGTCCGCGGGTGTCTGCGGATCAGGCAGCGGAGCGGTCAAATCAGCATGCATTTGGCCGGAGCGCTTCAGTTTCGCGCGGCGGACGGGCGATGGTTCCGGGGTTGGCGGCGGCGGCGTTGGAGGCGTGACCGGCTCGACCGCTGGAACGCTTTCCGGCGCCTGCCTTAATCGCGAACGCTGTTTTTGATTGCGCGAGGGCGACAGACGAATGCGTGCCGGAGTCTCGTTAGACTCTTTGCTTTGCTCGTTAGGCTGGGGTTCGTCCACGATCTGATTATGCGGTTCGATGTTTTTGCGATCTCGCGGGTGCGCTAATTTCCCGCGCGATCCGGTGGCGCGTCAAGCGACGAAAGCGTAACCCTTCAGATCGGTGCAACCGCCGCGCGCATCGCCGGCGAACTTCCTGCGAATGAATTTAACACGCGTCCGCCTCGCATTTATAGGAATTGTTTTATGCTGCGCGCTGCTCTTCGGCGGCGGCATTTCAGCGCAGGCTGGCGAAACCGGGATATCTGTCTCGCATACCGTTTTGCGCGCGAACGGCAGCGACATCCAGGCTGACATT
>CAXSCV010000055.1:4355-21384 GCA_964235895.1 uncultured Chthoniobacterales bacterium
GTAGCGGTTCACCTTAAAAACACAACATGACACCGATCGGCGAAAACATCTGGCCATTCTTGTTCTGCACGGCGCCGGTGGAATGATTTTCGATGGACCCGAGATGCGGCGGGTGGCTCGCTCGTTAGCCGCGAAGGGAAACGACGTTTATGTCGTTCATTATTTCGAGAGCACCGGCACGCTCTTCGCGCGCATCGCGGTGATGGAGAAAAATTTTGAAACGTGGCTGGCGACTGTGCGCGGCTCGATTGTGGCTGTGCAAAAGTTGCGCGGCGATTCTGCGCCGGTTGGCATTTATGGATATTCGCTCGGCGGCTTTTTGTCGTTGATCGCGTCTTCCGATAATCAGCGTGTGGCGGCGGTGATCGAGCATGCCGGCGGCGCTTGGAATGGAAGGATGGATCGCATCGGCAAGTTGCCTGCGGTGCTGATGATTCACGGCGAAGCGGATACGCGAGTGCCGGTCGCGAAATACGCCAAGCCGCTCATTCCCGTTTTGCGCCGCCGCGCAGCTTCGTTGCAGACGCGTTTTTTCCCGGGCGAGGGACACGTTTTCACCCAGGCGGCGATGGGAAAAGTGTGCGAAGAAGCGGCGATATTTTTCCGGCAAAATCTGGCGCGCGCGCCGCGCGGTTGAAAGAAAGACGCTGCGAATTTTTTTCGATGCAACTATCGAACGTCAACGACGCGACGGGATGGTTCGAGGTTTTGCAAACAAGTAAGCGCGCGCAAACCGCGATGATGACCTTGGAACCCGGCGCGGCCAGCGGGGAAAAACCTGAGGCGCATGCGACGAGCGACCAGGTTTTGCTGATTCTCGAAGGCAAGTTGGCCGGCGAAGCCGGCGCGGAAAAACAGGACCTAAGAAAAGGCGATGTTCTCTTTATTCCAGCGGGCGTGAAACATCGCTTCGTCAATCGCGGCCAGCGTCGCGCGGTGACTTTTAATGTTTACTCGCCGCCCGAATATCCGAGCGAGGAAAAGGGCTAAAGAGTCGGTCGAAAAATAACTGCGCACTTAAATAGCCTGGACGGCTTTTAGCGTTTCCGCGAACGACTGATAGAGCTCGTGATACTGTGTGACGCCGCGCCGCAAGACCGGTTTGAAGTTCGCCAAGTCGGCCACGTTAATGATCTGATCGACGCTTTGCACGAAGGCGCTCATCGCATCGTTCGTCGCAAAACGATGACTGAGCAGGACAACGAAATGGTCGCGTCGTTGCGCGCCAGGACGTTTGACCAGATCGCGCAGAATCGGGTTGGTCTGCAGGTTGGAGTTTTTGAAATTCTCGTAAACGATGACGACGTTGTAGCTATAAGTGCGCAGTTTGAGCAGGACATCCTCTTCGAATAAACCGAGATGCACCTTGTAGGTCATGTCGATTAACTGCGGCACGATTAGCTTTTGATATTGCTGCTGATCGATGCAGACGAGGGCGGTGTTTTCGCCGGCATCGAAGAAGGAAGTTTCGTTATCGTTTTGCACGGGACTTAGCGGAAGGCGTTGGCCGGCATGTCGAGGCGCAGGCCGGACTCGAGGTCGTTATCGACGCCGCGCGATTTTTGAATCATGTCGATCCCGCGCGTGATGCGACCCTTTCGGGTGGCGAAAGTGCGTGCGGTTTCGTCGGTGATGAGATCGCTTTCGTAGGCGTTCAGGATCGATTGATCGAAGGTCATCCAGCCAAAGGGCGAACTGGCTTCAATGATCTCGTAGAAGGTGCGGTGTTCGCCTTCGCCGAGCGCGATCGTTTCTTTGGTGCGCAAATTGTTGCCGACGATTTCCGTGAGCAATTGCCGGCCGCCGCCGACTTTGGGCGCGAGCCGTTGGCTGATGATGTAGCGCACGGTGTCCGCCAAACGAATGCGCAACTGCTGTTCTTCGCCTAACGAGAACAAGCCGAGGATGCGATTGATCGCCTGGCCGGCGTCGACGGTGTGCAGTGTGCTCAAAACAAGGTGGCCGGTTTCCGCGGCCATCAAGGCCACTTCCACGGTCGCGCGATCGCGCATTTCGCCGACTAGGATTACCTTGGGCGCTTGCCGCAATGCGGCACGCAAGCCGTTTGGGTAATTGTTAAAATCGTGACCAAGCTCGCGTTGATTGAAGGTGGCTTTTCGCGTCGGATGCACGAACTCGATCGGGTCTTCGAGGGTGACGATGTGAATGGCTTGCGTCTCGTTAATTTCGTTGAGCAAGGCGGCGAGCGTGGTGGTCTTGCCGCTGCCGGTCGCGCCGGTGACGAGAACGAGTCCGGTTTTTTCTTTGGCGATTTCGCCGAAAATAGATGGCAAACCGATCGACTCGATCGACGGAATCACGCCTTCCAGTTTGCGCAAAACGATCGAGAAATGTCCCTGCTGCCGAAAAATATTTACACGGAAACGGGCTTCGTCGCCTAACGAGTAGCTGCAATCGCACGAGCCTTGCGTGAGGTAATCGTAAATGAGCCGGCGATTGCCTTGCATCAAGCTGAGCGCGAGTTGCTCGGTTTGATAAGGCGTGAGCGCTTCGATCGGCGGGTCGACGTAAACCGGTTTGAGTTCGCCGAAATCTTCGACCTGCAAAGGATGGCCGACGGAAAAATTCAGGTCCGAGATGCCGTCGTAGGTTCTCAGCATCGCCGAAAGGATGCGGTCGAGATCAGGGATTCTCATAGGCGCGAATGGCTATTCCTCCGTCATGTCCGCGGGCGCTTCCTTGAGGAATGGGCGGAATTTCTTTTTGTCGATGGCCTTGTCGTAAGCCTCTTCAGGAGAGATGCGCGTGTTCTGCAAATGCGCCATGATCGCGTCTTCCAACGGCTGGTTTCCTTTTTTCTTTCCAACCTGAATCATGCCCGGAATCTGGTGCGTTTTGCCTTCGCGAATGAGGTTCGAGATCGCCATATCGACCACGAGAATTTCCAGTGCGGCCACGCGGCCCGGTTTGTCGATGCGTTTGAAAAGATTTTGCGCGATCACGCCTTTCAATGATTCCGCGAGCGTGGCGCGAATCTGATTTTGTTGATCGGTCGGGAAGACATCGATGATGCGATCGACCGCTTTGGCCGCGCTTGAAGTGTGCAGCGTTCCAAAAACCAAATGGCCGGTGGCCGCCGCGGTCAGCGCGAGTTCGATCGTCTCGAGATCGCGCATTTCACCAACGAGCAGGATGTCGGGATCTTCGCGAAGCGCGCCGCGCAGCGCGGCCGAAAAGGAGCGCGTGTGTACGCCGACTTCGCGATGTTGCACGAGGCAGTTCTGGCTGCGATGCACAAACTCGATCGGATCCTCGACCGTGATGATGTGATCGTGCCGCTTCAAATTCGCGTAATCCATCATGGCCGCGAGCGTGGTCGATTTACCGGAACCGGTCGGCCCGGTGACCAGAATCAGGCCCTTCTTTAACATTGGAAATTTTTTCAGGACCGGCGGAAGCCCGAGGTCGTCGCAAGTGAGAACGTTCGATGGAATGAGGCGAAAGACGGCCGAGATGCCGGATTTTTGCTGGAAGAAATTGCAGCGATAACGCGCCACGTTTGGCACTTCGTAGCCGAAGTCGACGTCGGAAGTTTCTTCGAAGACTTTGATTTTACCTTCCGGCGCGATCTCGTAGACCATGGCCTTGAGGTCGTCGTTTTGCAGCGATGGATAATCGACGCGGACGAGGTCGCCATTGATGCGGAGCATCGGCGGGTTGCCGGTCGCGAGGTGAAGGTCCGAAGCCTTTTGCTCGGACATCAGTTTGAAAAATGCGTCGATCCGAGCCATGCAGTTCGGAACGTTTTAAAGCTAAATCAGTGCCACGCGCGGCGATTTACCGGCCGGCGAAAAAGCGCGCGCACGCGCGCCGCGGCGCAACTAGCGATTTTGCTGACGCGAAGCGTCGAGCGTGGAGCGCACTTGCTCGAGCAACTTCTCGCGCGTGTAAGGTTTCGGAATGAAACCGCGCAGACCTTGCGCGAGCATCGCGCCGACTTTGCTTTGCTCGGCGAAACCGCTGCTCAAGACGACGCTGATATTGGGATTGATCGCGCGCAGTTCATCGAAAACCGCATCGCCGTCCATGATCGGGAGAAAGAAATCCAGAATCACCAAACCGATTTCTCCGCTGAGATGTTTGTAAATCTTGAGCGCTTCGAATCCATCTTTCGCGAGGATAACTTTGTAGCCTTCATCGGTCAGCATGGTGGAAGCGATCTGGGAAATTTCCATCTCGTCATCGACCAACAAAATGAGCTCGCGGTTTCCGCCCGGGTTCAACGTTTGAAAATCCGGCAGAGCGGGCGCGGGCGGCCGCGGAGCGGGTGCGGCCTGCGCGGCGGTCGGAACGGAGCGGAGAGCCGCCGCAGGTTGTGCGCTGCGAGTCGGTGACGGTGCGCTCGACGCGGGAGGAGAAAGATCCGGAGGCGGCATCACGGAAAAGGATGGCGTGGAAATTTTCCGAGTCGGCGCGCTTTTGGCGCTGCCCTGCATGATGTTCGAGGTGACGTGATCGAAAAGCGCTTGCGCGGTTTTCGCGGCGAGCTCAACGCGTTCGCCTAACATCTCGACGTAGTTGTATTCACCCTTGTGCCTCCGCGCCAAATCCGAGTAGCGCGAGATCTGTTGCAACATCGAGTTCAACTCGGTCGACGTGGTCGCGATCCACTTCAAATCTTCGTGATCGAGCATTAGCTTTGCACCTTCATGTTTGATCGCGGTCTTCGGCGCAGGCCCACCAGACACAGCCGAGCACGGCGGAGAGAGCGATGGCGAAAAAAGCGAGGGGAATCATGAATAGGGAAGCTTTGGATTTAGCACGGTTCATGCCGCCTCCGTTTCCGATCGTCAATCGGAAATCCAGGCAAACCGGCGCGGTCGCGAAAGAAATTATTTTCCGAGCGCGGTGCGCAACTCGGTCCGCGCCGCCTCGGTTTCGCGGGTCGCGGCATCGCATAGGAGAATGGCGCGGAGTTTGTCGCCGGAAAAATAACGTGCGATGAATTTCTTTTTCGCATGCGCGCCATGCAGGTCCACGCGCGTCGGTTGCGTGCTAAAGTCACCGACGAATTCCAATTTCAAATCGAACATCTCGGTCCAGAAATAAGGGACCTGTTCGTAACGAATGCGTTTTTTACCGGTCATGTTCGCGCCGGCCACCAAGCCTTGCTCGCGCGCGTTTTCCCAATGCGTTTGCCGCCGCATTCCACCCATGATGCGGTCGGGATAGAAGGCGAGATCGCCCACCGCATAAATGCCTTTTTCTTCCGTCTCGAGATACTCGCTGACGGGCGAGCCGTGCGGGCCGGAGAGCGGCGTATTGCGCACGAGATCGAGATTCGGTTCCGCGCCACAAGCGACGACCGCGAGCCCGGCGGCGACGCGATTTCCACTTTTCGTCTGGATGTTTCGCAAAATGGTTTTGCCTTCGAAGCCGTTCAAGCTTTCGCCTAACAAGAGCGTGACACCGTGTTTTTCGAAGTAAGCAGTCAGCCACGCGCCCGTCTCCGGATCGACGTATCGATTCAGCAGGTAGCTGTTGCGATGCATCATGCTGACTTTGAATTTCATCTGCCGCAGACTCGAGGCGACTTCGCAAGCCAGCAGGCCGCCACCGATGACAACAACGGTTTTTTCCAGGCTGGCCATTTCGCGCAAAGCCAGCGCATCGCGTGTGGTCCGAAGATAGATGACGTTGCCGAGATTCGTTCCCGCAACGGGTGGCCGAATCGGGCGGCTGCCCATGGCCAGGCAAGCTTTATTAAACTCGATCGTCTCACCGTTGCTCATGACGGCGAGGCGTCGATCGATGTTGAGTTGCGTGACCAATCCGCCGAGACGTGTTTCGATTTTATGGGAGTCGTACCAACTCGCCTCGAGGTGCGGCAATTTTTTCACCGGTGGAACTTTTTCGCGGAGGAAAGCCTTCGAGAGCATCCAGCGTTTGTAAGGCAGAAACGCTTCTGCGCCGATGAGTGTGACGCTGCCACGTTTGTCGAATTTGCGGATGCTTTCGCAAACGCTGCCTCCGCCAATGCCGGACCCAATGATAAGATAATCGCGCTGAATCATGAACGAGCGAAGACGATAGGAAGCGCGCGCCCCCGCTGGCGAGGGAAAAATTCCTCCATCTTCATCCGAGGACAGCGCGGCAGATAACGACCGCGGCAATCACTCCTGCAAGATCGCCGGCCAGGCCTGCGGGAATGGCGTGCCGTGTTTTCTTCACGCCGACGGAACCGAAGTAAACCGCGGCGACATAGAAAGTGGTTTCGGTGCTTCCGTAAATCGTCGCCGCCATCAAGCTAACGATATTCTCCGGACCGAGGCGATGGACGATTTCGGTTAAGATGGCCAAGGTCGCGCCGCCACTGAGCGGACGCATCAAAGCGAGCGGAAGGAGATCGGGCGGAAAATGCAACGGTCCGAGAACGGGACTAAGCGCGCGAGTCAGGAGATCGATCCCACCGGCGCCTTTGAACATGTTAATCGCGACTAACATCGCGACCAGGAAGGGGATGATTTTCAGAATAACGCCGAAGCCTTCCTTCGCGCCTTCGACAAACTCTTCGTAGACTTTTATCCCGCGCGCCGCGGCGTAGAGCGGAAAGAAGCTGAGCAAAAAAGGGATCGCGAGAATGGAAAGCGCATTCACTCCGCGGACGAAAACGCCCGGCGCGTTTGCGTGCTGCGGAAGGTTAAACAAACCGGGAAAAACCATGCGCCCGAAAAGGGCGGCGAAGAAGACGCAGAGAAGGAGAAGAAGAAGGCTCGACCAGGCGGGCGAACGTCTCGTTAGGGAAGAAGAAATAATCTCTTCTACTGGCTCTTGCGCGATGTATTGGTCGTTAGGCAAGGCAGTTTCGCCAAGGCGCGGATCGAGTTGAATTCGAAAGAACGGGAGCTTTTCCAAAAACTTCACCGTCACGATCGCCGTTGTCGCCGCGCAGAGGGTGGCGAGCAGCGCGGTGCCGACAATCGCTGTCGGGCGCGTCGAGCCAGCGGCCGCCAGAATGGCGATAGCCGTGGTCGGAATGAGTTGAACCGAACTGGTGTTGATCGCGAGAAAAGTGCACATGGCATTAGTAGCTGTGCCGGGACGAGGATTGAGCGATTCCAAATCGCGCATCGCGCGCAAACCGAGCGGAGTCGCCGCGTTACCGAGGCCGAGCATGTTCGCCGCCATGTTCATCAGCATCGAACCCATGGCCGGATGTTCTGCCGGAACTTCGGGAAAGAGACGGCGCATGATAGGCCGTAAGGCGCGCGCCATGCGCTGGATCAGGCCGGCGCGTTCCGCCAGGCGCATCAAACCGAGCCACATCGCCATGATGCCGATAAGCCCGAGCGCGATCGTAACCGCGGTTTTCGCGCCATCGAAAGCGCCGTCGGTCACTTCCTGCAGTCGATTATTCCAACCGCCGATCGTCACCGCCAGCAGGACGAGCGCGAGCCAGATATAGTTGAGCACGCCTTCTTATCTAGCGCGGGGCGCGAAGGAAGCGATTATCCTTTTTGCCTAACGAGTAATGCGAGCGGTTCGGGATCAGGCACGGCTGGATTCGGAAAGATAAGCTTCGAGCGATTCGCGAGTTATCAGATGCGTCGCTCCGCATCTTGGACAACTAACGCGAATAGAATCTTCCCCGCCGAAAAGCGCGGCTGGGTCGCTCTGCATCATCGGGCCAAGGACCGCGAACATTCGTTCCGGCGAGCAGCCACAACCCCAGCGATAGCGGCGTTGCTCGAGCAAACTGAGAGTCTCGCTATCATCGAGCGACCGCACCTTCTCGTTCTCGAGCGAATGAAACCAATCCATGTCGCAACCGGGTTGCGCGGAGATCATGACGAAGTCTTCCGCACCAACCTGGAAGTAACGAGCCGGCCGCTGCTCACTTCGCGCATAAAATTCTTCCGCGATCGCGAAAGGCGTTTTACCGGTGAACTCCACCGTGCTTCGCCGCGAATCCGCTCGTTCGCGCGCAAGGTCGGCGCAGAAAAGATTGCGCCCATCGTCCTTCACGTTCTCGGTGAAAATCTGGCCGACGATGATCCCGCGGCGATTATCCCCGGTAACAAAAAGATTAAGCAGCGGCTCGCGAAAATGAATTGTCCAAGCCCAAGCTTCATTCCAGGGCCGCGAAGCGCAATGCAAGGTCAGCGCGGCCAACGCTTCCTTGAGCAAGCCATCGTGCTCGGGCGCGTGATGATAACCATATTGTCCCTGGTGAAGATAGTAATCGACATAGAGTTCGCCAAAGTCGGCCCGCGCCAGCAAGGCGTTGCGTTCGCGGACGAAATAACTGCGCACCTCCAGTCCGTCGACATTGTTCGAGTCTTCGTTTTCCTCCATTCCCTATCTTACCCGAGCTCGCCGAATTTTCTCGTGAGAAGTTCGGCGGGCACCCGCTCGCAAAGCGGCGAAAGGCGATTGAGCGAAGCTACTCGAAAACAAAAGCGAATTTATCTCGTAACCAATCCGCAGCGGCAGATTGGGCAGTGAGGGGATCGAACCCCCGACCAACACGGTGTAAACGTGCCGCTCTACCGCTGAGCTAACTGCCCGGTTCTGCGCCGAAGTATTCTACTTAAGATAGCTTGACTTGGCGAAGAGCATTTCTTTGTTCCGCGTCCGGCTGGATTTCTAAAGTAAAGTTCTTTAGTTGCACTTACAAAGTTGTGCCCTATTAAGTGTGCCATGGACTTGTCACTTGAAAAACTAAAAGAAGCTTTATCGCTTCGCGAACAAATACATTCACTCGAATCACGCCTGGGCTCATTGTTCGGCGGGAGCGGCGGCGGCGGGAGTCGCAGCAGCGCCTCGACCAGCACTAGCGGCTCTAGTAGCGGTAGCGGCAGCAGCGGCGCTAAGAAATCTTCCGGCGACGGTCGTCGTCGTCGTCGTCCCATGTCGGCGGCTACGCGCGCGAAACTAGCCGCAGCCGCGCGCGCTCGTTGGGCGGGTGTGCGTAGCGACTCTTCATCGTCAGGTAGCAGCAAGTCGACGAAGTCAACCAAATCGGCCAAGTCGGCCAAATCGACTTCGGGCGGTGGGGGCTTGACTGCAGCCGGCCGCAAAAAGCTTTCTGATTCAATGAAAGCTCGTTGGGCCGCGCGCCGCAAAGCCGCCGGCGCGAAAAGCTAGCCAACTTAATTTTGATGGGATGGTGAACCGCACACCTCAGCGGTTCACCATCTGCATCATCGACTCCTGATAACGCGGCCCCGCGAAAGCTTCGCGCGGCGCCGCCTGATCGATCAGCGCCAAATCCTCGTTCGTTAGGTTCACTTCGAGGGTGCCGATATTCTCCTGAAGATACTTCCGGCGCTTCGTACCGGGTATTGGCACAATGTCCTCGCCTTGGGCGAGAACCCACGCGAGTGCAAGCTGCGCCGGCGAGCAATGCTTCTCTTTCGCGATCTCTCCCACTCGCTGCACGAGGTCGAGATTACGCGCGAAATTTTCTCCCTGAAAACGCGGCGAGTTGCGGCGGAAGTCTCCTTCTTCCAAATCTTCGAAGCGCTTGATCTGGCCCGTGAGAAATCCGCGACCAAGCGGACTAAAAGGAACAAAACCAATCCCAAGCTCTCGACATGTTTGCAGGACCTCGTCTTCCGGATCGCGCGTCCAGAGTGCGTATTCCGATTGCACGGCGGTAATCGGATGAACTGCATGCGCGCGCCGAATCGTAGCTGCGCTCGCTTCCGAAAGTCCGAGATAACGCACCTTCCCCGCGCGCACTAACTCAGCCATCGCGCCGACCGTTTCTTCAATGGGCGTCTTCGGATCGACCCGGTGCAAATAATAAAGATCGATCACCGCCACACGCAGCCGGCGCAGGCTCGCTTCACAAGCGCTGCGGACGTATTCCGGTTTGCCATTAACTTTGCGGAGCTGCGGCTGCTCCGGATCGCGGACCAATCCAAACTTCGTTGCTAAGACAAACTTGTCGCGCTGGCTGGCCAGCACCCGGCCGAGCAACTCCTCGTTAGTCTCTGGCCCGTAAATATCCGCCGTATCGAAGAAGCTAACTCCGAGATCAAGCGCACGTTCGAGCGTGGCGATCGACTCCGCATCATCGCGACGGCCGTAGACATCCGACATTCCCATGCAGCCGAGCCCGATCGCGGAAACCATCGGGCCGCCGCGGCCGAGTTTTCGTTGTTTCATGTTTGACCAATCCAAGTGTTCGCCGCGATGTCGTCCCATCGTTCCCGGATGGAATCGAACTCCTCGGGCGAAAGCATGCCGGCTTCGAGCAGCTTCGCATTTTCCTGCCAGCGTTCCGGCTTACTCGTGCCGACGATCGCCGTATGCACTCCCGGCACACTGAGTGTGAAACGCAGCGCGTGTGCGATCGATTGCTCCAAGGCGCGACTGCGAATGAAATCGTAATGCAACTTCCGCAAACGATCCCAATAAGGATGCTGGTAGGAATCAATCGGCTTATGTCCGGCTCTCCAGGCCGCGTTAGCGATCGGGCGTTTCGCGATCACGCCCATTTTGCGCGCGTGCGCGGCAGGAATCGTTAGCTCGATCGGCTCCTGGTCGGCGATGTTCAGAGAAGTTTGCAAGGTATCGAACGCACCGGATTCGACCGCAAATTTCGCCGCGCGACTATCGCCGCTGTAACCAATGTAGCGCGTGTGTCCTCGTTCTCGTGCGGTCTGCAAGGCCGCGATCACGTCGCCCTTTTTCAAGACCGACTCCGAGCAACTATGTAATTGCACAAGATCGAGCCGATCCGTTTTCAGCCGGCGAAGACTGCGTTCGATGCTTTCAAGAATCGAAGGCGTCGACCAATCCTCGCTCGCCACTCCACGCGGATGTCCCACTTTGGTGAAGAGATAAAATTCTTCGCGCCGATGACTAACCGTTTTGCCGATTAACTCTTCGCTGCCTTCATAGCATTCCGCCGTATCGATGACATTAAGTCCGGCATCGAGCGCGCTGTTCAGCAGTTGCTCGACGATTTCCGCGCGCGCGTTTTCGAAACCAATTTCCGCGCCGCCGAAACCCAGCACCGAAACGTGCATATCCGTTTTGCCGAGCTGGCGTTTCTCCATTGCGCGAAAATTAGAACGCGCCGCGCGAGTTGTCATTTCCTTTACGAAATCATGATCCCGCGCGCGCTGCGTTGTCATCCTGCGCCGCGCAGACGGCGAAGGACCTCACAAAGGCCGCTTAGCTTAACCTACAGTTGGTAAAACAAACGAACCCTGCGCCGAGGTCGAGGTCCTTCCGCGCGCTTCGTCGCCTCAGAATAACAACCTCAGAATACCAAACGCGTGCGTCCGGTTCCTCTCTCGACGCGACCGATCGTCCGCGCGCGCAAAGTCCGTTTCACCTTCGTCGCATGTTTCTCATCCACGATCGCCACCATCCCGATACCCATGTTGAAAACTTGAAACATTTCTTCGCGCGGGACCTTCCCGTTCTCCGCTAGAATCTGGAAAATCGATGGCACGGGCCAACTCATCGTCTCGATCACAGCGTCACAATTGCCTGGAAGAACGCGCGGCAGGTTATCGATTAATCCGCCGCCCGTGATGTGTGCAAGACCGTGCAATTGATTGCGCGAAATCTTCGTCAGAAGCGGCTGGTAGCTTTTGTGCGTGCGCAAAAGTTCGTCGCCTAACGAGTGCTTAAAGCCAGGCAATTTCGCCTCCGGTTTAAGTCGCATCTTCCCAAAAAGAATTTTCCGCGCGAGCGAGTAACCGTTCGTGTGCAAACCATTCGACGCGAGTCCGAGAATGACATCGCCCGGTTTGATCCGGCTGCCATCGATCATCTCTGTGCGATCGACCACCCCGACGATGCAGCCCGCCAGATCGTATTCGCCTTTGCGATACATCCCGGGCATCTGCGCGGTTTCGCCGCCGATCAGCGCGCAGCCGCCCGCACGGCAGGCTTGGGTAAAACCGCTGAGAATTTGTTCGAAGACGCGCGGCTGCAAACTTTCCGCGCCGATGTAATCGAGAAAAAATAATGGCCGCGCGCCCAGAACCGCGATGTCATTGATGCAATGATTGACCAGGTCGGCACCGACCGTTTCGTGCCGATTCATCGCGAAAGCGATCTTCAGTTTCGTGCCGACGCCATCCACGCTCGCCACCAAAACCGGCTCGCGCATTCCAGAAAAATTCGGCGCAAACAAACCGCCGAATCCGCCAATTTTCCCGAGCACTTCCGGACCGTGCGTGCTCTTGACGCGCGCCTGGATGCGCTTCTTCACGAGGTTACCCAGGTCTACGTCGACGCCCGCGCGCGCGTAGGCTTTTTTCCTCGTTGTCATCCTGAACGAAGCGGCCCCGCTTATTTCAGATCCGCGAAAAGCGTCGGCTGGCGTTCTTCTGCCGCGAGCGCCTTTGAGCGGCCCTCGCGTTTTTCCATGATGAATTTATCCAGCTCCGGATCGACCGGCAGTGGATAATTGCCGGTAAAACAGGCGAGGCAGAACTCGTTAGGCGATTTCCCGGTCGCGCGGACCATGCCGTCGAGATCCAGATAGCCCAGGCTATCGACCCCGAGATATTCGCAGATTTTTTCCATCGAAAGCTGGTTCGCGATCAGCTTTTCGGGATCGGGAAAATCGATTCCGTAATGGCAGGCGAAGCGATGCGGCGGGCAGCTTACGCGCATGTGCACTTCCTTCGCGCCGGCTTCGCGCAAATTGACCACGCGCGCGCGCGCCGTCGTTCCTCGAACAATCGAATCATCGACCACCACGACGCGTTTTCCTTCGACCGCTTCCTTGATCAAATTCAATTTCACCCGCACATCGAAATCGCGGATGAGCTGGCTCGGCTGCAGGAAGGTGCGGCCGATGTAGTGATTGCGAACGAAGGCGTGTTCGTAAGGAATTTTCAACTCCTGGGCAAAGCCGAGCGCCGCATAATTTCCCGAGTCCGGCACCGGCACCACGATGTCGGCTTGCACCGGAAAACGCCGCGCCAGTTCACGTCCCATTTCCGTGCGAACTTTGGCGACGTTGATCCCGCCGATGATGCTATCGGGTCGCGAAAAGTAGACGTATTCGAACATGCAGAAAGCATGTTGCTCATCACGGAACGGCCACTCCGAACGGATGCCGTCCTCGCTGATGATGACAACTTCGCCGGGCGCGATTTCGCGGATGAATTCGGCATGCACCAGATCGAACGCGCACGTTTCGGAAGCGAGCACATAAGCGCCATCGAGTTTGCCGAGAACGAGCGGGCGAAAACCAAAAGGATCGCGCACGCCGACGATCTCGCGCTCGCTCATGATGATGAGACTGAAGGCGCCTTCCAGCCGGCGCAGGACGCTCAAAGGAGTGCCGCCATTAGCCGAAGGTTGCGCGAGCAGATGCGGAATGATTTCGCTGTCGGCGGTGGTTTGGAAAATGGAACCTTTACGTTCGAGTTCATCGCGCAGGACGGCCGCGTTGATCAGGTTTCCATTGTGCGCGACGGCGATCTGGCCGCGGAAACAATCGACCACGAACGGTTGCGCATTTTTCAAAGTGCTCGAACCGGTCGTCGAATAACGCGCATGACCAACCGCGCGGTTTCCCTTCAAACGCTCGAGCTCATCCGCGCCGAAAACCTGCGAGACGAGGCCCATGTCGCGATGCAATTGGAAGGAAGAACCGTTGCCCTTCGAAGTGACGATGCCGGCGCTTTCCTGCCCGCGATGTTGCAAGGCGAAGAGGCCGTAATAGGTCAGGACCGCGGCATTCGGATGACCGAAAACGGCGAAGATGCCGCACTCGTGTTGCGGAAAGAGGGCCACTTCCGGCAACTCATCGGCGTTCATTTCGGTCTCGGGCATCGCATCGGAACATCCATCATCGCGCGACTCCTTCAACGAATCTCAACGACGATTAAAGCGCCGGAATTCCTTCATCCGCGGAGTCGCTTTTGACCGCGCGGGCGATGGCGTTGAACCAGAGATCGTGCAGTTCCGCGATCGGCCAACCATGCGTTTCAGTGCCAAGCATGATCTGCAAATCGGAGCCGCCGACGCGGCCGAGCTCGAGAAACGGAACACTCGTTAGGCGGGAGCGGACCATTTCGAGATTTTTGGGACGAACCGAGATAATAATGCGCGACTGCGCTTCGCCGAAAAGTGTGGTGCACGCTTCCAGCGTGCTCTTTTCAGCGTCTCGCAAGCTGGAAGCTCGCGCCACCGTTACGTCCGCGCCGAGCAGGCCATCGGGATTGAAACAGGATTCCGCCAGCGCAACGGCGAGCCCGCCTTCCGAGCAATCGTGCGCGCTTTCCACCAGGCCGCGTTCGATCAAATCGCGCACCGCGTTTTGCACCGCGATCTCGCGCTCGATCTCCAGACGCGGCACCGGTCCCGCTTTTTTCCCATGGCAAACTTTCAGGAAACGCGAGCCGCCAAGTTCATCGCCGACTTCGCCGACCAGGATGATCGCGTCGCCTGCTTGTTTAAAAAATTGCGTGGTGATGTGCGCTTCCTGCGTGATCAAGCCGACCATTGCGATCGTCGGCGTCGGATCGACCACGCCCGCCGGGCTCTCATTATATAGAGAGACGTTGCCCCCGATCACCGGGGTATCGAAAGCGCGGCAGGTTTCCGCGACGCCCTCAACACACTCGCGTAGCTGCCAGAAATTTTCCGGCTTGTAGGGATTGCCGAAGTTGAGGTTGTCAGTCACCGCCAGCGGCTTTGCGCCCGAGCAGGTTAAATTTCGCGCCGCTTCCGCAACCGCGATTCGCGCGCCTTCGCGCGGGTCTAACGAGCAGTAGAGCGAATTGCAATCGGTCGTCGCAGCGAGAAATTTGTTGGCTTCGCGAAGATGAAAAACCGCCGCGTCCGAGCCTGGCCTAACGACTGTTCCAGTTCGCACCATGTGATCGTATTGGCGGTAAACCCAATTCTTCGACGCGATCGTGGGATCGGCCAGAAGTTGCCGAAGAGATTCCGTCGTGGAGCAAGCTTCCAGCTTGCTCTCGAAATCAGGCAAGCCGGAAGCTTGCTCCGCGGCCTTTGCCTCGCGCGCGTAAAGCGGCGCCTCATCTGCCAACGGTTTCGCGGGAATTTCCGCCGCGACCGCGCCACCATTGAGCAACCGCATCATTCCGTCGTCGGTCACGCGCCCGATCTCTGCGCAAGGCACATCCCACTTCTCAAAAATTTGCCTAACGACTTCTTCCTTGCCCTTGTGCGCGATGATCAGCATGCGTTCCTGCGATTCGCTCAGGAGCGTTTCATAAGCCGTCATGCCGGTCTCGCGTTTCGGGACTTTCGCGAGATCGATCTCCACGCCGGTGCCGCCACGGCTCGCGGTCTCACAGGTCGAGCAAGTAAGACCCGCCGCGCCCATGTCCTGGATGCCCGCGACCGCATCGGTCGCCAGCAATTCCAGACACGCTTCGAGCAATAATTTCTCTTTAAACGGATCGCCCACCTGCACCGCCGGCCGATCTTCTTTTGATTCCTCGGTCAACTCCCGCGAGGCAAAAGCGGCGCCGGCCAAGCCATCGCGGCCGGTCTCCGCGCCGACATAAAAAACCGGATTACCGACCCCACTAGCCGCGCCGCGCGCAAGTTGTTCGTAACGCAAAACTCCGAGGCAAAAAACATTGACCAGCGGATTGCCCTCGAAGCTTTCGTCGAAATAAATTTCGCCGCCGATCGTCGGCACCCCGATGCAATTGCCGTAATGCGCGATCCCGGAAACCACGCCGGTGAAGAGCCGCAGATTTCTCGCAATCGCCGCACGAGCTTCTGTTGTCGTGGCGCGAGCTTCCAGCTTGCCTGTTTCGTTCTTCGATTGGTTAGGCGGATTGTCGCCTAACGAATCATGCAAGCTGGAAGCTCGCGCCACGACTCCAGCTTCTTTCGGGTTCTGCAAAATGTAATCCGTGATCCGCTCGAAGGCTGCCTCGTCCCGCACGATGTGATCGTAAGACTGCCGCTGCCAAAGCCCGCCCGTTCGGCCTAACAACTGATTGATGCGATTGGAGGTAAACGATTTCCAGGAATGCAGGATGGTGCCGAGATCGTGCTCGCCGGTTGGTTTGAGCAGGACGTGCACGTGATTCGGCATCACCACCCAAGGGCCGAGTTGATAGCGTTCGCGGTCGAAATGCTGCAACGCGCCGGCCACGATTTCGGAGGCGTCCGGGTTGGCCAGAACGCAGGAACCCTCGCCGGCGTCGAGCCACTGCTCCACGCGTTCGCTGAAGCGCTCGACGTATTCTCTGCGGTCGTCTGTTGACCAGGGTTGCGAATGCGACTTGAGCCAGTGCTGCCGTTCCTGTTCCAGTTCGGAAAGTCGATTTTCAGGCAGCGCATCAGCGAGACGGAAGGTGACGAAATAGGTCGCGCCAGGTTGTTGCCAATGCGGGAGATTGCGTCGGCTGATATCGACCTCCGCGAATTGGTCGAAGAACACGGTGGCGCGAGCTTCCAGCTTGCGTGGTTCTTTTTTGGATTCGTTAGGCGGATTGTCGCTTAACGAATCACGCAAGCTGGAAGCTCGCGCCACGGCAGAAGAATCTCGCGCGACGGTAATCGGCCCGAAGCGCAATGAGTTCATGAGGAACTCCGGGCGCGCGCCCATGGTGAAGATGTCGCGAATGATTCCGCCGACGCCGGTGGCCGCGCCCTGGAACGGCTCGATCGCGCTCGGATGATTGTGCGATTCGATCTTGAATGCGATAGCCCAGCCGTCGCCGATATCAACGACGCCGGCGTTTTCTTCGCCGGCTTTGACCAGGATGTTCGGTCCGGTCGTGGGAAATTTTTTCAGCTCGCGTCGCGAATTTTTATACGAGCAATGTTCGCTCCACATGACGGAGAAAATCCCGAGTTCGGTGAAGTTGGGATCGCGCCCGAGAATTTTAGGCCATGTTTTGCGACAGCTTCGGGCGTGACTTGCGGTTCGGCGGCGGGCATCGCGGCGACATTAGCCGACGCGATTGTCTTGCACAATTGCAGTGCGCGCGCGCTCCTGTTTAAGCTGTTTTGGTGAACCTCTCGACCATCGCGAATCTCGCCACTGCGCTGACTGTCCTCAGCGCGTTGTCTTTGGTTGATTGAGGCGCATCGG
>CAXSCV010000056.1:0-9017 GCA_964235895.1 uncultured Chthoniobacterales bacterium
GAAATTATCGAGGACCAGCTTCTTGCCGGTGAGCGTTTCGTAGAGGCGCAAAACGTCGACCACGTCGCTGTTTGGATATTGCAAGGTGACCATGTCCGGCGCTCCGGCCGGCGCGGGCTGGACCGTATTGGCGGCCATGGTCGGCGGTGGAGCTGGCGGCGTTTGCGCGCGGCCGATCTGGCCTAACGAGACCAATAAAACCGCACAAAGCGAAATGCGAAACACGCGGTTATGTAAGGGTTCGCTCATGCCGGGTCAACTAGGCGAGCCACCGCCAAAGAGGGAACAATCGGAGCGCGGCCGCAAAAGAAGATAGCAGGGCAAACCTTGAACCGCTATATCGCTTTGCGTCGCGTCCGGAACTGAATTTAAACGCGGCATCGATGAATATGCGCGCAAGAGTCATTCCATTTCTCCTTCTTCTTTTCTGTCAGGCCGCTCCCATGTCTTTCGCCGCCGAGAAAAATTCGGACGCGACGAATGAATCGAAGCAAGTCCGCGCCGTCCTCGACGCGCAAGTCGCAGCCTGGAACCACGGCGACATAGACGGCTTCATGAACGGCTACGCCAAATCGCCCGACACCGAGTTCGTCTCTGGCGACACGGTCACGAAAGGCTGGCAAACAGTGCGCGATCATTACAAAAAGCGTTACCACAATCGCGCGACCATGGGCGCGTTGACCTTCTCCGATCTGCACATCATGCCGTTAGGCCGCGACGCGGCTTTCGTCGTCGGCCATTGGCAATTAGCGCGCTCCGCCGACCATCCGCGCGGCCGCTTCACCTTGCTTTTCCGGAAAACAAGCAGCGGCTGGCGGATCGTGCACGATCACACTTCGGCCGCGAATTCCTGATTCGCCTAACTGGCAAAGGACGCGCCGGCCAAGGCGCGATCGATCCGCGCCAGCACTTTTTCGCGGCCGAGAATTTCGAGCAAATGATAAAGGCTCGGGCCCGCGTTCGAGCCGGTCACGGCCAGCCGCGCCGGATGCACTAACACACCTGCCTTCACTTCCAATTTGGCCGCGACCGCTTTCAAATTTGCTTCCAGCGTCGCCGCATCAAACGAATTCGCGGCCGCGAAAGTTTCGCGCAACGCGAGCAAACGCGGCCGATTTTCCGCCGTGAAATGTTTCGCCACTCCCTCGGGATTAAACTCGAACGCGTCCTGAAAGTAGAAGCCGCAATAGGAGGGCAATTCCGCAAAGGTGCGCACTTTTCCCCGGCAAGTCTCGAGCGCGGCGCGGACGTATTCAGGCGAAAAATGCGCGAGCTCGGTGCCCGCGCGCACGAGCGCCTGGCGCGCTAATTCCTGGAACCGCTCGTTAGGCAATTCGCGCAAATATTCGCCGTTCAACCAGGTGCATTTCTCCAGATCGAAGTGCGCGCTCTTGCGATTGATCTTCTCCAATTCAAACAGCCTAACGACTTCTTCGATTTCGATTTTTTCGCGGTTATCCTTCGGCGACCAGCCGAGCAGGCAAAGATAATTGCGCACCGCTTCCGGCAGATAGCCGTCCTCGATGTAAGTGTTCAGGCTCGCGCCGAGGTCGCGCTTGCTCATCTTCGAGCCGTCCTTGTTCAGGATGAGCGGAATGTGCGCGAAGCGCGGCGGCTCCGCGCCTAACGAGCGATAAAGCTCGATGTGTTTCGGCGTGTTCGAAAGATGATCTTCGCCGCGAATGACGTGGCTGATCTTCATCTCGATGTCGTCAACCACGTTCACGAAATGAAAAATCCACGAGCCATCCGGACGACGAATGGTCATGTCCGGATGCGTTTCAGGATTCGTTAGGTCGAAATCGATTTTGCCGCAGACGATGTCGTCCACGATGACGTGCTCGCGCGGCGAGCGGAAACGAGTCGCGCCGTTATCCTCATAAATGCAGTTAGCGGTTCGGAGTCTTTCCAAACTCCGCTCGTAAATTTCGTCGCGCTGACTTTGAAAATAAGGGCCTTCGTCCCAGTTCAATCCGAGCCAGCGCAGACCGTCGTAAATTGCCTGCGCGGCCTCGTCGGTGTTGCGAGATTTGTCCGTGTCTTCGACGCGCAAAACAAACGTCCCACCGGTGTGTCGCGCGTAGAGCCAATTAAAAAGCGCCGTCCGCGCACCACCGATATGCAGATAACCGGTGGGCGATGGAGCGAAACGGACGCGGACAGCGGAGTTCATGAGCCGCGGAATTTAGCCACGTATTCATACGGATGAAACACGGATTGCGTGGGACGACTTCCGCTGAGTTCTGGGGAGCGCACGCTTGTAGCGTGCTGGCGAGGCATTCTGCCGAGCGAACTTTCGAAACAACGCCGAAAAAGAAAGTGCGTGATCGCAGAATGCTATCACCAGCACGCTACAAGCGTGCGCTCCCCAGCACTAACGTCGTAACCACTCGTTAGGCGGACGCGAGCGGCGTTTCGGCAGGTCCTGAAATGACTTCGCCATCCGGCTTGAAACGCGAACCGTGACACGGACAATCCCAAGTCGCTTCCGCCTGGTTCCAGCGCACGATACAACCCATGTGCGTGCAAACCGCAGAACGCTTGTTCACCTTTCCATCGGCATCGCGCGAGACGGCGGTTTTCTTGCCGTTCAACTTCAGGATTTTGCCTTCGCCCGCCTTTACCGCGTCGAGCGATTCGCCTTCCGATTTCGAGAGAAAACCCTTCGCTAAATAATAAGGATAATCCTTGTTCTCGCGCAGATAATCCCAGAGGCCGTGTTTGAGTTGCTTGCGTTCCGGCGCAAACAAATCGGTCCAGGGATTTTTCCGGTCGCTCGCCCAATCCAGCGCCATCATCGCGGCCACCGTGCCGAAGGTCATGCCATTGCCGGAAAATCCGGTCGAGATAAATTGTCCGGCCTCGCTTTGACCGATGAACGGCAAACCGTCGTTCGTCTCGATCACCTGGCCCGACCATCGATGATCGAGCTCCGCGTCGGGCAGGATTTTGCCTAACGAGTCCTCCAGCCGGCGATAACAACTTTCCGTGTCCGCGACCTGGCCGGTCTTGTGATCTTCCCCGCCGAGAATCGCGTAATCGAAATCCTTTTTGCGATCGATCCGCAGATAAAGATAAGGATCGTTCGTATCCCAATAGGAAGCGGCCGGCACCGCATTTTTCGGCAAGCGCGCGCCGAGTGCGTAGCTGGTATAGAGCGCGAGCTTGGTTTGGAACGTCATGCTGCTCACGATGCCCGATTCGCCGCTCAGCGGGTTGTGCGTCGCGAGGATGACCAGCCCATAATGAATCCAATGCCGGCCGAAGCGGGCGCGCTTTTTCTCGGTGTCGAATTCGTCCACCTCGCATTCTTCGAAGAGAAAACTGTTCCCGCCCGCGATCAGCCTGGCGAGCGCGGCGCAATATTTTAGCGGATGAAATTTTGCCTGGTCGGCAAAGCGCACGCCGGGCGTGTTCATGTGCGGGACGCTGTCGAGATAGGCCGCATCAAAACCGAACTCGTTAGCCAATTTCGCGTCTTCGCGAAACTTCGGCCGCTCGTCTTTTGTTCCGCCGCTAACCGGTGCATGCAGGTAACCCGGCACGCGCGTGAACTCGCAATTGATCCCTTCGTCGCGTGCGATTTGTTCGATCTGATCGATCGCCGCCGCACCCGCATCCCAAGTCGCCTGCGCGTGGTCGCGTCCGAAATTTTCCACCAGTTCATGCAACCGCTTGTCGGTCACAGCCGTGAGATGCGCGGTCGTGTGACCGGTATCGGCTCGGGCAATGCGCGCCCGCTCGACCAGCGCCACGCTCATACCTGCTTTCTTCAACAAATAAGCAGTCGTTAGGCCGGTGATCCCGCCACCGACGACGAGCACGTCGACTGTGAACGTTTTCTCGAGCGCGGCAAATTTCCGCGACGGCGCTTCTTCAAACCAGTAAGAGGTCGTGTTCATCTCACTCACTTCGCGGCACGGACGCGAATCAGCCGTCCACGAATAATTTTTTCGCGCGCCGTCGCACGTAACGATTACGCGGCAGATTCGTTTTCGCAGTTTTCGTTTCCGGCTCGAGCAAAGCACGGACGCGTTCGATTAAATCGAAACCAACATCGGGAATTTCGTGCCGGCGCAACCACGCCTGCAAGATGCGGCGCTGCGCGGCGATCGGCTGCTCGCGCAAATGCTCGACCGATAACTGGTCGTTAGGCCGTTCGATCAGGCGCGCGAGCCATTCGTTTTCTTCCGCCGCGATGTTGGCCGCGCGCCAAATGTTTTCGCGGACGGATCGGCCGAGCGTTTTTTCCAGCTCCGGAATAATTCGGAGGCGCAAGCGATTGCGCGTCGGCTCGAGCGCGGCATTCGTTTTATCTTCGCGAAACTTGATTCCTTCCCGCTTTACGTAGCCGTCAATTTCGCGCCGCCAAATTCCGAGCAGCGGCCGAATCACTTGCAACTCAACCGCGCCAATTTTCTGCGAAGTGATTTCGCGCATCGCGCTCAGACCGAGCGGTCCGGCGCCGCGCAGCAGATTCATCAGAAACGTCTCGACCAAATCGTCGGCGTGATGGCCGAGAAAAATTTGCGGGCAACGCAGCCGGCGCGCGACGCCGGCAAAGAAAGTATAACGAGCAGCGCGCGCGGCGGTTTCGAGCGATTGCTTCTGTGTTTTCGCGAGTTCGCGCACGTCCGTTTTTTCGAATTCAAAACGAAGCCCGTGCTCCTGCGCGAGCCGCTCAACAAAGCGCGCATCGGCGTCTGCGCTGCGTCCGCGCAAGCCGTGATGCAAATGACAAATGACCAGTTTGTCGTAGCCGAGGGCGAATAGCGCATGAAGTAAGACGACCGAATCGCGTCCGCCGGAAACGCCGATGAGATATCGGCGCGTCGGCGGCAAACGCCGGAGCAAATCGGAATTCAAGAGGGAAACTTGTTCGCGCGACGCGGACATGCGGACAGCAGGACATCCGCGCGCCATTGGGTCAAGCAACACCAACGCGCGCAAATTTGACAACTGAATGAACGTTCATTCATTAGCCGTCTTCGCATGACCGTTGTGACCGAACTAAGCACCGATCGTCGCGCGCAAATTCTGCGCGCGGCCATGGTTTGTTTCGCCGAATGCGGCTTTCATCAAACAAGCATGCACGACATCAGCGAGGAAGCCGGGATCAGCGTCGGGCTGATTTATCGCTACTTCCAAAACAAGGAAGCGGTCATCTCGGCCATGGCCGCGGATCATAAACGCGAGGTGCAAGCCCTGGTCGTCCGTGCGCGCGAAGCCAGCTCGCTCCTGGAAGCGCTGGAGATTTTATTTACCGCGCATTGCTGCGACAACGCTCCGCAAGTCGAAGCAGCCTTCGTGGTCGATCTTTTTGCGGAGGCGGGACGCAACCCGCACATCGCTCATCTCGTGCGCGACTTGCTCAGCACGATGACCGAGGGCGTGACCGAGATCATCGCGCGCTCACCCGAAATGAAAACCGGCAAACACCCGATGACCCCGCGCGAAATTGCGGAATTACTTTTCGCGACGATTCGCGGAACGTTGATGCGCGATGTCGTAGAACCCGCGCGCGTCTCGGCTTCGAAGCGGCGCGAGCGCCAACGAAAAGTGGTGCGCAACCTTTGGCATTTGCTTTTCGCGAACGAAGCCCTTTTTGCCTAACTAACGATTTATGCCTTCCATCGCCCTTCCCCAACTGTCACCGAACGCGCCCGTGGCGGATCGAATTCAAGCGGATCAAAATAATGTTTGAGATCCTCGTTGTTATCTTTTCCGTCGGGCTAATTTTATTCGGCGTTCTGGCGATTCTGCTCTTCTGGAAGACTCGCCGATTTATTCTGGGCACTGTCTTTGCCCTACTCGCGCTCTTCTCTCTGATCGCCGACATCAAGTCGCTGCAATTCAGCAAGATGATCGCAGCCGGCAAAGCGATGGTGCCTCCGGCGACCACGGTCACGAGTGTGAAAGTGCAAAAGGGCGATTGGGTTCCAATGTTGACCGCGATCGGTTCCATCTCGCCGGTGCAAGGCGCGACCATCAGCGCGGAGCTGGCTGGAAAAGTGGATGAGGTGAATTTTCAATCCGGCACGCCGGTGAAGAAGGGCGAAATGCTGGTCGAGATCGATGCCTCGGCCGAACAAGCGCAGTTGCGCTCCGCGCAGGCCGATTTGGAATTGGCCAAAGCGGACTTCGAGCGCGCGCAAGGTTTGGCCAAAGGCAACGTCATTTCCAAAGCGGAAATCGACAGCGCCGCGGCGAAGTTCGCGCAGAAAACGGCGGACGTGCAAAACGTGCAATCGACCATCGACAAAAAATTAATTCGCGCGCCGTTCGATGGCATCGCCGGCATCCGCGAAGTGAACGTCGGCCAAATGGTGCCGGTCGGGCAAAAGCTGTTGACCTTGCAGGCGCTCGACCAGGTTTTCGTCGATTTCTCATTGCCGCAGCAACAACTGAACGACATCAAAGTCGGCTTGCCGGTGAAAGTGACGACCGATGCGATAAACGGCCGCGAGTTCGAAGGGAAACTGACCGCGGTGAATTCGGCCGTGGACACGGCGACGCGCAGTGTTTCTTTGCAGGCAACGCTCGACAATGCCGACCACGCTTTGCGCGCGGGAATGTTCGCGCGGGTCAGCGTGATTTTGCCGGAAATAAAGCCGACGTTGTTCATTCCGGCGACCGCGGTTTTGTACGCGCCTTTTGGCAATTCAGTTTACGTGATCGAGAAAAAGAAGGATGAGAAAACCGGCAAGGATGCGCTCATTATTCGGCAACAATTTATTCGCACCGGCGAGACTCGCGGCGATTTTATCGCGGTGACCGGAGGACTGAAAGAAGGGGATGAAATCGTCAGCAGCGGCGTCTTCAAAATGCGCAATGGCATGGACGTCGCGGTCGACAACAAACTCGCGCCGAACGCTTCGCTCTCACCCACGCCGCCGAACAGTTAAGACGTGAAAAATTTCACCGATCTTTTTATTCGCCGTCCAGTGCTCGCGCTGGTCGTCAGCTTCGTCATTATCATCGCGGGCGCGCAGGCGATTTTGTCGCTCAATGTGCGCCAGTATCCGCGGAGCGACATCGCCTCGGTCACGGTCACAACCGTTTATGTGGGCGCGAGCGCAGAACTCGTTAGGGGATTTATCACCACGCCGCTGGAGCGCGCGATCGCGGCCGCGGATGGAATCGATTATTTGCAATCTTCCAGCTCGCAAGGTGTCTCGACGATCACCGCGCGGCTGCGGCTGAATTACGACTCGAACAAGGCGCTTTCGGAAATCAGTTCGAAGGTCAATCAGGTCCGCGGCGACCTGCCGCCGGAAGCGGAAATTCCGGTGATCAATATCGTGCCGGCGGATTCCCAGTTCGCCTCCGCGTATCTGAGTTTCACCTCGAACATTTTGCAGGCGAACGAGATCACCGATTATCTCAACCGCATCGTCCAGCCGCGCCTGACCGCGATTCCGGGAGTGCAACGCGCGGAGATTCTCGGCGGGCGCACTTTTGCCATGCGCATTTGGTTGAAACCGGACCGCATGGCCGCGCTCAACGTCAGCCCGTCGCAGGTGCGAAAAGCGCTCGCGAATAACAATTATCTCGCGGCGCTCGGGAGCACGAAAGGCGCGCTCGTGCAGGTTGATCTGACCGCGAACACCGATCTGCATACGGTGGAAGATTTTAAAAATCTGGTCGTGCGCCAGGAGAACGGCGTGCTCGTTCGCATCGGCGACATCGCGGACGTGGTCCTGGGCGCGGAGGACTACAACACCGAGGTGCGGTTCTCCGGACAGCGCGCGGTTTTCATGGGCATCTTTGTGTTGCCGAACGCGAACTCGATCGACGTCGTAAGACGCGTCCGCGCCGAAATGGAGCAAATCCAGAAGGAATTGCCGACCGGCATGCAGGCGCGCATTGCCTATGACGGCACGGCTTACATCAACACCGCGATCATCGACGTTTTCCACACGCTGCTGGAGACGCTGCTCATCGTCATCATCGTTATTTTCCTTTTCCTCGGCTCGGTCCGGTCGGTCATCATTCCCGTGGTCGCGATCCCGATTTCGCTCATCGGCGCGGTCTTTCTCATGCAGGTTTTTGGGTTCAGCGTGAATCTGCTCACGCTGCTCGCGGTTGTGCTTTCGGTCGGTCTCGTGGTCGATGACGCGATCGTTGTCGTGGAAAATGTCGAACGACATTTGCGCGATGGTTTAACGCCGCTGAACGCCGCGCTCCTCGGCGCGCGCGAACTCATCGGGCCGATCATTGCGATGACCATCACGCTCGCGGCGGTTTATATTCCGATCGGTATTCAAGGCGGTTTAACCGGCACGCTCTTCCGCGAATTCGCCTTTACACTCGCCGGCGCGGTGACGATTTCCGGCGTGGTCGCGCTCACGCTTTCGCCGGTTATGTGCGCAAAATTTTTGCAGGCCGGCGCGGCCGAGCGAGGCTTCGCCGGGAAGGTGAATCACATTTTCGATCGCGTCCGCGATTGGTACGGACGCCATCTCGACGCCACGCTGCGCGTGCGCCCGGCAGTTTACGCGGCGTGGATCGGCCTCACGCTCATTGCCGTGATCATGTTCCTGCTTTTGCCAATGTTCGCGGCCAAGGAACTCGCGCCCACGGAAGATCAGGGCGTCATCTTCGGCATCATGACCGCGCCGGCAAACTCGACCATCGAGCAAACGACCGCTTTTGCGGATGCGGCCAGCAAAGTTTTCCAAAGTTTCCCGCAAACCGATTTCGTTTTTCAGCTCACTTTTCCGAGCAACGGTTTCGGCGGCATGGTCCTGAAACCTTGGGATCAGCGCAAAGAAACGGCCTTCGATTTGATGCCGCAGGTGCAGGCAAAAATCGGCACGATCCCGGGAATCGAAATGTTCCCGGCCATGCCGCCCGCTCTGCCCGGCGGCGGAACTTTCCCGGTCGAGATGGTCCTGCTCTCCACCGAAGAGCCTGAGCGGATGCTGGAGTTCGCCAAACAAATTCAGGCGAAGGCCATGGAGAGTAAGAACTTCTTCTTCCCGCCGATCATCGACACCAAGATCGACCAGCCGCAA